>JADCGX010000233.1 GCA_020248785.1 Burkholderiales bacterium | reverse complement strand
CGAGTTGAAAGAACCTGAGACCAAGCCATGGGGGCAAGTTGTCTCCTACGTCCGATGTCCAGACGGAACTTTGGTCGAAGTATGCTCGCCGGTTGGTGGCTAAATTGCGGCATAACAAGTCATTCCAGCCGACCGTCAAAAAGCTGCGCTTTTTGCCGTCGGCTGAATTCCAACGTTAGAGATCGTTGCGCCCGTGATCCACGATTCGTCGTACTGGAAAGACGCGCTGCGGAAGCATGCTCAAGCGCTCAATGCAAAGCTTGAGCAGCGCGTTTGGCGCGAAAGCTCGTTCTCAAAATTCGAACAATCAGTCATGTTGAGCTGCTACATCGTGCGCAAGCTGGCTGAGGCGAGAAAGATCGCCGACGCGAAGTTTCAGCTGCCTCTAGAGATGCGATCCTTCCGCGCGACTGGCAAGACCGTTGACTTCCTCAACAGCCACAACCTTGATGCTCTGTACAACCTCTCCGACGGTGTGCGCGTAACGCAACCGTTGTCATATGTCGTTAACCAGATTATTCACAGCTATATCTTCAAGCCCGCGTTCGTGTCGCCCGGAAAGATTAGAAGTGTTGCGTTTAATTCCGATCGGTCGAAGAGTAAGGAGCTCTACATGCTTGAGTTGCGCCCGCTTATCGAAGCGTTTGCCGACTGTGCTGACTCATACATTAGCAAAGCGACCTACTTCCGCCTGAGCAAGGGCGAGTTACAAGTGATTTCGGAAGACGAGCTCTAACCTTTCATTCGAATGGACCTCCGCGAAAAGCCGCGGAGGCCACTCAACTCCACGTTAGGGGCTTCACGAACACGCATGTCGGTTGTCGTTGCGCCGTTGAGTACCGAAGACAGCTCTTCCGTCAGGCAGTTGCTCATCGACGGTCTGTCCGAGCGCTGGGGCACTTATGAGCCGCGCTTCAACCCTGATCTGGAGGCGTTTCCACAGAGCTTCTCTGGATCGGTCATCCTGGTGGCAAAGACAGGTGGAGCCGTTGTCGGAACCGGGACGATTCGTCCAATCGGTCCGTGCGCTTTCGAGATAGTCAGGATGTCAACCGCCGCAAGCAGCCGAAGAACTGGTGTAGCCAGCACAATACTCAAGCACCTGTTGGAGCATGCTAGCGCTGTTGGTGCACATGAGGTGGTAGTCGAAACAACCTCGTCATGGGCGTCAGCCGTTGCGTTCTACGTGAAGCATGGTTTTGCCATTACTCACGATGAGGGCGGCGACACACACTTCATCCTCCGCCTCCGGTGAAGCGTGATGATCTCCAGCTCTGCCTTCCGACCACGTTTGTCTTCGTGCCGGACTCGTACTGTGGTCCTTGAACACGCGCATCCAGCAAAGCGACTGGGGAATGCGAACGCGACTGGCGTCGCTTTCAGGAAGCCCTCCGAAAGCTCAAGACGGATAGTGCCGGATCAACAGCCACACGACTTCGAAGAAGGCGTGCTTCGCGCCTCGCGCTGCGCGCTTGGTGCGCGGCGGCGCTTGGTTGGCGCTTGCTTGGCGCTTGTTTGCTTGGTGTCGCGACTTCTCCACCGGCGTCGGCCAAGCCGCCCCGGCGCACACCGAGGCCCGATGGCTCCCCTGTTTTGGCGTCGTTCCTCGCATGCGGGACGCCGGTGTCGGCGGGCGGCGCCCGCGACTGGCGCATCCCCGCGCCGTCTTACACTGGTCTTGTTTCGGAGGGCGTATGGCGAAGATCGATCTGGACGCCGCGCGGCGGCTGGTGGAGCAACTGGAGCGCGATCTTGCGGGCGCGCAGTCGGGCAAGGTGGATCCTGCGGTGCTGCAGGCCGAGGTGGAGCAGTTGCGCGCGCTGCTGACGCAGCAGAGCGCCTCGAATGCCGATGTGCATGCGGGCCTTAACGGGCTGCGCGAGCGGATGCACGCGCTCGGCGACGAGCTTTTCACGGACGCCGTGAAGAGCGGCGATTATCTTGCGCGCATTGGCCGCCTGCTCGGGCTGTCGTGATGCAGTACGTCAATCTCGGCCGCTCCGGGCTGAAAGTCTCGCGCCTGGCGCTCGGCATGATGACCTGGGGCACGCCCGCGTGGCGGCCGTGGGTGCGCAGTGAGGCCGAGGCGGTGCCGATCGTGCGCCGCGCACTCGATCTCGGCATCAATGTGTTCGACACCGCCGACATGTACTCGGCCGGCCTGTCCGAAGAACTCACCGGCCGCATCCTGTCGCAGTATGCGCCGCGCGATGAGATCGTGGTGGCAACCAAGCTCTATCTGCCGGTCGATCTTGCCTTCAAGGGACAGAATGCCACCGGGCCAAAGCCGGTCGAGCGGCCCAACGGACTGAAGAGCCGCGGCCTGTCGCGCAAGCGGCTGATGACGGCCGTCGACGCCAGCCTCAAGCGGCTCAAGCTCGATCACATCGACCTGTACCAGATCCATCGCTTCGATCCGACCACGCCGATCGAGGAGACGATGGAGGCGCTGCACGACGTGGTCAAGGCGGGCAAGGTGCGCTACCTCGGCGCCAGCTCGATGTGGGCCTGGCAGTTCGCGCAGATGCAGTTCGTCGCAGAGCGCCACGGCTGGACCAAGTTCGTCTCGATGCAGAACCACTACAACTTGGCCTATCGCGAGGAAGAGCGCGAGATGATCCCGTTTTGCCGCGCCACCGGCGTCGGCCTCATGCCCTGGAGCCCGCTGGCGCGCGGCTTTCTGGCCGGCAATCGCCGCAAGGACGACGCGCGGCGTGCGGCCAGCGGCGAGACCAGCCGCGCGGCGACGGACGACATCGCGCAGACCTACTACTACCGTGATGCCGACTACGCGGTGCTCGACGCGCTGAGCCAGGCGGCACAGGCGCGCGGGCTTGCCAACGCGACGGTGGCGTATGCATGGCTGCTGCATCAGCCCGGCGTGAGCTGCCCGCTCATTGGCGTGAGCAAGGTCGAGCAGTTGGAACAGGCGGTCGCGGCCGTGGACTTGAAGCTGACGGAGTCGGAGCTGCAGGCGCTTGCGGCGCCCTACCAGCCGCATGCGGTGTTGGGGCATGCATAGCTGACGGGGCCGCCGCAAGGGCTTGATCTTTGCGACGCGTTCTCCGGTGCTTCGCCCTGGGCACGGCGGTGTCGTTGAACTGGGCGGCGTGGCGGAGTCGCCAGAGCGTGTCCCGTCCGCTGCGTCAGGCCGATGCCGGGTCCACCACCGGCACGAGAGCGCTCTGGTCTAATCGCGCGAGCAACGCAGCATTCCCCAGTGCTGCCCCCAGGAGCCGCATGAAACCGGACGATCTGAATCCCCAGCCCCTGCCCTCTGCACTCACGGCCACGCCGAGCAATGCCTGGCGCCTGCCCGAGCCGGATAGCGACGCGCAGGAAACCGCGGAGTGGCTCGAGTCGCTCGACCAGGTGATCGCGCAGGTCGGCCCCCACCGGGCCACCTTTCTGCTCAAGAAGCTGTTGCAACACGCGCGTGCCCGCCGCGTGCCGCTGCCGCAGGTGCTGGCCACACCGTACGTCAACACGATCGGTCTGCACGAGCAGCCGCCATATCAGGGCAACCTGGAGATCGAGTCGCGGCTGTCGGCCCTGGTGCGCTGGAACGCGCTGGCCATGGTGGTACGCGCCAACCGCGCGAGCGCCGAGCTCGGCGGACACATTGCCAGTTACGCCTCGGCGGCCGATCTGTTCGAAGTCGGCTTCAACCACTTCTTCCGGGCCGGGCAGACCGGCGCTGACGGTTCAGTGTCCCCCGCCAGTGGCGACCTCGTCTACTTCCAGCCGCATTCGGCCCCCGGCGTGTACGCACGTGCGTTTCTCGAAGGGCGGCTGAGCGAGGAGCAACTGGGCAGCTACCGCCGCGAAGTGGGCAAGGACGGGGGCGGTGGCACGGGGCTGTCGTCGTATCCGCACCCGTGGCTGATGCCCGCGTTCTGGCAGTTCCCCACCGGCTCGATGGGGCTGGGGCCGCTGTTTGCGATCTACCAGGCGCGCTTCATGAAGTACCTGGCGCAGCGCGGTCTCGCGCAGACGGCCGGGCGCAAGGTGTGGGCCTTTGTGGGCGACGGCGAGATGGACGAGCCCGAGTCGCTGGCCGGCCTGTCGATCGCCGCGCGCGAGGGGCTCGACAATCTCGTGTTCGTCGTCAACTGCAATTTGCAGCGGCTCGACGGTCCGGTGCGCGGCAATGGCTCGATCATCCAGGAGCTCGAAGGCCTGTTCGCCGGCGCCGGCTGGAACGTGATCAAGCTGCTGTGGGGCTCGGACTGGGACCCCCTGTTTGCGCGCGACACGCACAACCTGCTGCTGCGTGCGCTGCACGAGACCGTGGATGGCGAGTTCCAGACCCTGGCCGCCACCGACGGGGCGTTCAACCGCGAGCACTTCTTCGCCAAGTTCCCGGAGCTGCAGCAGCTTGTCGCGCACCTGAGCGACGACGACATCGATCGCCTGCGGCGCGGCGGGCACGATCCGGTGAAGATCTTCTCGGCGTACTGGCACGCCAGCCGGCGCGCGGGCCAGCCGACGGTCATCCTCGCCAAGACCAAAAAGGGCTACGGCATGGGCACGGCCGGCCAGGGCCGCATGACGACACACCAGCAGAAAAAACTCGACACGCAGCAGCTCCTCGAGTTTCGCGACCGCTTTGCGCTGCCGCTGTCCGACGCGCAGGTCGAGGCCTGCGAATTCGTGCGGCCGGCGGCCGAGTCGCCCGAGATGAAGTACCTGCATGCGCGGCGCGCCAAGCTCGGCGGCTATCTGCCCGCGCGCAGCAGCGTGTGTGAGCCTGTGACACCTCCACCGCTGGAGGCCTACGCCAAGTTCGCGCTCGAGGCCAAGGGCAAGGAGATGAGCACCACGATGGCGTTGGTGCGCATGATCTCGGCGCTGCTCAAGGACAAGACGCTGGGCGCGCGCATCGTCCCGATCATCGCCGATGAAGCGCGCACCTTCGGCATGGCGGATCTGTTCCGCCAGGTCGGCATCTACTCGCCGGTGGGCCAGCTGTACCAGCCGGAAGACGCGGACCAGGTCAGCTACTACAAGGAAGCGGCCAGCGGCCAGATCCTCGAGGAAGGCATCAACGAGGCCGGCGCGATGGCCAGTTGGGTCGCCGCCGCCACCAGCTATTCCGCGCATGGCCTGGCCATGCTGCCGATGTACATCTACTACTCGATGTTCGGCTTCCAGCGCGTGGGCGACGCCATTTGGGCAGCGGCCGACTCACGCTCGCGCGGCTTCCTGTTCGGTGCGACCGCCGGGCGCACCACGCTGTCCGGCGAAGGGCTGCAGCACCAGGACGGCACCAGCGTGCTGATCGCGAGCACGGTGCCCAACTGCCGCGCCTATGATCCCTGCTTTGCGTATGAGCTGGCGGTGATCCTGGACGCCGGCATGCAGCGCATGCTGCGTGCGCGGGACGATGTCTTCTACTACGTCACGGTGATGAACGAGGCCTACGGCCAACCGTCGGCGCCGGCGGACGTGACCGAAGGCATCCTGCGGGGCATGTACTGCCTGCGCCAGTCGCCCAAGGGCGCGGCGCGCGTGCGCCTGCTGGGCAGCGGCACCATCCTGCGCGAGGCGCTGGCCGCCGCCGACTTGCTGGAGACCGAGTTCGGGGTCAACGCCGACGTGTACTCGGTCACGAGCTACACCGAGTTGCGGCGCGAGGCCTTGGCGCTCGAACGCCAGCGCCGCCTGGGCCAGCCGCGCGGCACGGCCTGGGTCGAGCAGCAGCTTGCCGCCAACGGCGCCCCTGTGGTTGCCGCCAGCGACTATGTGAGCGCGCTGGCCGACCTCATCCGCCCGTGGGTGCGCGACCGCTTCATCACTCTGGGAACCGACGGCTTCGGCCGCAGCGATCTGCGCACGGCCCTGCGCCGCCACTTCGAGGTCGACCGACACGCGATTGCCGTGGCGGCGCTGTCGTCGCTCGATGCCGTACTGGCCCGCCGCGCTGCCGCGCTGTACGGGCTGGATGCGGCGGCTGCGCCGCCGTGGGAGCGCTAATCAGGGCAGTCGAAGATCCCCGTACACCAGAGGCGCGTTGCAACGATCCGTTGCAACGACGCGGATCGGGCCCGGGAACGCCTGGCGGCGCGACACAGCGCGCCGCCACTCATGCCATGACCAGGATTGCGCGGTAGTCGTTGACGTTGGTGCAGGTCGGCCCGGTGACGACCAGGCTGCCAGCGGCGTCGAAGTAGCCCCAGGCGTCATGGGCGTCCAGCGCGGCGCCCGCATGAAAACCCCGGGCAGCGGCACGGTCGGCCGCCTGTGCATTCCACCACGCACCCGCGTTGCTCTCCGACCCGTCGATGCCATCGGTGTCGCAGGCAATGGCCTGCACGCCGGGCACGCCATCGAGCTCGTGCGCGAGCGACGCCAGGAACTCGGTGCAGCGCCCGCCGCGGCCACGGCCGCCGGGCGGGAGCGTCACCGTGCACTCGCCGCCGGAGATCAGCGCCACTGGCGGCAAGAACGGCCCCCCATGGTTGCGAATCTGCCGCACCAACGCGGCGTAGACCTTGGCGACCTCGCGCGCCTCCCCGGTCACGGTGTCGCCGAGGATCGCGGCCTGCACGCCGTTCTGCTCGAACACACGGGCGGCCGCCTGCAGACTGGCCTGCGCGGTGGCGACCACGGTGTTGCGCACGCTCGCAAAGATCGGGTCGCCGGGCTTGGGTGTCTCGGCCACCACGCCCGCCGCGCCGCGCGCCAGATGGGCGGCGACGCTGGCCGGCACCTGGCAGCCATGGCGCTCGAGGACGGCCTGCGCATCGGCGAAGCCGCTGGGGTCAGGCGCGCAGGGGCCCGAGGCGATGTCGGACGGATCGTCGCCGGTGACGTCGGACACGACGAGTGCAAGCGCCGTCGCCCCACGCGCCACCGCCGCGGCCGCGAGCCGCCCGCCCTGAATCTGCGACAGGTGCTTGCGCACGATATTCATCTGCTCGATCGGCGCGCCACAGCGCAACAGCTCGCGCGTCGTGGCCTTCAGGTCCGCCATGGGCACACCGTCGACCGGCAGCGACAACAGCGCCGATCCACCGCCCGACACGAGCGCAAGCAGCAGGTCACCCGGGCCCAGTGTCTGGGCGCGCCGCAGGACCTCGCGCGCCGCGGCCTCGCCTGCCTCGTCGGGCACCGGGTGTCCGGCCTCGATCACACGGACCTGGCGCGTCGGCAGGCCGTGGCCATAGCGGGTGATCACGAGCCCATCGAGACGCACCTGCGGCCAGGCCGCCTCGACCGCGGCCGCCATGCTGGCCGCCGCCTTGCCCGCGCCAACCACGAGCACGCGGCCGGCCGGCGGCGGCGGCAGATGCGCCGCAACGATCTTCCGTGGGTCGGCCGCGGCGACCGCAGCGTGAAAGCTCTGAAGCAGCAAATTCTGCGGCGCTTTGTGCATCGCCCGGAGGATAGCGGCTGGCGGCGCGATGGCGACGGGACGACGGAGGACTCGCCGTTCGACAGGGCCGATCAGGCCGCGCGCAACTCCGTGGTCGCCAGCGCGCAGCGCATCCAGCCGAGCCAACCCAGATGCGCGAACAGGACGTTGTCGTTGATCTCGCCTGTGTCACGCTCGCGTCGCGCCGGACTGTCGGCGAGCCGGATATGGCCGATGCGGTCGATGTGGCGCGCCAGAGTGGTCGCCAGTTGGCCTTTCACGACGTATAGGTGCACTCGCGGCTGCGCTCGAACAATGCATCTGTTTTGCCCGCTGCGGCGCGCAGCGGCCACGGCGTGACCATCTTGCCGCGCTACTTGGCGCACGAGTCGCCGCGCAAAGGCGATGTGGTCGAGGTGCTGGCTGAGTACAGGCTGCCGACGCGGGACATGCGCGCGGTGTACCCCTGGCCCAGGCAAGTGAGCTAGCACGTGCTCAAGTTCATCGACTTCCTCGCCTGCCCGCTGAAGGGACCCCGGTGGACCGGCCCGTTCGCACAAGCCAAATGCCGATTCATGTCGCCCAGCGCGCAGCGGTCGCGGACACGCAAAGCGTTTACTTCAAGATCCTGAACAGATTGTGATGCGCGTCCGTGAAGGTCGGTAGTTCAGGTCGGTCCTTGATTTCGCTGGCGGCCTCCTTGATGCGTGGATGCTCCAGCAGCGCCTTGTCGCGGGTCACCAGGATCTGGTCGGTGGAACTCAGCCAGTAGTCGGCGCCGATCGACGACGGCGGATAGTCCGACACAACGACGGCGTGCAGCCCCAGGTCGTTCGCGTGGCGCTTGATCACAGGCAGCAAGTCGATGTAGCGGTTGGTCGCCTGGAACACGATCACGCCATCGGGCTTGATGTGCTTCAGGTACAGCTCCATCGCCTCGCGCGTCACCAGGTGCATCGGGATCGAGTCGCCCGAGAAGGCGTCGATGCCGAGCAGGTCGTATTGCCTTGGCGCCTCGCGCTCCAGCGACAGGCGGCCGTCGCCCATCACCACCGGGTGCACCTTGGCCGGCGTATCGCGCAGGAAGCTGAACTCCTTGCGCTCGATGTCGACCACCTTGGGGCTGATCTCGTAGAACACGATCTCGTCGCCGGCACGGCCGTAGGCGGCCACCACGCCCGCGCCCAGGCCGATGATGCCGACCTTGCGCGGCTGCGGCCGCAGTTCGTTCATGGCCGCGAAGACGCGACCGTAGCCCGAGCCGGGGCCGAAGTAGTCGCTCGGGATGTTCTTGAACTGCTCGCCCTGCAACTGCCCGCCGTGGATGATCCCGCCGTGATACATCGCGCGGTACGTCACGCCCTCGACGGTCCGATCGCGCGTGCGCACCACGCCATAGAAGTCGCGCTCCATGGTGCGCATGCCGGCTGCGTAGTCCTTCGCACCGTTGTAGGCGTAGTACGCCGTGGGGACCAGTGCCACCAGCGCGAGCAGCTTCCACAGCCCGCCCGCGCGCAGCACCAGCAGCAGCGCCAGCAGCACGAGCGTGATGTTGAGCTCGAAGTAGCCTTCCAGCGTCTGCGGCGCCACGATCGCCACCAGCACGGCGCCGAGCGCGCCGCCCACGGACATCATCAGATAAAAGCGAGTCAGGTACTTGGGATCGGGCTTCAGCCGGGCCAGCTCGCCATGGCAGAACATGCAGGCGACGAACAGACCGCCGAAGTAGATCGCCACGCCCATCGCCAGATCGAGCGACGGGATCTTCCACGCCATCACCGGCGTGAGCACCAGCAGCAGCACGAGGAACAGCGGCCGCACGTACCAGCGCGGGTGGTCGAAGCACAGAATGAAGGTGATGAGATACAGCGACAGCGGCACCACCCACATGAACGGCACGCTGGCGATGTTCTGCGTCACGTGATTGGTGATCGCCAGCAGCATCACCGAACCCATGGCCGACAGCGCGAGCCACATGAGTTGCGCGCCGAGCGTGGGCGGTGGCGCGGTGGAGCGCGCGCGCGCTGCCTCGTCGGCATCGCCGCCCGCCGTGGCCATGCGCACGGACGCCAGACCGGTGGCGGCGCACAGGACCACGAAGAGCGTGTACAGCGCCGACCAGCCCCAGCCGAGTTGCCTCAGGTCGAACGTCGGCTCGAAGAGCACCGGAAAGCCGAGCAACGCCAGCAGCGAGGCGAAGTTCGACAGCGCAAAGAGCCGGTACGGCACCGCCGCGTGAAAGCGGCCCACAAACCAAGCCTGCAGCAGCGGCGTCGTGGTGGACAGCAGAAAGTACGGCAGGCCAATGGTCACCGCGAGCAGCAGCAGGATGCGGCCGATCGGCTCCTCATCGCCCTGCGGCTTCCACACCTCGTTGGCCAGGATCGGCAGCGTGATCAGCGACAGCAGCAATAGCGCGATGTGCAGGTAGGTCTGGCGCTTGATGCCGAGCCGGTGCGTGATGTCGGCGTAGGCGTAGCCGGCCAGCAGCGTCGACTGGAAGAACACCAGGCAGGTGGTCCACACCGCGGCAGAGCCGCCGAACCACGGCAGGATCTGCTTGGCGATGATGGGCTGCACCAGAAACAGCAGGAACGCCGACAGGAAGATCGTGACGGCATAAGGAACGATGGCGGTGCGGCCAAGGGCGGCGGGCGCGGCGGTGACTGACGACATGAGAGGTGAGAGTTCCCGGGGGCCGAACGGCAAAGGCCGCGGATTATGGGGGATCGGCCCCGCACTGCGCCTGCCGTGGCGAACCTGCCCCAAAACAACCGCCGGGCGATGACCGGTAGCGCCGCGCTGGCGCCTGCGATCGCGCTTGCCTCAACTCGCCGACGAATCCACCTGCGGTGCCGGCGCACCGGCCTGCCGCGCCTGGTAGCGCGCGATCGCGGCGCGCGCGTTGAAGAGCAGCCGGTCCTGCCCGAGGTGCTGATCGAGCCCGGCGCGGCGCGCGCTCTCCAGCACGGCCGGATTCAACGCTGCCAGCCACAGTTCGACCCCGGCTGCGCTCAGCCGCTTCTCGCCCTCGGCAAGCGCCTGCAGCGCCGAGTACTCGAGATCGGGCACCCGGCTCAAATCAAGCGTCAGCACTTGCGGCCGGTGCTCCTGCACCAGCGCCTGGATCCGCTCGCCCACGTACTGCGCATTGACGAAAAACAGCCGCCCCTCCGGCCGCACGATCAGCAGGCCCGGAAAGGTCTCATCGTCCGGGTGTTCCGGCGACAGCGGCCGCAAGACATCGGCCCCACGCTTGCGGCCGATCACCGACACGCGCGGGTGGGCGGTCTGGCTCGCCAGCCCGATCATCGACACGATGACCGCGATGACGATGCCCTTGAGCGTTCCAAACAGCAACACGCCGGCGCAGGCGACCACGGCCCAGCGAAACTCCATCGAGCGCACGTTGCGGATGGCGCGAAACTCGGCGGGCTGGATCAGGCCCACGGAGTAGACGATCACGACAGCCGCGAGCGTGGCGTTGGGCAGCAGGCCCAGCACGGGCGCCAGGAGCAGCATGGTGGCCAGCGCGGCGGCAGCGGTGACGAGCGAGGCCTTCTGCGAAAGCCCGCCGGCCGAGCGCACCACCGCCGACTGCGAGGTCCCGCCGCCGGCCGGCATCGCGCCCAAGACCGCGCCGGCCAGGTTGGCCGCGCCGGTGGCCACCAGTTCGCGGTTGGCATCGATCGGCGGATCGCCGGGCCTGGCAAAGGCGCGACCGGCGGCGATCGTCTCGGTGAAGCTCATGAGGGCCAGGCCAAGCGCGCCCGGCGCAAGCTCGGCGATGAGATCCAAACTGGGCAGCGTCAGTGCCGGCAGGCCCTGCGGAATGGTGCCAACGATCGAAACGCCCTGCGCGTGCAGACCGAGGAACCACGACGCGGCGATCGCGCCGCCCACCGCCACCAGCGGTGCCGCCGAATGCGGGCGCAGCCGCTCGAGCACGATCAACACCGCAAAGGTGGCCAACGCCACCGCCAGCGTGATCAGCGAGGTCGCGGGCAGGTGCTGCGCGACGCTCACGATGTCGCGGAAGAAGCCTGCCTTGTCGATATGCACGCCGAGCAGCTTCGGCACCTGGTCGAGCACGATCACCAGGCCAATGCCGGCCTTGAAGCCGGTGAGCACCGGCGCCGAGATGAAGTTGGCGACGAAGCCCAGGCGCAGCAAGCGGGCCGCGATCAGGAACACGCCCACCAGCACACCGAGGGTGACGGTGGCGGTGATGAGCCGGGCCGGATCGCCATCGGGAACCACGAGGCCCAGTTGTGTTCCAGCCAGGATCGCCAGCGTGGTGGTGGAGCTGACGCTCAGCACGCGCGAGGTGCCCAGCAGCGCATACACCACCATGGGCACGAAGGCGGTATACAGACCCACGGCCACGGGCAGGCCCGCCACCGTTGCATAGGCCATCGCCTTCGGCAGCACGACCGCCGCGGCCGTGAGGCCGGCGACGAGGTCCGGCCGTAGACCGGTGGGCTGCTGCGCGGCCACGTCGTGCGCCATCGGGTGGGTCATTGGGTTTCGATCGAAGGTCGTTGCGCCGCGGCGTTGTCCGCGAACGGATCGGCCATGACAATGCACAGACCGTCGCATTCGGGGTGACCGTCCATCATGCTCCTTGTCCTAGCGCAAGCAAGCGCCTTGATCATCGCAACGCCCGCGATCGCGCGCGGTGAGCTCGTTTGGCATCGCGCGCACTGAACATCATGCACGACAGCGACGCGCCAAGCACCGTCGCCCCGCCGGCCGTCGCCGCACCCGCAACCAACGCGCGCGAGCCCGTGCTCAGCGTGGTCGACCGGACATCCGAGTTTCTGTTCGGCTTGTTCATGGCACTGACCTTCGTCGGTGCCATCTCGGTCGCCGAGGCGGGCCGCGGCGAGGTCCGCACCCTGCTGGTTGCCGCATTGGGCTGCAATCTCGCCTGGGGTCTGGTCGATGCCGTGATGTATCTGGTGCGCACGATCACCGAGCGCGGACGCACCCTGAGCCTGATGCGCGCCGTGCGCGGCGCCGACGCGGCGGCAGGCCGCGCCATGATCCAGCGATCACTGTCGCACGCGGCGGCTGGGCTGGTCTCCGATGTCGACGTTGAATCGATCCGCCGTCGCATCCTTGCCCTGCCGGATCTGCCTGTGCGACCGAAATTGCAGGGCCGCGACCTGATGGCCGCGCTCGGCGTGTTCCTGCTGGTGGTCGCCTCCACCTTTCCGGTGGCCTTGCCGTTCCTGCTGATCAACGATGTGGCCACGGCGAAGGCGGCCTCGCGCAGCGTGGCGCTGGCCCTGCTTTTCCTCGGCGGCTTTGCCCTCGGCCGCTACGCAGGCTACGGCGGCTGGCGCGCCGGGTTCATGATGATGGCGCTCGGCGCGGCCCTGGTCGTGGCGGTCATGGCGCTCGGCGGATGAGCGCACGGCGAGACATCGCGGTCTTGCTTGCCCTGGGCTGCGCGGCGCTCGGCACACGCGCGTCCGATGTTGCCGCTCAGAGCGAGGCGCGGCCTTGGGAGATCAGCGCCACAGCGTATCCAACCTGGGTCCGCGACGGCGAAAACTACACCTCGGGCGTCGTCTCGGCCAGCCGCGGTCGGCTGCACCTGCGGGCGCGTGCCAACTACGAATCGGTCGGCGCGCGCTCGGCGTTCATTGGCTACAACCTGACGGGCGGGAGCGGCGATCTGGCGTGGAGACTGACGCCGCTGCTGGGCGGCGCGTGGGGTTCAATCAACGCGATCGTGCCCGGGCTGTTGGCGAGCGCGGCGTACAAGCGCGTGGATGTTTACGTGGAGGCTGAGCACGTCGACGACCGCGCCGCGTGTAGCAGCGCCTACCTGTATGCCTGGACCGAACTGGGCGTTCAGGCGGCGGCGTGGCTGCGCCTTGGCGCCGCCGCACAACGCACGCGCGCCTATGGCACCAGCCGCTCTCTGCAACGCGGTCCGCTTGCGCAGGCCACCCGGGGCCCGGTGACTGTCGGCGCGTACTGGTTCAGTCCGGGGGCCGATGCGCAGGGGGTCGTCGGCACGATTGGCGTGACGTTCTGAGCGAGTGATTGGCGCGTTCGAGGCGCTGCTCAGACAGGCTTCAAGCCGATCGACTTCAGAACGGCGCCGACCTTCTCGTAGTCCGTGCGCAGCGCATGCCGCAGCGCCTCGACGCTGCGCTCCCGGCCTTGCTCGAGGCCGAGCTTGGCGAGACTGTCACGCACCGGCGGCGTGGAAAGCACCTTCAACACGGCACCGCGCAACCGCGCCTGCGCGCTCGCGGAAACCTCCGCCGCGACCCATAGAGCCAGCCAAGTCAACGCCTGCAACTGCGGGAACCCGAGTTCGGTGAAGGTGGGTACCTGCGGCAAGATCGGCGAGCGGGCCGGCGTACTGATCGCCAGCGCCCTGAGCTTGCCGGCACGGATGTGCGGCAGGGACGATGGCATGGCATCGAACATCAGGGGCACATGCCCCCTCATCACATCGGTCAGCGCGCCAGTGGCCCCGGGGTAGCCGACATGCACGAGATCGATGCCCGCGGCATCGTTCAGCAGCAGGCCGAGAATGTGCGAGAGCGTGCCCGGCGAGTACGACGCGTAGGACAGCTTGCCCGGATGACGTTTCGCGTGAGCGATGAGTTCCGGCAGTGTGGTTACCGAAAGCGTTGGCGCTGCCACGAGCACCAGCCCACCGCGCGCCAACTCCGCCAGGGGCACGATGGCGCTGCGCATGTCGAGCTTGCGTCGCACGAAGTGCGGCACTTCGCTCACCAAGGAGCTCGAACCGATCAACGCGGTATGGCCCACCTTCGGCGACGCGGGCAGGTCGTCAACTGCGATCATGCCCGCGGCGCCTGGCTTGGGTTCGACGATGGCCGGCTGCCCCAGCTCATTCGCCATGCCGTCGGTGAGCAGGCGAGCCGTGGTGTCGATGGTTGCGCCAGGCGCACCCGGCACGACCAGCCGCAGGGGTTTGCTCGGCCAGGACTGCGCTTGCAGGGGCGGCAGTGCAGCCAGCACGGCCGCCCCGCCCAAGGCGCCGAGCGTGACGCGGCGGACTCCAACAGGCTGATCGACCTGGCTCGGGGTGTCCAGCGTTGGCTTGGAGACCGGCACTGCCTTGCTCCGGGTGTGAAGCACTGCCGGTCCGACAGCGTGGGGGGACCGAGGTGCCGGCCATCAGCCACCGAACCCCGGTCCGCCGGAGGTGGCGGGTGGTCGATACGTCAGTGTGCCGCGCGGCACGCTGGCGCTTCAGTGCCCCAGGATCTTCGACAGGAAGTCCTTGGTCCGATCGCTCTTCGGATTGTTGAAGAACTCCATCGGCGTGTTCTCTTCGACGATCTGGCCCTGATCCATGAAGATCACGCGGTCGGCCACGGCCTTGGCAAAACCCATCTCGTGCGTCACGCACAGCATGGTGATGCCGCCCTTGGCGAGCTCGATCATCACGTCGAGCACCTCCTTGATCATCTCCGGGTCGAGCGCGGAAGTGGGCTCGTCGAACAGCATGATCTTGGGCGTCAGGCACAGCGCGCGCGCGATGGCCACGCGCTGCTGCTGGCCGCCCGACAGTTGCAGCGGATACTTGTTGGCCTGCTCGGCGATGCGCACGCGCTTCAGTTGCGTCATCGCGCGCTCTTCCGCGTCACGCTTGGGCATCTTGCCGACCCACATCGGCGACAGCGTCAAATTCTCCAGCACCGTCAGGTGCGGAAAGAGGTTGAACTGCTGAAACACCATGCCGACTTCGCGGCGCACCGTCTCGACGGCCTTGATGTCGTCGGTCAGCTCGGTGCCGTCGACGATGATGTGGCCTTCCTGGTGCTCCTCGAGCCGATTGACGCAGCGGATCAGCGTCGACTTGCCGGAGCCCGAGGGCCCGCAGATGACGATCCTCTCACCGCGCGCGACATCGAGGTTGATGTCGCGCAGAACGTGGAAGTTGTTGCCGTACCACTTGTTGACCTTCTGAAACCTGATGACGGGGTCGGTGGCGGCTTGGGCGACTGCGCTCATGGGCCTTTCCTTCAGCGCGTGCGGCTGCGGTTGAGTTGCTTCTCGATCCACAGCGAGTAGCGCGACATCGCGAAGCAGAAGACAAAATAAATGGCGGTGATGAAAAGGTAGGCCTCGATCTTGTACGGCCGCCAGTCGGCGTCGGAGTTGAACGCCAGACCCGTGGCGCCGGTGAGCTCGTACAACGACACGATCGTCACCAGCGAGGTGTCTTTGAAGATCGAGATGAAATTGTTCATGACGCCGGGCACCACCATCGCCAGCGCCTGCGGCAGCACGATCTTGCGCTGCGTCTGCCAGTACGACAGTCCGAGCGATTGCGCCGCCTCGACCTGCCCCTTGGGGATCGCCTGCAGGCCGCCGCGGATGACCTCTGCCATGTAGGCGGCGGCAAAAAGGGTGATGCCCACCAGCACGCGCAGCAGCACATCGATGGTCACGCCCTGCGGCATGAACAGCGGAAACATGAAGCTCGCCATGAACAGCACGGAGATCAGCGGCACGCCACGGATCAGCTCCACGTACACGGTGCACAGCGTGCGGATCGCCGGCAGGTCCGAGCGGCGGCCGAGCGCCACCAGGATCGCCAGCGGGAAGGCGAAGGCGATCGACAGCGTGGCCAGCATGATGGTCAGCGGCAGGCCGCCCCAGAGGTCGGTCGGCACCGCAGTGAGGCCGAAGTAGCCGCCAGCCATCAACAGGAAGAACACCGCGAGCACCGCCACCCATGCAGCGATGAGCCACTTGCTCCACAGCGGCCGCATGCAGCTGGCCACCAGCATCGCGATCATGACCGTGGTCGCCACCAACGGGCGCCACTGCTCGTCGAACGGATAGCGGCCGAAGATCACCAGGCGGTACTTCTCCGCGATCGCGCCCCAGCAGGCCCCCACCCCCCGCGCCTCGGAGCACCGTTCAGCATTGGGCTCGAACACCGCCGACAACAGCGCCCAGTTGATGAGCCCCGGCAGATACCACAGGGCAAGCCCGAGCAGCACCACGGTAGTGACACTGCTGCGCCAGTTGCCGAAGAGGTTGGTCCGTACCCAGGGCACGAAGCCCGCGGTCTTGATCGGCGCCGGACGCGGCGCGATGGGTTCGAAGAGCGCAGCCATCAGTGCCCGCCCGGCCGCCCGAAGGGGACTGAGCGCCCCCGCAGGGGGCAGCGAACATAGTGAGCGAGGGGGAGTGTCATGCTCCCGCCCGGCCGCCCGAAGGGCACTGAGCGCCCCCGCAGGGGGCAGCGAACATAGTGAGCGAGGGGGAGCGTCATGCTCCCGCCCCGCCGCCCGAAGGGCACTGAGCGCCCCCCAGGGGGCAGCGAACGAAGTGAGCGTGGGGGGCTATGCATCTAGCGCTCCTTGATCGCAGACCGCTTGTTGTACCAATTCATGAATCCGCTCGTTGCCAGCGAGGTCGTCAGATACACGAGCATGATGATCGCGATGCACTCGACCGCGCGACCGGTCTGGTTGATGGCGGTGTTCGTGATCGACACCACGTCTGGGTAGCCGATGGCCACCGCCAGCGACGAGTTCTTGGTGAGGTTCAGATACTGGTTGGTCATCGGCGGAATGATCACTCGCAATGCCTGCGGCAGGATCACCAGCCGCATGGCCTGGCCCTTGGACAGGCCCAGGCTGCCCGCCGCCTCGGTCTGACCGTGCGGCACGGCGGCGATGCCGGCGCGCACCACCTCTGCCACGAACGCGGCGGTGTAGAACACGAGACCGAAGAGCACCGCGAGGAACTCCGGCGTGGCGATCATGCCGCCTTCGACCATCACGTCGCCCTGCTGCGGGATGTTCCACGCGGTCGGCGCGCCACCCATGACCCAGCCGACCAAGGCGAGCCCCAGCACGATGCCCACACTCGGCCAAAACGCGGGCAGCGGGCGCCCGGTGTCCTCGAAGCGCTTGCGCGCCCAGCGGCGATACAGCGCGGCCGCGCCGAGGCCAACAACGGCACCGACAGCCGCCAGCCCCTGTCCCAGCCCCCAGACGGGCGCGGGAATCGCGACGCCGCCCTTGCTCAGGAAGAACAGATTGAGGACGTTCCAGGCCTCGTAGGTGGCCGGCAGCACCTCGGTCAGGAACAGGTACCACATGAGCAGTTGCAGCAGCACCGGCACGTTGCGGAACAGCTCCACGTAGCCGTAGCACAGGCCGCGCACCAGCGCGTTGTTCGAGAAGCGGCCGATGCCGATCGCAGTGCCGATGAGCGTCGTGAGCACGATGCCCACGATGGCCACGCGCAGCGTGTTGAGCACGCCGACGAGGAAGGCCTTCCAGTACGGGTCGATCGACTCGTAGCGGATCAGCATCTCACCGATGTCGAAGCCCGCCGGCTGCAGCAGGAAGCCGAAGCCCGACTGGATGCCGCGGGCCTGCATGTTGGCCAGCGTGTTGTGCGCCAGGAACCAGACGGCCAGCGCAACGGCGCCGAAGGCGATCACCTGATAGACGACGCCGCGGAAGGCCTGGCTGCGCCAGGACCAGTCGCGCTTGCGGGCAGGCTGCCTTGGGGGGACGGAGGCCATGAGCGGCTCCTCGGTCGCTTGGAACGTGACGTTGTTTAGGGCCTGTTAACGCTTGGCTCGCGCCTGCGCCGGCCCTTGGCGGGGTGTGCAGCTAGGCGTGGCGACGAGACCATTGCCGGGGCAAGGCGAGGCGCCGCAACGACGCTGCGCACCCCGCCAAGGGCCGGCCCGAAGGGTGATCCTCCAGAACGCCCGCACTCGTCGTTGCGCTGCCTTGACACGGAGCCGCCCTGCCTGCGGCAGCGCGCCTGGGTTGCGACCGTTCTGGAGGTCACGCATGAGCGATCCAAGTGTTAACAGGCCCTCGGTTCTGTCCGCAGCGCGCTGGCGCGAGCGCGCTGCGGACAGAAGCCTCGGCGTCGCAGCCGAGGCGAACGGGGTGCAGTGCGGGCCGACCAGCGACGGCCGGCCCTCACCCAAGACGGTTAGCGGAACGGCGGCGCGTACATCAGGCCGCCCTTGTTCCACAGGTTGTTGTTGCCGCGCGGCAGCGCGATGGCGGTCTTGGGACCGACGTTGCGCTCGAAGATCTCGCCGTAGTTGCCGACCGCCTTGATGGCGTTGAGCATGAACGTGCGCTCAAGGCCCAGCAGCTTGCCCATGTCCTCGGCCTTCTCAGAGCCGAGCAGGCGCTGCACCACCGGATCCGCGCCCTCGGCGCGCAGCTTGTCGGCGTTGGCCTGGGTCACACCGTACTCCTCGGCCTCGAGCAGGCCGAAGAACACCCAGCGCGCGATCTGGAACAGCTCGTCGTCACCACGACGCACGAACAGGCCCAGCGGCTCCTTGGAGATCAGCTCCGGCAGGATGATGTGATCGGCCGGGTTCTTGGCTTCCTTGTTGCGCACCGAGGCCAGGCCCGAGGCGTCGGTCGTGTAGGCCTGGCAGCGGCCGGCGAAATAGGCGCCGGTGGCGGCTTCCACTTTCTCGAACACCACGGGCTTGATGCCCAGGTTGTTGGCGCGCGAGTAGTCGGTCAGGTTCTTCTCGGTGGTGGTGCCCGACTGCACGCAGACCGTCGCACCCTTGAGCTGCTTGGCGCTGCGGATCTTGCTCTTGGCCGGCACCATGAAGCCCTGGCCGTCGTAGTACGTGATGGCGGCGAAGCTCAGACCAAGCGAGGCGTCGCGGGTCAGCGTCCAGGTCGAGTTGCGCGACAGCACGTCGATCTCACCCGAGGACAGGGCGGTGAAGCGCTGCTGTGCGTTCAGCGGGACCCAGCGCACCTTGGTGGCGTCGCCCAGAATCGCTGCCGCAATAGCGCGGCACATGTCCACGTCCAGGCCGCTCCAATTGCCCTGGCTGTCGGCCGCCGAAAAGCCGGCAAGGCCCGTGTTCACACCGCAGATTAGTTGCCCGCGCTGCTTGATGGCATCGAGCACCTTGCCGGCATGCGCGGGCATGGCGGCAAGGCTGCCAGCCGCGACGACGGCGGCGGACAGCATCGTCATGACGAGTTTCTTCATTGCGCAGATCTCCTAAATAGGTTCTAAAACGGCGGAAGCCGAACCCCTATTGTTTTCATGTGGCCTGCAGATGACCGAACCTGGGGCGCGCGGACTCTAGCACTGGGACGAATGCAGGGACCATGCCACCAAATGCATGGGTGCGACGGCGGCGCTTCCGCGCAACACCACCCCGGGTTGATCCGGATAGAGCATTAGCGCCTTGCGTGTCGGCGCCAGGACTACCCGCGGCTTGGAGCGCCCACTGGGGAGCGTCAAGCAGGCATCGCGGCGGAGCCAGGCCCGGTCACGCGACGTAGCCAACCGCGCGGCCCAGCCGTCCCCTCGGGCCACGGGAGCCACATCGGCTACGCCGGGCGCCTGATGGAGCCGACGTTGGTCACGCGTTGGGATCGCGCGGCGATCGCGGACGCCACGATCTTCAGCGTTAACCCGCCCGTTCAAGCGGCGCGCAGGGCCGCTTGAACGGGTCGGCGTTGAACAACGAGTTAGCGAAGTAATCGGCCCGAGCCCGCAAATCGCGCCGAAGAAACACTGTGCGGGCGGGTTGTGGCAATGTCGGATTCGGTGCCGCGGAAGACCGATGTAGCAATGGTGCGTACTGCCCGCGGGTTAGCGTGGTCCTG
>JADCGX010000232.1 GCA_020248785.1 Burkholderiales bacterium | reverse complement strand
CGCTCGGTCCGGTTAAATGGAGAGCCCTGGAACAATCCAAGCGGCGGTCGATCACCGATTTGGAACTGCTCCGCAGTTGCGGGAATCACCCGGAAAGCCGCGCCAATACTCGATCTGCGCGGTTCCACAGCAATGACAACTGCGGTTTTTAGGGTGACGCAACAGCACAGTGTGCGAGCGCGGCTGATGTGGTGAAGCCATATCGGACGGGGCGATTTGCAGGCTGGCTCCAGGGCATTTCGTTGCATTGGCGACGTGGGCGTGCGCGAACAATGCGCCTGGGGCGGCCGGTGGCAGCGCGCCCTTCCCGAGCAGGACAGACGCCTTCATGAACGCCCCCGACCGCCCAGTCTTTGGCTCAAGCAGCATCCTCAATGCGCTTGCGATCTGCTACGCGCCCTTGATCGACAGGAACCGCAAGGCCATTGGCACGCGGCTGACGATGCTGTCCGCGCGTCCACAGGACCGCATGCAGGTCGGCGCCATGCTCGAGGCGTTGAACAGTGTCTGGCCCGATGCGAGCCAGGCTGTCCTGGTGGCGCCGCTGGACGCCACCATCGACGACAGTGTCTGTGCCTGGCAGCCGCCGCGCAATGCGATCCTGGAAGTTCCCGCCGTATCGCTGCGAGACCCAGAGGTGCAGGCGAGCGTGCAACGCTTGTTTCGCGACGGCAAGCGGCTTGCGCTGCGTGGGCGAGGCGATGTACCGCTGCCGCCGGCCCTTCTGGCGTGCTTTGAGTACGTGTTGATTCACATCACTGAAGAACGCCGCGGCCACGCGGACAGGCGGCCGATAGCGGGCCCCGGGAGTACCGCGCGACGCGTGCCGTTCATCATCACCGGCGTGCAGGCGGTGGCCGACGTGGACTCGGCCTTCGATCGCGGGGCCGCGGCCAGCGTTGGCTGGCCCTTGGACGATCCCCGGCACCGCTCGGCCCGTCCATTGCAGCCCGGGCAGTCTGTCGTGCTCGAACTGCTGCGCCTCGTGCGCGATGACGCGGAACTGACCAAGATCGATACGACGCTGAAACGCGACCCTGCGCTCGCCTTCAAGCTGCTGCGCCTGGTCAACAGCGCGGCCTTCGGACTGCCGGTGCAGATCACGAGTTTCCAGCACGCCGTGATGATGCTGGGTTACAAGAAGATGATGCGGTGGTTGTCGCTCCTGCTGGCCACAGCGAGCAAGGATGCGAACACGTTTCCGCTGATGCACGCCTCGATCCGGCGGGGACTGTTCCTCGAGAACGTCGGGGCGGACGACAATCAGCCGGAAGTGCGCGATGAACTGTTCATCACCGGCGCGTTTTCCATGCTCGACCGCATCACTGGCGCGCCGTTCGAGCAACTCTTCGAACTGATTTCACTGTCCGAAAACGTGACGGATGCGATCGTGCGCCGACAGGGCCCCTATGCGGCGTACCTGGCGCTCATCGAGTCGATCGAGCGCTCCGACCCGATTGGCCTGACCAAGCAACTCGACGCGCTGGCGTTGCCGGTAGCGGCATGCAACGAAGCCCTGTTGAAGGCAATGGCAGCGGCAAACACGCTGGACGCTGTCCCATAGCAACCGTGATGCACGGCAAACGCTCTTGCGGCGGCTTGGGTCGGGCCTCCGCGGTTGGTGCAGGCGACCATCTGCTGGCCCGAGAGAAGCGGTCGCTCGGCATAGACGCTGCCGCTGGAGGTGACGCGGCCCGCCTCGCCTCAATCCATCCAAGGCTTTCAGCCCTTCATGAACAACGCCCTCTATGATGCCGAGCCGACCATCACAAGGTGGCGAGCGCAAAATCAAGGGCCCCGCAAGCACTCGGACTTACGGGGCCCATCGTGCCGAAGATCCCGGCGGTTGTTAGAAGGCGGCGCCTAGGTGCTTGCGAGTCGGCGCACCTTGACGCGACCCTTGTCAGTTAGCGCAGAACGATGTCGACCCGGCGCGCATCCGCATCCGAGCCCTTGCCGACCACGACCTCCTGCGGCTTGACCAGATCCACCCGCTCGGCGGGCACGCCGGCCGCCACAAGGGCGTCGCGCACGGTCATCGCGCGCTGCTTGGCCAGTTCCAGGTTGTTGGCGGCGTCACCGGTGGGATCGGCGTAGCCGGACAACTCGGCGCGCGTACTCGGATTGACCTGCAGAGCCTTGGCATAGCCGTCGACGATGCGCTTGCCTTCGGCCGACAGCGTTTCGGAGCCGGTCTCGAAGTGCACGCGCATCGGCACGCCGACCACCACCATGACCGGCACGGCGATGACGGCGGCCTGCTGCACCGAGACAGTGGGCGCGGCGGCGGCCTTGGGCGTCTTGTCGGCCCAGAAGATCGCGATCACTGGAACGATCAGGAGCGCCACCAGGTTGATGATCTTGATCAGCGGGTTGACTGCGGGGCCGGCGGTGTCCTTGTACGGATCGCCCACGGTGTCGCCGGTGACGGCCGCCTTGTGCGCGTCCGACCCCTTACCACCGTGATGGCCTTCTTCGATGTACTTCTTGGCGTTGTCCCAGGCGCCACCGCCCGTGGTCATGCTGATGGCGACGAACAGACCCGTCACGATCGTGCCCATGAGCAGGCCGCCGAGCGCGGCAGGGCCGAGCACCAGGCCGACGATGATCGGCACCACGACCGGCAGCAGCGACGGGATCATCATCTCCTTGATCGCGGCGGTGGTCAGCATGTCGACGGCGCGGCCGTACTCCGGCTTGGCCGTGCCTTCCATGATCCCCTTGATCTCGCGGAACTGGCGTCGCACCTCCTCGACCACCGAGCCCGCGGCGCGGCCCACGGCCTCCATGGCCATGGCGGCGAACAGGTAGGGCACCAGGCCGCCGATGAACAAGCCAATGATCACCTTCGGATCGCTGAGCGAGAAGCTCGCCGTGATGTTGGCGGCACCGAGCGCAGCGGTGTAGTCGGCAAACAGCACCAGCGCGGCCAGGCCGGCCGAGCCGATCGCGTAGCCCTTGGTCACCGCCTTGGTCGTGTTGCCGACCGCATCGAGCGGGTCGGTGATGTTACGGACTTCCTTGGGCAGCTCGGCCATCTCGGCAATGCCGCCGGCGTTGTCGGTGATGGGGCCGTAGGCATCGAGCGCGACGATGATGCCGGTCATCGACAGCATGGCGGTGGCGGCGATGGCGATGCCATACAGGCCATAGCGCGCGCCGCCCTCATTGAAGCCGCCCGCGACCCAGTACGAGGTGAAGATCGCCGCGCACACGGCGAGCACCGGCAGTGCGCAGGCCTTCATCGACACCGCGATGCCCGCGATGATGTTGGTCGCGTGGCCGGTGGTCGAGGCGTGCGCCACGTACTTCACCGGCTTGAAGTCGGTGCCGGTGTAGTACTCGGTGATCCACATCATCGCGCCGGTCAGCACGATGCCGATCGCGGCGGCCAGCCACAGCTTCATAGGCGTGACCGCGCCATTGGTGGCCTGGGCAACGTCGCCCATCAGCCAGGTGGTGATCGGGTAGAACGCGATCAGGCTGAGCACGCCCGCGACGATCACGCCCTTGTACAGGGCGTTCATGATCTTGGCGCCTTCGGTCGTCTTGACGAAGTAGCAGCCGATGATCGAGGCGATGATCGACACGCCGCCGAGCGCGAGCGGGTAGATCACGGCCTGATCGCCCATGTTTGCGAAGGCCAGGGCGCCGACCAGCATGGTCGCCACCACCGTCACCGCATAGGTCTCGAAGAGGTCGGCCGCCATGCCCGCGCAGTCGCCGACGTTGTCTCCCACGTTGTCGGCGATCACGGCCGGGTTGCGCGGGTCATCCTCGGGGATGCCGGCTTCCACCTTGCCCACTAGGTCGGCGCCGACGTCCGCGCCCTTGGTGAAGATGCCGCCGCCCAGTCGCGCGAAGATCGAGATCAGCGAGGAGCCGAAGGCCAGACCAATCATCGGGTGCAGCAGGTCGCGCAGGCCAACACTGGCGCCGGTAAACGCCTTCAGCGCCGCGTAGAACACCGCCACGCCCAGCAGGCCAAGGCCCACCACCAGCATGCCGGTGATGGCGCCGCCGCGGAACGCGATGTTCAGCGCCGCATTGATGCCCTGGGTGGCCGCCTGTGCCGTGCGCACGTTGGAGCGCACCGACACGTTCATGCCGATGTAGCCCGCCGCGCCCGACAAGATGGCGCCGATCGCAAAGCCGATCGCGGTGGCCAGGCCCAGGCCTGGCACGATCGCGATGATCACGAACAGCACCACGCCGACGATGGCGATGGTGCGGTACTGACGATTCAGGTAAGCCTGCGCGCCCTGCTGGACGGCGGCGGCGATCTCCTGCATCCGCGCATTGCCCGCAGGCTGCTTCATGATCCAGGAGGTCCAGATCCCCCCGAAGACGATCGCGAGCGCGCCGCAGGCGATCGCGAGTAACAAGCCGGACGACATAGGTTCTCCTACCCTTTCCCCACTCGATAGCTATCTTGGTTTGTGTTGCAGGATTGACCGTGATTCTGGCGCCACCTCTGTCGCCATCCGCACGGTTTCAGGCCAGCGCGTCGAACACGCGCTGCTTGATCTCGTCCACGGGCCCGACGCCACTGACCTTCGCGTAGCGTGGCGCACCGGCCTCGCCAGCGGCAGCCCACTGGGAGTAGTAGTCGACCAGCACGCTGGTCTGGGCGTGATAGACCTCCAGGCGCTTTTTCACGACGTCTTCGCGGTCGTCGTCGCGCTGGACCAGCGGCTCGCCGGTCACATCGTCGGCGCCCGCCACCTTGGGCGGGTTGAAGCGCACGTGATAGGTTCGACCGCTGGCCGCGTGCACGCGACGCCCGCTCATGCGATCGATGATGTCTGCGTCGGGAACCGCGATTTCCAGCACCACGTCAACGCGCACGCCGGCAGACTTCATCGCGTCGGCCTGCGGGATGGTGCGGGGAAAGCCGTCGAACAGGTAGCCCCTGGCGCAGTCAGGCTCCTCGAGCCGCTCCTTGACCAGGCCGATGATGATGTCGTCGGAGACCAACTGACCGGCATCCATCACCTTCTTGGCGGCCAGTCCCAGAGGGGTGCCTGCCTTGACCGCCGCACGCAGCATGTCGCCGGTGGAGATCTGCGGAATGCCGAAGCGTTCCTTGATGTAGCCGGCCTGCGTGCCCTTGCCGGCACCCGGCGGCCCAAGAAGTATCAGTCGCATCTCGCGATCCCCCGGACGTGTCCCCAGTCGTCATTCGGCACGGCCGCCGCCGAGGGCTGCCACGTGCAAAGCCGCGCGATTCTAACTGCGGCCCCTCGGAGCACCCTGAGCCCCCCAATGCGGGACTGGCGGGATGACGAAAAAACAACGCGCGTTGCACGCGGCGCCGGTCCACTCGGGCATTCATATGATTCGCGTGCGCACACGTCGGTTGCGTCGCAGGAAGGCCGCAGTAAGGCACTGTGCGCTCGAACACGGTCAGCAGTGAGTCGCGGCCGAGTTTGGGATGCGCGATCGGGGCAATCGAGCCGCGCAGGCAGCACCAGGTGGGCCGCGGCGGGGGCGGCTGGCAAGTGGCCGAAGCCGGCTGCGACATGATCGTCCGCCCGTCAGCGCCGCGCGACTTGATGAACTACTTGACGGTCCAATTGCCGCGCCACGCCAACAGCCGGATGCCGACGATCAGAAGCGCCGCCTTCCAGAGTGCCAGCGATGCCGGCACGCCGCCGCGAAGCATCAGCAGATAGCCGCAGCAGCCGATGAAGGCCGCCAAGGCGTAGGGCCGCCCATCGCGCAGCACGACCGGCACATCGTTGAGGATGACGTCGCGCAAGACGCCGCCAAAGACGCCGGTGACGACACCCAGGAGCACCGCGATGATCAACGGCATGTCCGCCTGCACCGCCAGGGCGGTGCCGGCGATCGAGAAGAAGCCAAGGCCGATGGCGTCGGCGGTGACGAAGGACCAGTTGGGCACCAGGCGGTGGGCCAGCCGCATGAGCGGCGTGACGATCACGGTGAGCACCAGGATCACGATGACGTACTCGTAGTGCTCGACCCAGTAAAACGGCCGTCGGTCCAAGAGCAGGTCGCGCAGCGTGCCGCCGCCGAAGGCCGTGATGAAGGCGACGGTGAACACGCCCACCACGTCCATCCGCTTCTTGCGTGCCTCGGCGAAGCCAGAAAACGCCGCGGCCAGCACGGCGACGAGCTCGAGCGCCGGCAACAGCGCGATTGGCGTCAAGGCTGCGGGGACCAGGGCGTCGGTCTTCATGCCGGGGGTGGCTGAACTTTCGGCTGGCCAGGCCGCAGCAACACCACGAGTGCGCCGCTGCCGCCGTCGATGGGGCGCGCCTGGCAGAACGCAATCACCTCCTCGCGCTGCACCAGCCAGCCGCGCACCTTGATCTTGAGCACCGGCACCTTGTCGCGCGAGCCCAGGCCCTTGCCATGCACGACGCGCACGCAACGCAGCCCGGTTTTTAGGGCATGCTTGAGGAACAGCACGAGCGCGTGGCGCGCCTCATCGACACGGTGGCCGTGTAGATCGATATGCGCCTGGATCGACCACTCGCCGCGGCGCAGGCGCCGCAGCACTTCGGGGCCGATGCCGGTGGCGCGGTACGACAGCGCTTCGTCGGTGTCGAGCAGGCTGGTCGAATCGATCTCGTCGGACAGCGAGTCGGCCAGCACGTCCTGCTCGTCCTTCAGGCGTTGCGCTGGTTGCGGCGGATGCGGTTCGGGCACGTGCACCGCGCGTCCATGCGGGTGCAGCGGCTGCACGTCGGCCATGGCGTCGCGAAACTCGTTGGCCGCGCGCTCCTCGCGAGCGCGCCGCGCGGCGGCTTCACGCGCCGCGAGCTGGCGCTGGCGCTCCCGCTCGGTCAGCGTCTCGCGCAAGGCGCCGAGCTGACCGAGATCCTTCAACCGCGTGCGGCGCTGCGAGGACATGCATCGGCCCCAGGCTGCGGTCAGGTCGATCTGGCGATACGTGTCTTGCGAGGCTAGGCAGCGAGCCTCGCGCTCGCCTGCGCTGCCGCGCCTTGGTCGGCCTGCGCTTCGAGCCAGCGCTGCGCATCCAGCGCGGCCATGCAGCCGGTGCCCGCACTCGTGACCGCCTGGCGGTAAACGTGGTCCTGCACGTCGCCAGCGGCGAACACACCGGGGATGCTGGTCATTGTGGCCATGCCCGCCAGCCCGCTCTTGGTGACGATGTAACCGTCCTTCATCTCGAGCTGACCCTGGAAGATGTCGGTGTTCGGGTGGTGGCCGATGGCGATGAAGCAGCCCTGCAGCGCCAAGTCGGTCGTCGCACCACTGCGGTTGTCGCGGATGCGAACGCCGTTCACGCCCTTGTCGTCGCCCAGCACTTCATCGAGTTCGTGCCACAGGTGCAGCACGACCTTGCCTTCCTTCGCCTTGGCATTGAGCTTGTCGACCATGATCGCCTCGGCACGGAACTTGTCGCGCCGGTGGATCACGTGCACGGTCTTGGCGATGTTGGCCAAATATAGCGCTTCTTCGACCGCGGTGTTGCCGCCGCCGACAACGCAGACGTCCTGGTTGCGATAAAAAAAACCGTCGCAGGTCGCGCAGCCGCTCACGCCCTTGCCCATGAAGGCCTGCTCGCTCGGCAGGCCCAGGTACTTGGCACTGGCGCCGGTGGCGATGATCAGTGCATCGCAGGTGTACTCGCCGGCGTCACCGACCAGCTTGAACGGTCGCTGGCTCAGCTGCAACGTGTGAATGTGGTCGAACACCACATCGGTCTCGAAGCGCTGCGCGTGCTTGAGGAAGCGTTCCATCAGCTCCGGGCCCTGCACGCCGTCGGCATCCGCCGGCCAGTTGTCGACCTCGGTGGTGGTCATCAGCTGCCCGCCCTGGGCCAGCCCGGTGATCAGCATGGGCTTGAGGTTCGCGCGCGCGGCGTAGACGGCGGCGGTGTAGCCGGCCGGACCCGAGCCGAGGATCAGTACGTGCGCGTGTTTGGGGCTGGCCATGTCGACTCCAAGGGGGCGGCCGCACCATGCGGCCGTTCGCTTGCGCCGATTATAGGTAGGGGTGCCCAGCGCGAACGCAAGGTGGGCGGGCGGGTCCAGCTCCTGTGCGGTGGCAACTTGGATGATGCGTGCGGCCACTCGAGGCCGGTCACCTCCGCGGTGAGTCACATCTGAGGACCGGTCAAATCTGAGGCCGGTCACATCTGGCGGAACAGATGCGTGTAGCTGTCCGAAACGAGCAGCGTGTCGTCGCGCTTCTTCAGCTTGACCAGCATGCGGCCGCGAAAGTCGCGCGTCACGCCGGCAATGGTGCCGGCATTGACGACGGTGGAGCGGTGGATCTGCCAGAACTGCTGCGGATCGAGCTCATCGAGCAGCTCCTTGAGCGACTTGCGGATCAGCGCCTCGCCGTCGCTGGTTACCACGCGCGTGTACTTGTTGTCGGCCTGAAAGTAGACGACCTCGTCGACCGTGATCAGCTTCAGGTTCTGACCCACCGAGGCGTTGATCCAGCGCAGCGTCTTGCGTTGACCACCGGGCGGGGCGAGTTGCGAGAGCACTGCGTCCACCCGAGCCGGTGGCGCAGCCAGCCGCTCGCGCAGCCGCGACACCGCGGTAAAAAGGCGCGCCGCCGTGATCGGCTTCAGCACATAGTCCACTGCGCCCGCATCGAAGGCCGCCAGCGCATGCTGGTCGTAGGCCGTGACGAATACGATGCGGCTGCGCCCGCTCGCCTGGCGTGCCACATCGAGCCCGCTGGCCCCAGGCATCTCGATGTCGAGGAACAGGATGTCGGGCTTGTGCTCGTCGAGCAGGCGCAGCGCCTGCACGCCGTCGGCGGCCTCGCCGACGATCTCGAGCTCGGGCCACAGGCTGCCCAACTGCTCGATCAACTGGCCGCGCAAGAGCGCCTCGTCCTCGGCAACGACCGCGGTAACAGCCATTGAACTCATCGCTGCAACGGATTCAATCTTGCTGGAACGGGATCTTCAGGGTGAAGTCCGTGATCCCCGGCTTGGGCTCGCCACAGTACAACGTCGCGCGTCCCGCATACAGCCCGTCCAGGCGCTCGCGCACGCGGGCCAGCTCCGGATGCTCGTCGCACAGGCCGGCCGCATGCACGCGCAGCGCGATGAACACGTCATTGTGGACGCGCTTGGCGGTGATCTCCACGCGGTCGGCCGGGGGCGGCTCATCCTGCGCCGCGCCGCGTACGCCCCGTTGCACGAGCGGCAGCAACAGCATCGGATAGAAGCGGGCGCGTGCGCACTCCGGCTCCACCACGAAGCGCGCCTGCGGCCGGCCGCCATGCCGCGCCGAGACCACCTCGAGGTAGGCGCGCACCAGGTCGATCTCCTCGGCCAGATGCGTGCCGGCCGTGGCCCCGGTCTCGCGCAGGCGCGGCAAGGCCACCCGTAGGTAGGTGATGAGGTCATCGAGGATGCGCGCCGCGCTCCTGGCGTCGCGCTCGTACAGCGCCTCGATATCGACCAGCGTGTTGAACAGGAACTGCGGCTCGACCTGCGCCTGCATCGCGGCCAGGCGCGATTCAAACACGCGGCGCGACAGGGTGGCACGCTGGCGCAGGATGGCAGACAGCGCCTCGTTGGCCAGGCGGCGACGGCGCCGCACTTCGATGAGCAGGAATCCCAGGCCGCCGAACACGAGCACACCGAGCGACTCGCGCACTTGCATGAACTGCAGCCCGACCTCGACCATGCGGTCGTCCTTGCGATCGCCCTCGCGCTTCATTACCTCCTGATGGCGTTCCCAGTCCCGTTGTACCGGGGGCAGCTCAAACATGAGCGGGCGCACCACCCAGGCTGACAGGAGCGCGGTGACCGCCAGTGCGATCGACAGCCGCGTCCAGCGCTTCACGCCCTCCGCGGGGCTGCGATCGGCAGCGACCCAGCACAGCAGCGCAATGAAGCTGCCCAGGACCGGCATCAGCCCCGACAGCAGGAACAGGCTGGCCAGCGAAATGCGGTCTTCGCCGAGCACGACCTCGATCGAGGTCAGCACGCTCACCAGCCCGCCGCCAAGGCCAACGCCAAGCGCCGTCCAAAGCTCGGTCGGCGTGATCGATCGCCACGCCCGCAGCAGGCGGGCCAGCGCCCCAAGGCCGCGCGACGCGACTGGGGTCGGCTGGGTGATGGCATTCATGCGCGGAACTCGCCAGAGGCGCTTGGCGCGGTCGCCATGCGGTGGGGCACGCGGATCTCCGCCACCACCCCGCGCGGGGTGTTGTTGGAGAGTTTGAGGCTGGCGCCGCTGCCATACAGCGCGGCCAGCCGGGCGCGCGTGTTCGCCAGGCCCACACCGGAGCCCGACGCGCCGGAAAACCCCGCACCGGTATCGGCGACCTGGACCACCAGCTGGTCGCCCTGCTGAAGCGCGCGCACGTCCACTGCGCCGCCCTCCGGCAGCGCCGACAGGCCATGCTTGATCGCGTTTTCCACCAGCGTGGGCAGCACCATGGGCGGCAGCTCGGCCGCAAGCGAGGCGGTGCCGTGGTCGATGGCAAAACGCAGCCGTTCGCCCATCCGCAGTTGCAGGATGGTCAGGTAGGAGCGAATGAGATCAAGTTCGCGGCCGAGCGTGGAGCCGGACGAGCGCATCGAGGGCAGGGCCGAGCGCAGGTAATCGACCAGATGACCGAGCATCGAGCGGCCGCGACCGGCGTCGATCTCGTAGAGCCGGCGCACATTGGCCAGGGTGTTGAACAGGAAGTGCGGCTCGATTTGTGCCTGCAACGCCGACAGATTGGCCTCGACCATCTGCGCTTGGAGACAGGCCTCGTCGGCGCGCGCCTGCTCCAGCGCCAGCCGATGACGATCGGCCTCCCGCAGCCCGGCCAGCACGCTGTAGCCGATGACGCCGATCAGGGTCCAGATCACGCCAACGAACAGCACCCAGTTGATGAGGCTCAGGCCCTGCATGCTGCTGCCTGCCCGCCCGAAGTACAGCCGCACGAGGGTGGAGCCAAAGGCGCCGAGTGCGATCATGACCACGATCGCGGAGCCGCGCGCCAGCCGCGGCATGGACCCCGGCAGCGTGGCCTCGGCAATCGCCATGGCCAGCAGCACGAACAGCGCCGAGAACAGCGTCTGGCGCGTCATGTAGACGGTGTGGGCGATCGCCTGCGACCAGTCCTGCGCGAACCAGCTGTACAGGCTGGTCCAGATGGCGACCAGCGCCGCGACGACAAAAGTCGCCGCAACGGTGCGTACATTGAAGATGCGCGCGAACTCCTGCTGCCGCCAGCGCAAGGCGGCAGCAGGAGTCGAGGCGGGAGCGGTGGTCGCGGCCATACGGGTGTCCGTGCAGCGTATTGTCCCCGCCCGGTACGCTGGCCGCCATTTCACGCGACGAACCCCGGGCGACGGCGACGAAGCGGGCCGACGGCGGTCTGAAGCTGGGCCCCTGCCGTCGAGGTCCAGGCCGCCGCGAGACGGCCTACGCATGAGCCGGATTACGGGGCGGCACGGCCGGCCCGCGGGCACCTTGCCCAGGGGGTGTCCCTATAATCGGCCGCTCATGGCCAGTCGCTCCTCCGCTGCACGCGCTGACGTCGCGGCCGCCCTCGATTCGGACGGCCCGTCGATCAGCACGGCCGCCGCCGGAGGAGCCGCCTGGCGACCGTCCGGCGCCCGTGCCGCGCCCGCCCCCAAGCCTCGTGCCGTGCGCCTGCTGGGCGAAGCTGCGCTGATCGTTGCAGCCCTCGCGGTGCTCGCGCTGGCTGCCTTTCTGCTCACGTACAACCGCGCCGATCCGGGTTTCTCGCATGTCGGCCCGGGCCTCGTTGTGCAGAACGCCGGCGGCCGAGTAGGTGCGTGGCTCGCCGACGTGCTGTATCTCGTCTTTGGCCTGTCCGCTTGGTGGTTGGTCGCGGGCGCGGCCGCCTGGGTCGTGCGCAGCGTCCGCCGGCTGCATGCGCCCTACGCTGAACAAGGCCTGCCGGGATGGCTGCGAGTCCTCGGTCTCGTCGTGTTGGTGCTGGCGAGCACTACGATGGAAGCGCTGCGCCTGCGGACGCTTGCCGGCGCGCTGCCGAGTGGAGGAGGCGGTATCGTCGGCGGCTTGCTCGGGCCTGCGCTGGCTGGCGCGCTCGGGCTCACGGCGGCGACAGTGCTGGCCATCGTGCTCGTTGCGCTGGCGGCCAGCGTCTTCTTCAACTTCTCCTGGCTCACCGTGGCCGAGCGGATCGGCGCGTTCTTCGAAGCGCTCATCGCCCGCCTGCGCCAGGCGCGTGAGGCCAAGGAGGACAGGGCGATCGGCGAGGCTGCGCGCGAGCAACGCGCGGCGGCGGTGGCGCACGAGATCGAGCGTATCGAGGAGACGCCGCCGGTGCACATCGGGAGGCCGCCCGCGCGGGTGCCGCCGTCGGAGCGCAAGCAGAAGGAAAAGCAGGTGCCGCTGTTTGCCGAGATGGCCGATGCGCGGCTGCCGCAACTCGACCTGCTCGACGAACCGCCGCCGGCCTTGGAGACGATTTCCACCGGCACGCTCGAGTTCACCTCGCGCCTGATCGAGAAGAAGCTGAAGGACTTCGGGGTCGACGTGACGGTGGTCGCGGCTTACCCCGGCCCGGTCATCACGCGCTATGAAATCGAGCCCGCCACCGGGGTGAAGGGCAGCCAGATCGTCCACCTCGCCAAGGACTTGGCGCGCGCGCTGAGCCTGGTGTCGATCCGCGTGGTGGAGACGATCCCCGGCAAGAACCTGATGGGCCTGGAGCTGCCCAATCCCAAACGGCAGACGGTGAAGCTGTCGGAGATCATGGGCTCCACCGCCTACAACGAAAGCCACTCGCTCGTGACGCTGGGACTGGGCAAGGACATCAGCGGCAAGCCGATCGTCGTCGATCTCGCGCGCATGCCGCACCTTTTGGTCGCTGGCACCACCGGCTCCGGCAAGTCAGTCGGCATCAACGCGATGATCCTGTCGGTGCTTTACAAGGCCGACCCGTCGCAGGTGCGGCTGATCCTGATCGACCCCAAGATGCTCGAGCTGTCGGTGTACGAGGGCATCCCGCACCTGCTGGCGCCCGTGGTCACCGACATGCGCGAGGCGGGCCACGCGTTGAACTGGTGCGTGCACGAGATGGACCGGCGCTACAAGCTCATGTCCAAGCTCGGCGTGCGCTCGCTCTCCGGTTACAACCAAAGGATCGCCGACGCAGCGGCAAAGCAAGAGAAAGTCCCCAACCCCTTTTCGCTCACGCCGGATGATCCCGAACCGCTCGGCCCGCTGCCGATGATCGTGGTGGTGATCGATGAGCTCGCCGACCTCATGATGGTCGCCGGCAAGAAGGTCGAGGAGCTGATCGCGCGCATCGCGCAGAAGGCGCGTGCGGCCGGCATGCATCTGATCCTCGCCACGCAGCGCCCCAGCGTGGACGTGATCACGGGCCTCATCAAGGCCAACATCCCGGCGCGCATCAGCTTCCAGGTCTCCAGCCGGGTGGACTCGCGCACGATCCTCGACCAGCAGGGGGCCGAGGCACTGCTGGGGCAGGGCGACATGCTGTATCTCGCCGCCGGCACCGGCCTTCCGATGCGGGTGCATGGGGCGTTCGTTTCCGACAATGAAGTGCACCGCGTGGTGCAGGCACTGAAGGCCAAGGGCGAGCCGCAGTATGTCGAGGGCATACTGGACGCGCCGGATGCCGCGCTCGTTGGCGGTGATGCGGCGGGCGGTGGCGTTGCTGGAGGCGAGGCCGATCCGTTGTACGACCAGGCGGTGGAGGTTGTCGTCAAGAACCGGCGCGCGAGCATCTCGTTGGTGCAGCGGCATTTGCGCATCGGCTACAACCGGGCCGCGCGCTTGCTCGAGGACATGGAGAAGGCGGGCCTGGTGTCGGCCATGCAGAGCAACGGCAATCGCGAAATCATCGTGCCCAACCGGGATCAGTGATCGGCCAGCGCTGCTAAGGATATTCGTCGAGGACAGCCGAACAATGAAACCTCTAGTGCACGCGCTCGTCGGTGCCGGCCTGCTGGCCGTGGTCGCCTCGGCGTCCGCCAGCGTCGAGCAGCTGCGTGTTTTCCTCATCCAGACGCAGTCGGCGCGCGGGGAGTTCACGCAGCGCGTGTCGAGTGCCAGCGGCGCGCGCGCGAGTGCGGTGCCCCAGGCATCGAGCGGCAGCTTCGTGTTCCAGCGTCCCGGCAAGTTCCGCTGGGTCTATGCCAAGCCGTACGAACAGGTGATCGTCGGTGACGGCCAGCGACTCTTCCTGTACGACAAGGACCTTAACCAGGTCACGGTGAAGAAGCTCGTCGGCGCGCTGCCCGCGACCCCCGCATCGATTCTGTTTGGCAGCAACGACTTCGAGCGCGACTTCGCAGTGAAGGACACCGGCACGCGCGACGGCCTGAGCTGGATCGAGGCCACGCCCAAGGCCAAGGACTCGCCCTTTTCGAAGATCGAGATCGGCTTTCGCGACGGCCTGCCCGGCGCCATGCGGCTGACGGATAGCTTCGGGCAGGTCTCGCGGCTCGCGTTCGACAAGGTGGAGCGCAACCCGAAGGTTGCCGCCGAGGTCTTCCAGTTCAAGCCGCCGGCCGGCGCCGACGTGCTGCAGGAAAACTAGCCGCGTGGTTCCTTGCGCACCACGAGCTTCAGGCCCGACCACACCGCGCGCACGGCGCCAACCTTCACGTCGACATAGCCGAGCGGCAGCGCCAGCGCGCGGATGGTGTCTTCCGTGACGCTGGCGGCACCCTGGCGGCTTTCTTGGGCCACGACACCCAGACCACCACGCCATCATCGAGTGTCTTGCGCAACCGCGGCAGGAGCGTTGCGAGTTCGGCTGTGGACGTGGTGAACAGATGCACGAGCGCCGCGCCGGCCCCCGGTCGTTCAACAGGAATTAACCGCACGCCGGCCGGCAACGGGGCGACCCACTGCGGGTAATCCGGCGGCGCAGCCAGCGTGAGCACCCGCATGCCGGCAGCGATGCCGAGCTTCTGAGCAAGTGGCGTGCCGGAGTAGCCCGCCGTGGTCATCTACTTGGCGACGATGCCCAGCAGCTCCACCTCGAACTGCAACACCGCGTTGGGCGGAATCACGCCGCCGGCGCCGCGCTCGCCATAGGCGATGCTGGGGGGGCAGGTGAGCTTGGCCTTGCCGCCGGCCTTCATCATCCCTACGCCCTCGGTCCAGCACTTGATGACGCGGTTCAGCGGAAACTCCGTGGGCTCGCGGCGCTTGTAGCTGGAGTCGAACTCCTTGCCGTCGGGAAAGTAGCCCCTGTAGTGCACGCGCACGGTATCTGATGGCTGGGGATTGGCCCCCTTGCCCTCCTTGAGCGAGAGGAAAATCAGGCCGCTCTCTGTTTTTACCGCGCCCTTTTCCTTGGCGGCCTTGTCCAGCACATCGGCCTGCGCCCAGGCGACGGCACTGATCAGGCACAGCGCTGCGGCGTATGCGAACCTCTTCATCGCTCTCTCCATCTCCACATCCAGGGACCGCGAATGCTAGCCTGACTCGATGGGCGATCTGTTTTCTGCCACACCATCGGCCGGCTCCTCTCCCAAGACGTCGGCCGCGCCGTTGGCCGAGCGCTTGCGCCCGCATGCGCTTGACGCGGTGATCGGCCAGCAACACCTGCTTGGGCCGGGCAAGCCGCTGCGCGCGGCGTTCGAATCGGGCCGCCCGCATTCGATGATCCTGTGGGGCCCGCCGGGCGTCGGCAAGACCACGCTGGCACGCCTGATGGCCGATGCCTTCGGGCTCGAATTCATCGCGATCTCCGCGGTGCTCGGCGGCGTGAAGGACATCCGCGAGGCGGTCGACCAGGCACATGCCACGCAGGCGCGCAGCGGCAAGTCGACCGTGGTGTTCGTCGATGAGGTGCATCGCTTCAACAAGGCGCAGCAGGACGCGTTCCTGCCGCATGTGGAATCGGGGCTGTTCGTCTTCATCGGAGCGACCACCGAGAACCCGTCGTTCGAGGTCGTGGGTGCGCTGTTGTCGCGCGCGGCGGTGTATGTGCTCGAGCCGCTGGGCGCCGAGGAACTGCAGCAGCTGATCGACCGGGCGCTGGCACTGCTGGCAGCCGAGGGCCGCGCGCCACTCGTCGACGCCGCGGCGCGCGGCATGCTGATCGATCTTGCCGATGGCGACGCGCGCCGGCTGCTCAATGCGGTGGAGATCGTCGCCAATCTCGCTGCCAGCAAGGGCGCCGCGGTGGACGCGGCCTTCCTGCGCGATGCCCTGCCGGCGACGCTGCGGCGCTTCGACAAGGGCGGCGAGAACTTTTACGACCAGATCTCGGCCCTGCACAAGAGCGTGCGCGGGTCCGATCCCGATGCGGCGCTCTACTGGCTAGTGCGCATGCTCGACGGCGGCACTGATCCGCGCTACATCGCCCGCCGCGTGATCCGCATGGCCATGGAGGATGTCGGCCTGGCCGACCCGCGTGCGTTGCAGCTGTCGCTCGATGCTGCCGAGACGTACGAGCGGCTAGGCTCGCCGGAGGGTGAACTGGCGCTTGCCGAGGCCGTCGTGTACTTGGCCGTGGCCGCCAAGTCGAACGCGGTGTACGCCGCCTACAACGCGGTGCGGGCGCTCGTGCAGACCGACGCTTCGCGCGCCGTGCCCATGCACCTGCGCAACGCGCCCACGCGGCTCATGAAGGATCTTGGCTACGGCAAGGGCTACCGCTACGCGCACGATGAGACCGGCGGCTTTGCCGCGGGCGAACGCTATCTGCCCGAGGGCGTGCAGCCCGGCCCCTGGTACCAGCCGACCGACCGCGGCCTGGAGGCGAAGATCGGCGAGAAGCTCGCGCAGTTGCGCGCGCGTAACGCGGGGCGCGCAGCGCAGGACGATGGTACCGCCTGAGCCGGTACCCCACCAGGCGTCTGCCTTGCCGGGCCTGCATGCCCTGCGCGACAATCGCGCCATGTGTCCCGCTGCCCGTCCCGCATCCCCGCCGCGGCGAAGTCCGAGCCCGCGCGTCTGACGTTGTCGCGACGCGTCGCGTCGCACTGACTCCCGAGAACTCCACTGCGGATCGCCCCCGAGCGGCCGCGCAAGGAAGCGCCATGCTCGACATCTCCCAACTGCGCAAGGACATCGAGGCCGTTGCCGCCCGCTTGCGCACCCGCCCTTATGAACTCGATGTGGCCGGCTTCAACGCGCTCGAAGCCGAGCGCAAGGCCGTGCAGGTCGCCACCGAAGAGCTCCAGGCCAAACGCAATGCGCTGTCCAAGCAGATCGGCGTGCTCAAGAGCAAGGGCGAGGACGCCTCGGCCGTGATGGCCGAGGTCGCACAGATCCCTGATGCGCTCAGGGCGCAGGAGGCATGTCTGGCTGACATTCAGGCCCGCGTGCAGCAGATGGTGCTCGATGTGCCAAACGTGCCGCATGCCTCGGTGCCACTGGGCACGTCGGCCGACCAGAACGTCGAGGTGCGGCGCTGGGGCGAGCCGAGGCAGCTTGGCTTTGCGCCGCGCGATCACGTGGACCTCGGCGCGCCGCTGGGCCTCGACTTCGACACCGCGGCCAAGCTGTCGGGCTCGCGCTTCATGCTGCTCAAGGGGCCGTTGGCGCGGCTGCACCGCGCGCTCGCGCATTTCATGCTCGATGTGCAGACCGGCGAGCACGGCTACACCGAGTGCTACACGCCGTACATCGTCAATCGCGAGACGCTCACGGGCACCGGCCAGCTGCCGAAGTTCGAGCAGGATCTGTTCGCCGCCAAGAAGGGCGGGCAGGAAGGCGAGGGCGAGCTGCTCTACCTGATCCCGACCTCCGAGGTGTCGCTGACCAACACCGTGCGCGGCGATCTGCTCAAGGAAGCCGACCTGCCGATCAAGCTCACCGCCCACACACCGTGCTTCCGCTCGGAGGCCGGCAGCTACGGCAAGGACACGCGCGGCATGATCCGGCAGCACCAGTTCGACAAGGTTGAAGTGGTGCAGGTTTCGCACCCCGAACGCTCGTACGACGCGCTCGAAGAGATGGTCGGCCACGCCGAGATCGTGTTGCGCAAGCTCGGCCTGCCGTATCGCGTGGTCCTGTTGTGCACGGGTGACATGGGCTTCACTGCCGCCAAGACCTACGACCTCGAAGTCTGGCTGCCCGCGCAGAACACGTATCGCGAGATCTCGTCGTGCTCGAACTGCGAGGCCTTCCAGGCGCGCCGCATGCAGACGCGCTTCAAGAGCGCCCAGGGCAAGACTGAGTTCGTGCACACGTTGAACGGCTCCGGCCTCGCCGTTGGCCGCGCGCTGGTTGCGGTGATCGAGAACTACCAGCAGGACGATGGCGCCGTGGTCGTCCCGGAGGTGCTGCGCCCGTACATGGGCGGACAGGACGTTCTGCGCGCCTAGGCTAGAATCGCGCGCCTTCGCGAGACGACCTGAGCGAACGCAGTCCGTCAGGAAGGGTGGCAGAGTGGTCGAATGCGCCGGATTCGAAATCCGGTGTACAGCATTGCTGTACCGTGGGTTCGAATCCCACCCCTTCCGCCAGAGCCAAGGGCCCCCGCACGGTGCCCTCCGCCTTGGCGGACGCTGGTGCGCGAGAGCGCACAGGGTTCAATCGCAGCACGCCGGTGGCATGTTTCGGCTTGATGCGCCGCGCGCGTCGAGGCTGCGGCACAAGGCGCAGCAGGAACGCAATTCGCGTCAGGCGACTCGCGCGCAATCCCCCCGGCCTGACGCGCGGTGCGCCGAGCCAGCAGCCGAACCCCCAACGATCGATGCAAAGCCAAACACCGCGCACTAGGGTCACTACCTAATTCGCCTCGGCAATCTCTCGCTGCGCATTGCGCCGCGTCACAAGAGGCCACCCTAATGTAAGGATGCTGTAAGCGCCTCTACCTACCTTCTCGCAGATACCAAGAGGGAAGACACCGTCGAGAGGCGCCACATGGGGAACATCGAGTCCGTCCTGCACGAAAACCGCGTCTTCCAGCCTGCGGAAGCGGTCGTCAAGCAGGCGACGATCTCGGGCATGGAGGCCTACAAGGCTCTGTGTGCCGAGGCCGAGCGGGACTTCACCGGCTTCTGGGCGCGCCTGGCGCGCGAGAACCTCGCGTGGAACAAGCCGTTCACCCAGGTGCTGGATGAGTCGAATGCGCCGTTTTACAAGTGGTTTGCCGACGGGCAACTGAACGCCTCGTACAACTGCCTCGACGTGCAGATCGAGAAGGGCCATGGCGAGAAGGTCGCCATTGTCTTCGAGGCCGACGACGGCAAGGTCACCAGGATCACCTACCGCGAACTGCACGCCAGGGTGTGCCAGTTTGCCAACGGCATCAAGGCGCTGGGCCACAAGAAGGGCGAGCGCGCCATCATCTACATGCCGATGTCGATCGAGGCCGTGATCGCCATGCAGGCCTGCGCGCGGCTTGGCATCACGCACTCGGTGGTGTTCGGCGGCTTCTCGGCCAAGAGCGTGCAGGAGCGTGTCGTCGATGCCGGCGCCACGCTCGTGATCGCGGCCGACGAGCAGATGCGCGGCGGCAAGGCCATCGCGCTGAAGCCGGCCATCGACGAGGCGTTCGCGATGGGTGGCTGCGAGGCGGTGAAGAAGGTCATCGTCTACCAGCGCACCGGCGGCAAGATCAACTGGGTCGACGGCCGCGACGTGTGGATGCACGACGTCATGGCCAACCAGCCGGCCACCTGCGAGCCCGAGTGGGTCGACGCCGAGCACCCGCTGTTCATCCTCTACACCTCGGGGTCAACCGGTAAGCCCAAGGGCGTGCAGCACTCCACCGGCGGCTACCTGCTGTGGGCCGCGATGACGATGAAATGGACATTCGACATCAAGCCGTCGGATGTCTTCTGGTGCACGGCTGACGTGGGCTGGGTCACCGGCCATACCTATGTGTGCTATGGGCCGACGGTCACCGGCGCGACCCAGGTCGTCTTTGAAGGTGTGCCGACCTACCCCGATGCCGGCCGCTTCTGGAAGATGTGCCAGGACCATGGCGTCACCATCTTCTACACCGCGCCCACGGCAATCCGCTCGCTCATCAAGGCCAACGACGCCAACCCGGCCACGCACCCCACCAAGTACGACCTGTCGAAGTTGCGCATCCTCGGTTCGGTGGGCGAGCCGATCAATCCTGAAGCCTGGATGTGGTACTACCAAAACGTCGGCGCCAGCCGCTGCCCGATCGTCGACACGTTCTGGCAGACCGAAACCGGGGGCCACATGATCACGCCGCTGCCCGGTGCCACGCCGCTGGTGCCGGGCTCGTGCACGCTGCCGCTGCCCGGCATCATGGCCGCCATCGTCGACGAGACCGGCCATGACGTGCCCAACGGGCAGGGTGGCCTGCTCGTCGTCAAGCGCCCCTGGCCCTCTATGATCCGCACCATCTGGGGCGACCCGGAGCGCTTCAAGAAGAGCTACTACCCGGCCGAACTCGGCGGCACGCTCTACCTGGCCGGCGACGGCTCGATCCGAGACAAGGACACGGGCTACTTCACGATCATCGGCCGCATCGACGACGTGCTGAACGTCTCGGGCCACCGCATGGGCACGATGGAGATCGAGTCGGCGCTGGTGAGCAATCCGCTGGTGGCCGAGGCCGCCGTCGTCGGCCGCCCCGACGACATGACCGGCGAGGCGATCTGCGCCTTCGTTGTGCTCAAGCAGGCGCGCCCGACCGGCGACGCGGCGTTGAAGATCGCCAAGGACCTGCGCGACTGGGTCGGCAAGGAGATCGGTCCGATCGCCAAGCCCAAGGACATCCGCTTCGGCGACAACCTGCCCAAGACGCGCAGCGGCAAGATCATGCGGCGCCTGCTGCGCGCCATTGCCAAGGGCGAGCAGATCACGCAGGACGTCTCGACGCTGGAGAACCCGGCGATCCTCGACCAGCTCAAGGTCTCGCAGTAGGCGAGCGGGCAGGGGCGGCACGCAGGACACGGGAAGGCGCGACAGGACTTGAAGGGCAGCGGGCGACGCAAGGAGCGATAAGCAGTTGGCGCTGAGTGGCCCGTGCTGCACGGACCGGACGCAACGACGACCGGCCGGCAGCAGGCGTCAGGGAGCAAGGGTCAGACGGGTGGCAATGACTGCCTGCGGCCAGCGGTGCAACAAGGAGACGCACGTCGTCGCCAGCTTTGGCCGGCGCGCGCGGCGCAAGACAGAAGGGGTGAACCTGCAATGGCCTTGCTGTGGGTCATTTTGCAATCGCTGATCCTGATAGCGGCATTGTCGCTGTTCGGCCAGTTCATCGTCGGCATCTTCAATTGGGGCCGGCGGCATGACAACTTCGTCTATCAACTGTTCAGCATCCTCACCAAGCCCGTGGTGCGCCTTGTGCGCGCGGTCACGCCGCGCGTGATCATCGACGGCCACGTGCCGGCCGTCGCGTTCCTGATCCTGATCATTGCCTACTTTGCCGTCGGCTTCGCGCATCGCGACGCCTGCATGGCCAACATCAACCAGGCCGGCTGCGCGCGATGGGCCGAAGCCTGGGGAGTCAATCGATGAACGTGTTCATGCGCTGGTGGCTCGGGCTGCTGGCCAACATTGCGCTCACGCTTGGCATGAAGCGGCGCGCGCTCGAGCTGTATCGCGAGATCGCGTTGCATTCGCCGAAGGACCCGCGCGCCGGCGCCACGCTCGGCAGCATGCTCATGGAGGCGGGCGAGTCATCGGCCGCGGCGCAGGCCTTCGAGCGCGTGCTCGCGCACAACCCCGACTATGCCGACGGCTGGTTCAACCTGGGCTTCATCCACGAGCAGCGCGACAACGTGGCCGAGGCCGAGCGCTGCTTCCGCCGGGCCGTGGAGCTGAACCCCAATCATGACCGCGCGTGGTATGGCCTGGCGTTGGTGCTGATCCGCACCGAGCGGCTGCGCGAGGCCGTCGAGGCGCTCAAGAAGAACATCAAGCTGCAACCGTTCTCGCCCTACGGCTTCTACCAGCTCGGCATGACCTACCACCATCTGGGCGAGGCTGGCGACGCCTGGCGCACCTACGAGCAGCTCAAGCTGTTCGAGCCCAAGTACGCCGCCACGCTCAAGCGCGATCTCGAGACCACCAAGCCGCGGCGTCTGCCGGCGGCCAACGACGATTCCGCCAGTCTTCAATCAGACGAACCCCACCCCAAGGAGGTCCGCGCCGCGAGCAACTAAATCTGCAAAAGCACCCAAGAAGATTTTTTGGAGGACAAGAAATGCAACTAACCGCTAAGCACCAGGAGTACTGGCGGCGGAACCTGAACCTGACGCTGGTCCTGCTGGCGATCTGGTTCGTGGCGACGTTCGTCATGGGCTTCTTTGCGCGCGAGCTGATGTTCAACTTTTTTGGTTGGCCGTTCAGCTTCTATATGGCTGCGCAAGGATCACTGATCATCTACCTCGTCATCATCTGGGTGTATGCCCGCAAGATGAAGGCCCTGGACGAGGAATACGGCGTAGCTGAGGAGGAGTGATGAGCGCCCAAGTCAGCTCGAATCGAGCGTTTTTCAACCAGCTGAAAAAGTACTACACGTATTACACGGGTGGCTTCCTGGTGTTCCTGGTCGTTCTTGCGATCCTGGAGAAAATGGGCTTGCCACGCGCGTGGATTGGCTACGTGTTCCTGTTTGCCACCATCGCGCTGTATGCCGGCATCGGCATCATGAGCCGCACGGCAGACGTCGCCGAGTATTACGTGGCGGGGCGACGTGTGCCGGCCGTCTTCAACGGGATGGCAACCGGCTCGGACTGGATGTCGGCAGCCAGCTTCATCGGCATGGCCGGTGGCCTGTACCTGCAGGGCTTCGATGGTTTGGCCTTTATCTTGGGTTGGACCGGCGGATACTGTCTGGTGGCCTTCCTGCTTGCGCCTTACCTGCGCAAGTTCGGCCAGTTCACGATCCCGGACTTCCTCGGCGCGCGCTACGGCGGCAACGCGGCGCGTTTCGTGGGCATCCTGGTCGCGATCCTGGTCTCGTTCGTGTACGTGGTTGCGCAGATCTACGGTGTGGGTCTCATCACCTCGCGCTTCACGGGCGTGGAGTTCACGGTGGGCGTGTTCCTGGGTCTGGCGGGCATTCTGGTCTGCTCGTTCCTGGGTGGCATGCGCGCCGTGACATGGACGCAGGTGGCGCAGTACATCATCCTGATCATTGCCTACCTGATCCCGGTCGTTTGGCTGTCGGTCAAGCACACCGGCGTGCCGCTGCCACAGTTCGTGTACGGAAGCGTGCTGCAGAAGGTCACGGAGAAGGAGAAGATCCTCACCGCCGACGCCAAGGAAAAGGAAGTCCGCGACATCTTCCGCCAGCGCGCGGCCGATGCCAAAGCCCGCATCGACGGTCTGCCGGGCACCTGGGCCGAGGGCAAGGCTGCCGCTGAAAAGCGAGTGGCTGATCTGAAGGAAGCCAATGCGCCGATGACGGAGCAGAAGGCCGCAGAGAAGGCATTGGCCGACTATCCGAAGACCGAGGCCGATGCGCGTCGCATCTGGCAAGGGCAGATCACGAGCAATACCGCTCGTTCTGCACCGCCCCTGCCGCATGCGGAGCCGTTTTACAGCGGCAACCCGGACCCGGCCAAGGCCGACGTCGAGCGTGATCGCAAGCGCAAGAACTTCCTCGCGCTGGTGCTCTGCCTGATGGTCGGCACGGCCGCATTGCCGCACATCCTGATGCGCTACTACACCACGCCGTCGGTGCAGGAAGCGCGCCGCTCGGTGTTCTGGTCGCTGTTCTGCATCTTCCTGCTCTACTTCACGGCGCCCGCCCTGGCGGTACTCGTGAAGTTCGACATCTACACCCTGGTGGTCGGCAAGAACTTCTCCGACCTGCCGGGCTGGGTGGCGGCCTGGAGCAAGATCGATCCGCGCCTGCTGAGCATCACGGACATCAACAAGGACGGCGTCGTGCAGCTTGCCGAGATCGTGCTGGGTCAGGACGTCATCGTCCTGGCTACGCCCGAGATCGCCGGTCTGCCGTATGTCGTCTCGGGCCTGGTGGCCGCCGGTGGTCTTGCCGCCGCGCTGTCCACCGCCGACGGCTTGCTGCTGACGATCGCCAACGCGCTGTCGCACGACCTGTATTACAAGATGATCAACCCGAACGCCTCCACACAGAAGCGGATCACGATCTCCAAGATCCTGCTGCTGGTGGTTGCGGTGCTGGCGGCCTACACGGCGGCGGCGGCACCGGCTGACATCTTGTTCCTGGTTGCCGCGGCGTTCTCGCTGGCGGCCGCGGGCTTCTTCGCGCCGCTCGTGTTGGGCGTGTTTTGGAAGCGTGCCAACAAGTACGGCGCGATCGCGTCGATGATCGTGGGCGTGTCCATCACGTTCTATTACATGGCCACCACTCAGGTGTGGCTGCGCAGCGTGTTCGGGGTGACGAGTTCCGTTGCCGAGAACACGTGGTGGGACATTGCGCCCATCTCCGCGGGCATCTTCGGCATGCCGGCAGCGCTGATCACGCTCGTCGTGGTGTCGCTGCTGACGCCGGCCCCGGATAAGCAGACGCAGGACCTGGTGGAGCATGTGCGTTACCCGAACCTCAAGGGTGACACCATGAACACCACCGCCATGAGCGGCGCGGGTCACTAAGCAAGCTCCGCTTGACCTGAATGCCCGCGGCCTTTGCCGCGGGCTTTTTTTCGTCTGTAGCTAGCGCCCGTAGCGTCCTTCGGGGAGTCCGCGCGCGGAGCGTGCCTTGCTCGCTGCTGTCAATCTGTCTTTGAGCGAGGTGCCGCATGGACTGGACGATTGCCTGGATGGATTGGGGGCCGGAGCTGCGGCTTGCGCTGAGGATCACCGCCATCCTCGCGGGGGCGAGGCTGGTGCATCTTCTTGCTGGTCGTATGGTCAAGCGGCTCCGTCTCCTCGCAGCGGCGCGCGCCAGCGGACCAGAGAATGCCAAGTGGATCGAGACGGTCGGTCGTGCTGCGCGCTATGCGCTGTCGGTCGTCGCGCTGCTGGTGGCCGGCATGCTGGTTCTCAACGAAGTCGGCGTCTCCATTGCGCCGATCCTGGGCGCGGCCGGCGTGGTTAGCCTCGCCATCGGCTTCGGCGCGCAAAGCCTCATCAAGGACTACTTCACGGGGCTTTTCCTGCTCGTGGAGAACCAGATCCGGGTCGGCGACGTGGTGGAGATCGCCGGCAAGAGCGGGCTGGTGGAAGAAGTGTCTCTGCGCAAGGTGATGCTGCGCGACTACGACGGCAGCGTGCACTACGTGTCCAACGGTCTCATCACCACGGTGACCAACCGTTCGACGGCGTTTTCCTTTGCGCTGATCGACGTCGGCATTGCCTACCGCAGCAACATCGATCAGGCGATGGACGTCATGCGGCGGGTGGCAGGCGAGCTGCGCGCGGAGGCCGCTTTCGCCGACCGGATCATCCAGGACATCGAGATCGCGGGGGTCGAAAGCCTCGCGGAATCGGCCATCATCCTGCGCAGTCGCATTCGCACCCTGCCCTTGGCACAGCGGGATGTGCGCCGTGCCTTTCTCAAGCGCATCAAGGAAGCCTTCGAGGCCGAAGGCATCGAGATTCCGTTTCCGAACCGCACGTTGCATCTGGCGCCATCGAGCCTGCAGGCGCTCCGCCCAGGCGGCGCGGATTCGCGTGACAAGCCAGCGGAGCGGCCCAGCCGCTTCGGCGCGCTCTGGCGTGGTGAGCGTGCGACCAGCCGGGCCGAGTGACGCAGGAGCGAGCGCAAGGATGCGCGTCAGGAAGGGGCCTTGCAGGACTGCGACACAGCATCACGCCAAGCACCGATTGAATCCGAACCGGCCCCAACCTGATGGACCCGCCGAGCAGAGCAACGGCGGCAGGCAACGCAAGGACCGCGAGCGCGACATCGAGCAGCCCCCGGTGCCGCCCGACCGTGCGCCGGACGTGATCCCGCAGGAAGACCCGCCGCGGCATCGCGAACCTCCGCCGATGATCACCCGAGCCGGGCGGCGCCTACGCCGCGAGTCGCTTTTCCTCCAGCTTGGCGACGACGCGTTCGCGCCGGCGCAGGCGGGCGGCATCCAGCAGCATGCGCGCCGCCCAGCGGTAGACGTTGAACTCGCGCACCATCTGGCGCAGGCTGCGCATGCGCTCGCGCTGCTCCTGCGGCGACATTGCCAGGGCGCGACTCAGCGTCTCCGCCACTTCGTCCGTGTGATACGGATTGACGATGAGCGCCTCATGCAATTCGCGCGCGGCCCCGGCAAACCGCGACAGGATGAGTACGCCTTGTTCATCGTCGCGCGCCGCGCAGAACTCCTTGGCCACGAGGTTCATGCCGTCGTGCAGGCTCGTCACCAGGCAGATGTCAGCGGCGCGGTAATACGCCACCACCTGCTCCTCGGACTTGTGCTCGACTAGCAGAATGATCGGCTGATAGCTCTTGCCGCCAAAGCGTTCGTTGATGCGCGCTGCCAGTGCTCGCACGTCGTTCTCGAAGCGCTGGTATTCGTCCAGCGCGGAGCGTGATGGCGCGGCGATCTGCAGCAGGCTGAAGCGCCCGCGCCATTGCGGATACAACTCCAGCAAGCGCTCGATCGCACCGCTTGCAGGATGCGACGACCCGCAACGCGCACATGCAGGCGGCGGGTCCGCTTGTCCACCGTGTCAGCCTTCACGCTGATCAAGGCCCGCTCGGACAACGTGCGCACCAGGTTGCTGGCCGTGGTTTGGTGGATGTCCATTGCGCGCGCCAAATCGCCCAGGGTGCAGCCGGGCGATTGGGCGACCACGCTCAAGGCCCACAACTGCGCGCCGCCAACGCCGGCCTGCCGCTCGACCTGCGCAAAATGGCTCTTCATGGTGTTGAACAAAACTCGGAACTGACGCAGGACCAGTTGGGACGGTGGAGCGCCGTGGTCCGGCTTCGCGACGCGGGCCGTTGGCTTTGGCCGCCTCTGCGCTGATTCACGCATGACTGCCGCTGCGCGCGGGTGGTGAGTACACAAGGGACAACCAGAGCATCGGCGGCTGGCGGCTGGCGGAGAGAGTGGGATTCGAACCCACGATAGGTTATTCACCTATACACGCGTTCCAGGCGTGCGCCTTCAACCGCTCGGCCATCTCTCCGGTCTTGCACCGTAACGTCTACGCGCACGAGGCGAGAGGACGACGTTCCGATTATAGGGGCGACGACTGATGCTCGCCTCCGGGGTCAGCGGGGTCAGCGAACGACCGTGATCGGTGCCGGCGCGCGGTTGTCGGCGGGGAAGGTCACGACATGATCGGCGTCGAGGCGGATGCCGATGCGCTCGCCAATGGCGTGGTCGTGGTGCGAGGGAACCAGTGCCAACACCTCGCGGCCGCTGTCCAGGCGCAGGGTGTAGACGAAGTCGCCGCCGCGGAAGATCTTGCGTACGACCGTGGCGGTGAGCGGGCTGGCGTCGTCGTGCACGATGTCGTCCGGGCGCAGCAGCACTTCGACATGACAGCCCTTGCCACAGGTGGCGCAGCCGCCCTGGCAGGGCAGCGGGATCTCGCCGGTCAGCTCGCCCAGTTCGATCGACACGCGCCGCGCATTGAGCACCGTGGCGGGCACGAACACGCCTTCGCCGATAAAGTCGGCCACGTAGCGCGTGGCTGGCCGGTGATACAGCTCGTAGGGCCGGTCCCATTGCTCAAGCCGGCCCTGGTTCATCACCCCCACGCGGTCGGCGATCGCAAACGCCTCCTGCTGGTCGTGCGTGACCAGGATCGCGGAGGTGCCGCTGGCCTTGAGGATCTCGCGCACCTCGGCGCCCAGCCGCGCACGCAGTTCCACATCGAGGTTGGAAAACGGCTCGTCCATCAGGAGCAGCTTGGGTGCCGGCGCCAGTGCGCGCGCAAGCGCCACGCGCTGCTGTTGTCCGCCTGAGAGCTCATGCGGATAGCGGCGCGCCTGGGCGGTCAGACCAACCAGTTGCAGCATGGCGTCCACGCGCTGGCGGCGCGCCGTGCTGTCGGCGTTACGCAGGCCGAAGGCGATGTTCTCGTCCACGCGCAGATGCGGAAACAGCGCGTAGTCCTGAAACACGAGGCCGATGCCGCGCTGCTCGGGCGGCAGGGCGCTGCCACGGGCGGCAACCTCCTGCCCATCGATGACGATGCGCCCACCGTCGATCCCAATAAACCCGGCGATCACGCGCAGCAGCGTGGTCTTACCGCAGCCGGAGCTGCCAACGATGCAGCCGATATCGCCCTGCGCGAGCGCGAGGTTCAGCCCGTCGTTGACGCAATGGCCGCGGCCATAGCGCACCCGCAGGTCCTCGATCAGCAGGACCGGTGGTGCGGGCGGGCGGGGCAGCGAATTGGGCACGGCGTCGGGTCAGGGGTGGCGCGCGATCCAGTGGGCGGCGACAAGGCGGTTGCCTCCGCGCGGTCAGGCCGATCAAGGTCGGGTGAGCGAACTCCTCCGTCCGATCGAGCCTGACCCCAGCTTGACTCCAGCTTGACTCGCGCAGTCGGATCATAGTGTAGATGCATATAATTCTCATTTGCATCTAATCAACCCTGCGGCTTAACGCCCAGTCGCGCTGCGCGAAGGCAGTCCCCGATGAGTTCGCTTTCCAGCGCCGGGCAACGTGCGGGGTGGTCGCCGGCGCGGCGCAACCGCCAGTCGCTCGGGCTCGTCCTCGCGCTGGCGGCCGCGGCGCTGGTGGCGCTGCCGATCCTCGGCGTGCTGGGCAGCGTGGTCTACGCACCCGGCTCGCTGGAGACACTGCAGCACCTGGCCGCCACCGTCATTCCACGCGCTGCGCTCGAGACCTTCCTGCTCGTGGTCATGGTCATGCTGGGCGTCACCGTGCTCGGCACCACCAGCGCGTGGCTGGTGGCAGCGCACGAGTTTCCGGGCCGCCGCATCTTCGAGTGGGCGCTGCTGCTGCCGCTCGCCATGCCCGGCTACATCGTCGCCTATGCCTACACCGACTTTCTGCAGTTCTCGGGGCCGGTGCAAAGCGCGCTGCGGGCAAGCTTTGGCTGGACGCGCGCGGACTACTGGTTTCCGGAAATCCGCTCGCTGCCCGGTGCGGCCTTTGTCTTCACCGTGGTGCTGTACCCGTACGTCTACCTGCTCGCACGCACCGCCTTCCTGAGCCGCACGGCCTCGATGATCGATGCCGCACGCAGCCTGGGCCTGTCGCCGTGGCGCACTTGGCTGTCGGTCAACCTGCCGCTGGCGCGCCCGGCAGTCGCCGCCGGCGCGCTGCTGGCGCTGATGGAAGCGCTGGCGGACTACGGTGCTGCCGCCTACTTCGGACTGCAGACCTTCACCACCTCGATCTACCGCGCGTGGTTCTCGTTGGGTGACCGGCTCGCGGCGAGCCAACTCGCCGCGGTGCTGCTGGTGCTGGTGCTCATCATCATCGCCGTGGAGCGGCACCTGCGTGGTCGCGCGCGCTACTTCAGCGCGCCCAACTCGGCGCGGCCGGCGTCGCGTCAACACTTGACCGGCACTGCCGGTTCACTGGCCGTGCTCGCCTGCCTCGTTCCGCTGGTCACGGGCTTCATGCTGCCCACCGCGATCCTCGTGCACCTGCTGCTGCCCACGCTCGATGCGACGCTGTGGGGCCGCTTCCTCGGCTGGCTCACCAACAGCGTGCTCATCGCAGGCGCGGCCGCGGTGCTGACGCTGGCCACCGTGCTCGTGCTGTCGTACCTGCAGCGCATGCTAAGCGGCCGCGCCGGCGTGCTGGTTGGCTGGGCGGTGCGCACGATGAATCTTGGTTACGCGGTGCCGGGCGCGGTCATCGCGGTCGGCGTGCTGGTGCCGATGGCGGCGTTCGACAACTGGCTCGACGCCTGGCTGCGCGCGAGCTTCGGCGTGAGCAGCGGGCTGCTCGTCACCGGCACCGTGGCCGCACTGCTGTACGCCTACCTCGTGCGCTACTTCGCGGTCGCTCAGCAGCCGGTGGAGGCCGGGTTGGCGCGCATCACGCCCGCGATGGACGCCAGCGCGCGCTCGCTCGGTGCCTCGCCGGTCGAGGTCTTTCGCCGCGTGCATCTGCCGCTGCTGTCGCCGTCGCTGCTGGCGGCCGCTCTGTTGGTGTTCGTCGACGTGATGAAGGAGCTGCCCGCAACGCTCGTGCTGCGGCCATTCAACTTCGACACGCTGGCTGTGATCGCCTACCAGATGGCTGCCGATGAGCGGCTCGGCGAAGCGGCGCTGCCGTCGCTCACGATCGTGCTGATGGGCCTGGTGCCGGTGATCTGGCTGTCGCGTGCGATTGGCAAGGCGAGCGGCACGGCCGGCGGCGGGGAGGCGAGCTGATGCCGCTGATCCGCATCGAGGACGACGCACGGATCTACAGCGCGGAGGACGGCGAGACCGTGCTGCTTGCGCTGCGGCGCCACCGCATCACCCTGCCGTCGTCGTGCGAGGCGGGCGAGTGCGGCACCTGCAAGGTCCAGCTGCTCGCTGGTGAGGTGCATGAGCTCGACTACGACCCCTGGGCGCTGGAGCCCGAGGTGCGTGTCCGCGGCATCGTGCTCGCCTGCCGCGCCACGGTGTGGAGCGACATCGAGATCCGCCGCCTGCGCGGCCTGGAGCCGCAGCGCGTGCTGGGTGCGCGCGTGCTGGAATGGGACGCCGGACCTCTGCAACTGCACCTGGCGCTCGAAGCCGGTGAGCTCGCGCCGGGCGATGTCGAGCGCAGCGTCACCGTGGAGGGTGCGCAGACCGGTTGCTTGTACGCCCGCATCGTCGCAGTCGACGGTCGCCATGTGTGCTGCGTGTTGCAGCTCGCTGGTCTGGTGAGCGTCACGCGGCCGCAGCCCGGCGACGTCGTCGTGCTGCGGCTGCCCGGCTGAGGCCGTGCGAGGAGATTGGCGCATGATTGAACACGGCAGGCAACGACGTGCAGGGATGCGTGCGACCACGCTGCATTATCTTTAGAAGCGAAAGGAAGTTCCATGGGATATGTCTTCGCCGCACCCGCGCAGCCGGTCGTGCCGGTGTTCAACTCGACCGATCTCTATCCTGTGCATCGCATCTACTGCGTCGGCCGCAACTACGAGGAGCACGCCAAGGAGATGGGCTTCACGGGCCGCGAGCCGCCGTTTTTCTTTGCCAAGCCGGCGGACGCCGTGCTGATTGCGCCCGAGGGCAAGGCGGCCGAGCTGCCGTACCCCGGCGAGACGAGCAACCTGCACCACGAAACGGAACTAGTCGTGGCCATCGGCAAGCGAGGCCGCAACATTCCAGCCGCCGATGCGTCGAGGTACATCTGGGGCTACGCGGTCGGGCTGGACATGACGCGCCGAGACCTTCAGGGCGAGATGAAGAAGCAGGGCCGCCCGTGGGAAGTAGGCAAGGGCTTCGATCACTCGGCACCGATCGGGCCGATCAAGCCGATCGCCCGTACTGGCGAGATCAACAGCGGCCGCATCTGGCTCAACGTCAACGGCGCCAAGCGGCAGGAGAGCGATGTCGGAAAACTCATCTGGAACGTCAACGAGACGATTGAGCACCTGTCCAAGTACTTCGAGCTCGCGCCCGGCGACCTCATCTTCACCGGGACGCCCGAGGGCGTGGCCGCCGTGCAACGCGGAGATCTGATGCAAGGCGGGGTCGACGGCGTCGGCTCGTTGACGGTGCGCGTGGTCTAGGGCCTTACAAGGCCAATGCTCGCCGGGCCGCGGGGCTAGCGCGGGCTATCCTCCAACCCACACCAAGAACCACGCCACACCAAGAACCACGCGGCGCCGGCACGTGCCGGCGCGCTTCGCCCATCGGAGACCCATGCGTTACACGCTCGTGCCGCGCGCCCTGGCCGCGCTGCTCGCGTGCCTGTCGATGCCGCAGGCCGCTGCACAGGAGTTCACGCTCAAGGTTGCGCACTTCCTGCCCACGTCCTCGACCAATCACGCCAAGCTGATCGCGCCGTGGTGCGAAAAGATCGCGCGGGAGTCGAACAACCGACTCAAGTGCCAGATCTTCCCGTCCATGCAATTGGGCGGCACGCCGCCGCAGCTGTTCGACCAGGCCCGAGATGGCGTAGCCGACATCGTCTGGACGCTGCCGGGCTACAACGCCGGGCGCTTCCCGATCATGGAGGTATTCGAGCTGCCCTTCATGATCAACAGCGCGGAATCGGCGTCCAAGGCGGCATGGGCGTTCTACGAGTTGCACGGGGTGAAGGAGTTCGACGCGGTCAAGCCGTTGGCCATCCACGTGCACGACACCGGCGTCATCCACACGCGCGAGCGGCAGATCCGCACGCTCGAGGACTTTCGCGGGCTCAAGCTGCGCGCGCCCACGCGCATGACCAACCGCATGCTGGCGGCGTTCGGTGCCACGCCGGTGTCAATGCCGGTGCCGGCCTTGGCCGATGCCTTGAGCAAGGGCGTGATCGATGGCGCCGTGATTCCGTGGGAAGTGGTGCCCTCGGTCAAGGTGCACGAGATGGTGAAGTACCACGCCGAGACCGACCCCGGCATGCCGGCGCTGTACACGGCGGTATTCCTGTTCGCGATGAACAAGGCGACATACGACAAGCTGCCGCCGGAGCTCAAGAAGGTGATCGACAACAACTCCGGTCTGGAGCTTTCAGGCCGTGCGGGGGCGATCTGGGATGCCTCCGCACCAGCTGCGCGCAAGCTCGCGCTCGACCGCGGCAACCAGATCAACGTGATCGCCGCCACCGAGCTCACGCGCTGGGACCGCGCCGCGCGGGGCCTCTATGGTCAGTGGATCGCCGACATGAACAACCGCGGCCTCAACGGCACGCAAATGATGGCCGATGCCCGCGATCTGCTGGCCAGGTTCCAGGCAAAGCCTGCCGCGTCTGCGGCGCCCGTCTCCAGCACCAGGAAGGCCGAGCAGAAGAAGTGACATCGGGCGGGGACAGCCGCGCCGCCACTGCTCGTACGCCGGTCGGCGGGTGAGGGTGGCCGGCACGCTGCAGCGCTGGCCGTCGCGCCGCTGCTAGAGTCGCGCGCCGCGTTCGGCTGCCGGTGTCGCCAGGGGTTTCCTGGCGCACGCGGCGCATCGTGTCACCGCGCATGCAGCGACGTTTCGATCGAGCCTTGCTTTTCCTTGCCCGTGCGCTTGCGCTGTTGGGCGGTTGCGTGCTGCTCGCCGCCACGGGCATGAGCGTGGTCTCGGTGTTCGGCCGCTGGGTGGCCGACCGGCCCGTGCTGGGCGACGTCGAGCTCATGCAGGTTGCCTGCGCGGTTGCGGTGGCGCTGTTCCTGCCGTACTGCCAGGTGCGCAACGCGCACATCATCGTCGACTTCTTCACGGCGCGCGCGGCTGCGCGCACGCGTCGGCGGCTGGATGCACTGGGCAGCACGCTGCTTGCCACGGCCATGCTGGTCCTGGCCTGGCGCGCGGGCGTGGGCGTGGCTGACATGAAGGCGGCCGGCGAGACCACCATGGTCACCGGCTTCCCGTTCTGGCTCACTTACCTGGCGATGGTGCCGGGGCTGGCGTTGTCCGGAGTCATCGCCCTGAACCTCGCGTGGCGCCAGTGGCGCGGCGAGATGGTCTGACCCGAGCGGCACATGACCGAGGCGCTGCCGCTCCTGCTCCTTGTCCTGATGCTGCTGCTCATGGCGCTGCGCGTGCCCATCTGGGTCGCGATGTTCGTGCCGGGCGTGCTCGGCTACCTCATGTTGTCTTCGCCCGGGGCCTTGCTGGCGTACATGAAGGGCCTGGCGTTCGCGCGGTTCTCGATCTACGACCTGTCGGTTATTCCACTGTTCATCTTGATGGGTCAGCTTGCGGCGCAGGGCGGGCTGTCGGCCGCGCTGTTTCGCGCGGCGGCTGCCTTCGTTGGGCACTGGCGCGGCGGGCTGGCGCAGGCCAGCGTGCTCGCCTGCGCGGCCTTCGGTGCGGTGTGTGGCTCGTCGGTGGCCACGGCCGCCACGATTGGCAGCGTGGCCTTGCCGGAGATGAAGCGCTATCGCTACGACGGCGGGCTGGCCACCGCAACGCTGGCGGCCGGCGGCACGCTCGGCATCCTGATCCCGCCCTCGGTGGTGCTGGTGGTCTACGCCATCCTCGCGGAGCAGAACATCGCCAAGCTCTTTGCGGCCGCCTTCATCCCGGGCCTGATCGCCGCGGCCGGCTACTGCATCGCCATCGCGATCTTCTGCCACCTGCGTCCCGACGCCGGACCGGCGGAGCCGCGCCAGGACTGGCGCACGCGGCTGGCGACGCTCGCCGGCGCGTGGCCGGTCGTGCTCATCTTCCTGCTCGTCTTCGGTGGCATCTACGGCGGTGTGTTCACCGCGACCGAGGCGGCCGCGGTGGGTGCCGCGCTTACTCTGCTGGTCGGCGTGCTGCGTGGCGCGCTGCGCTGGCCCGGCATTGCACAGGCACTGCTAGGCACAGCGGAGACCACCGCGATGATCTTCATGATCTTCGCCGGTGCCGACATGCTCAACAGCGCGCTGGCGCTGTCACAGATGCCGGCGCGCGTGGCCGAATTCGTCGGCCAGCTCGACGTGCCGCCGCTGCTGATCGTCGCGGCGATCCTGCTTTTTTACATCGTTCTCGGCGGCGTGATGGACGAGCTGTCCATGCTGCTGCTGACACTGCCGGTGCTGCTGCCGACCGTCGCGAGCCTCGAGCTCATGGGCCTTGCGCCCGAAGCCAAGATGATCTGGTTCGGCATCCTGGTGCTGTGCGTGGTGAACATCGGGCTGATCGCGCCGCCGGTGGGGCTGAACGTGTATGTCATCAACGGCCTGGCGCGCGATGTGCCCATGGGCCGGACCTACCGCTTTGCCTTCCTGTTCCTGGCGGCCGACGCGGTGCGCACGCTGCTGCTGCTCGCGTTTCCGCTACTGTCGCTGTGGCTGGTCCAGTTCATGACGTGATGCCGGAGGTGATCCGATGATGAAGCTCTATGGCGCCGCGCGCTCCTCGGCCTCGTTCCGGGTGCGCATTGCGCTCAACCTCAAGGGGCTGCCGTTCGAGTACGCCCCCGTGGCCCTGATGAAAGGCGAGCAGTTTGCCGAGGGGTTCAAGGCGATCAACCCGGCCGAACTGGTCCCGGTGCTCGAACACGACGGCCGGCACCTGACGCAGTCGCTGGCCATCATCGAGTACCTGGACGAGACGTTTCCTGCGCCTCCGCTGCTGCCGCACGCGCCGCAGGAGCGCGCCTATGTGCGCGCCATGGCGCTGTCGATCGCGTGCGAGATCCATCCGCTCAATAACCTGCGCCTGCTGCGCTACCTGAAGCATGACCTGGCCCTGTCCGAGGAGCAGAAGGACGGCTGGTACCAGCACTGGGTGGAGCAGGGGCTGGCGCAGCTGGACGCGCAATTGGTGGCGGCCGGCCGCTGCGGGCGCTTCGTGCTCGGCGATCACGTGACGCTGGCCGATGTGCTCATCGTCCCGCAGATCTTCAACGCCCGGCGCTTTGACTGCCGGCTCGAGCATGTGCCGACGGTCATGCGCATCTTCGACGGCTGCATGGCGCTGCCGTCGTTCGAGGCGGCCCGGCCGGAGAATCAGCCGGACTTCGCCTGACGGCGTAGGATCATGCAGCGCCGCATCAGATCATGCGTCGGAGCGTCAAGGGTCAGGCGGGCTAGGGGCAATACCGTTCAGATAGATCTTTCTCGATCACAATCTGCTTCCGTCGAGGCTTCGATGGGCAATGTCCCGAAGTATGTTGAACGGGTGAGTTGAAGGTGGCGGTTCCTTTCGCCTGGATGCGAACATCCAGGAGCCTTGTAAGCAAAGAAAGAAACCACGGAAATGAAGGCTCGCATGAAGCCCGCGCAGCGGGCATTGCCGGCTGCGCAGGAGCAGATCTCGGCGCCCGTGCAGGGCGTGTTGCGCGATGTGCGCCACGCCTTCCTGGGTCTGTGCATCGATGCCGGCCAGAAGGTGCGCTGCGAGGTCGACTTCAACCGCCACCGCATCCGCTGCTACGCCCTGCGTCGCCGTCAGCCCACTCACCAACCGCTTCTCTGCTCCATTGCCTACCACCGACCGAACCGACCCTTCAAGGGCAAGCCGCAAGTGTTCGACGAACGCTGAGACCTGCCCGGTGATGCGTCAACTCGCCGAACGGGTTGTGCGCCCGCTGGCCACGCAGGGGGCGCCGGACGCCTGGTACCGGGGGCTGCGCGTCATGGCGCTGGAGGGCAGTTGCATGGATGTCGCGGACGAGACTGCCAATGCCGAGTT
>JADCGX010000231.1 GCA_020248785.1 Burkholderiales bacterium | reverse complement strand
TGCCCGGCACCATGCCGGCCGGGGGCGTCACGGTTGCACAACCGGCAAGTAGCGCAGCGGCAGCAGCCGCCATCCATGCTTGAGTTCTCATCGTGGGGTTCCTGTGGCGAAACAGCGGGAGATCGAGGGCAACGGGCGCGAGTGTGGGACGCCGCAGTGACCGATCGATGACAGGCCGGCGCGACCGCGATGGCGGCCGACGACACGTGGCAACCTCGCAACACGGCGGCCATCCTGATCGCCCGCGCTTTGACCGCGCGCCCGCGGGGGCCGCTCGCGCACCCCTGTCGAGCAGGAGCCAGAGGACGGCGGCGACGAGGAACTGAGACTCGGGCAGAAGGATCGCCACGCCGTCCCGACAACCGGAGCCGAATGTGCAGCGATGAAGGCCGCACACGAGCGCCGCCGCCGCAAACCACCCCGCCGTCAGGAAGTAGAGGGCGAGCGCGAGGACGGCGGCTGGCTACCGGCGGGAAGGGGCTGGCTGTTTGCGCGGCTGTGCCGCGCGCCGCCGGTCGACGGGCGCGCGCAGCGCGGTGCCGGCCCGCCCGCTAGGCACTGGGCTCCTGGTCCGCGTAGGGCGTGCCGGGCACACCGGCCAGCACCACGTCGAACAGCTTGATGCGGGCCGCGTAGTGGCGGTCCAGGCGCCAGTCGCGCAGCAGATCCAGCGCCAAATCGAACGCCTCAAGATCGATGGCGTAGAGCTCTCCGAGCGGGAACTCGCCCTCCTCACCCAGTGTGACCACCAGACGCCCCAGGACCTTCGAGGACGGACTGTCGGGGTTGTTCAGCAGGTACTGGCGCACCTTCTTGATGGCATTCATGACAGGAACGTTGTCAACAGCACCGTGACATGTTGACACGGACCCTCCCCGGATTTGATGACAAGCCAAGGCGCGGCGGGTCGCGACGCCACCCACACGGCTCACGGACCCGTCACGGCGTGTCGATCAACTGCTGGGTGCTGAACTCACTGGCCGGCAGGCGCCGCAGGGTGCCCGCCCGCTGCGTGTAGCGCAGGAACGAGTCGGCGTAGTCGAGAAAGGTGTTTTCCCGCCGCGCGCCGGTGACCGATCGCAGCGTGACCCAGCCGTCGCCGCCGTCGGCCACGAAGTCATTGGTGATCACCCGGTAGGTGGCGGCTGGGTTGAGCGCCACCCAGGCGTCCTGCGCGTTCTTCACCTCGAGGTTGCTAACCCGGTTGTTGGCCGGCTGGTTGAGGTCGACGCGGAAGCGCAGGCTGGCGGCATACGGATAGGTGCCGGTGTTGCCGGCGCCGGCGAGCAGGAAAGTGATCGCATCTTCCAGCGTCTGCTTGACCTCGGCGCCGGTCATGGTCAGGCGCACCAGCACGTTGCGGAACGGCAGCACGGTATAGACGTTGCCGACCGTGACGTTGCCGGCATCCAGGTCCACCCGCACCCCACCGGCGTTCTGCAGGGCGATGTCGACGCCCCCGAAGCTGCGGCCCTGCTCCAGAAAGGCCTGGGCTACGATCTGCTGCATGTCGCCGCCATGGGTGCTGGTGAAGGTACCGGTGTTGCAATCGGAGAACTTGGAGCGTGTGATGTCACGCTTGGTGCCGGGCACGCGGCGCAGGCACAGGTTGGTGGCGGCGGCGCCGACCACGTTCGCCCCGAAGGCGGTGCGCTGCTGCTGGAATGGCGCCAGCGTGGTGACGGCCCGCGCGGCCTCGGCCGTGACCCGCAGCGCGGGCTGGGTGGCAAGATCAGCCGCGATGGCGGTGCGGTCGGCATCGGTCAGAGCCACGGTGCCGGTGGCGCGCCGGGTCGGGTTGCCGAGCAAGATCTGCGGCGAGCCGCCGCAACTGGTGACATCGCCCGCCTGGTCGAAGCGCACCTTCAGGTTGCCCACCGCCCAGCCGTATTGCCAGGCCTGCGCCACGCACACCAGCTTGCCGTCGCGGTTGACCACCTGCGTCGGATACGCACCGGCCGGCGCCGTCACGGCAAAGGTGGTCAGCTCCGTCGGCCCCAGGAGCGTGTGGGAGTCGCCGCCGACGATCACGTCGACGCCGCTTAAGGCGCGCGCCATGGCCACATCCTCGGCATAGCCCTGGTGCGTGAGCAGAATGATCTTGTTGACGCCGCCGGCGCGCAAGCCGTCAATCTGCGCCTGCGCGGTCTGAGTTTCGTTGGCGAATGTCGTCGAGGCATCCGGCCGCGACGAGTTCTTCGTCTTGCCGGCCACGGTGATGCCGATGATGCCGATCTGTTGGCCGTCGCGGACAACGATGGTGGCCGGCTGCACATAAGCGGAGATACTGCCCTGCGCCAGGGGCGAGACGTTCAGCGTCAGGTTGGTGTTGGCAGACAGCACCGGCGTACGGCAGTCGCCCGCGCGCAGGAAGTCGAGGAAGGTCTTGAGGCCCGCGTCACCCGAGTCGAACTCGTGATTGCCGAGCGTGAAGGCATCGAAGCAGACCGTGTTCATCAGGTCGGCATCGGCGCGGCCGTTGGTGATGGTGTAGTACAGGTCGCCGGTGATGGCGTCGCCGGCGTGCAGCTTGAGCACGTTGGCGCTGCCGGCGGACAGCTCGTCCATCGCCTGCGCAACGCGGGCAAAGCCGCCGAGCGGAAAGGTCACGTTTTCGCGGTTG
>JADCGX010000230.1 GCA_020248785.1 Burkholderiales bacterium | reverse complement strand
TGATCGGCGCAAGCAAGCCCAGATCAGGCGGCGCGACCCGAAGAAGAAGGCCCGCCGCTGGGTGGTCGAGGTCTGCCATGGCTGGTTCAACCGCTTCCGCAAGCTGCTCGTGCGCCACGAGAAGCTCGAACGCAGCTTCCTGGCGCTCAACCACCTCGCGGCCGCCACCATCGCCTTCCGCAAAAATCAAAACAGGTGTCAATATAATTTATGGATAGATTCTTAGTCCGTGCCGCTGCCGGACTCAGTGACCGCGCTCACACGCTCGGGCGGCGCGCCGGCCGACAGCTGCCGCAGCGCGCGCGGATCGAGGATCTTGATTGCGCCGCGGCCCAGCTTGACGAAACCGCGCTCCTCGAAGTGCTTGAGCTGCCGGCTGACTGACTCCCGCGAGGCACCGAGCGCCTGCGCCAGCTGCTCGTGCGACGTGGCCAGACGGTGCCCCTTGCCCAGCATCATCGCAGCCAGGCGCTGATCCAGGCGCTGAAAGCCCACCGCCTCCACCAGTTCCATCAAGCGCGACAGGCGGTCGGTGAACAGCGCAAAGACTTCGTTGCGAAACGGCGCGTGCTCGGCCAGCAACCGGTCGAACAGGACGCGGGGCAGGAGGGCGAGCTCAACATCGGTGATGCACTGGCCGTGCGCGCCGTAAGGATTGTTGCCAAGCATGCAGGCAGTGGACATGATGCAGCTCTCGCCGCTTTCGACGTCGTAAAGCAGCAGTTCGCGGCCGTTATCCAGCGTGCGCGTCACTTGCACGCGGCCATCGAGCAAGATGGGAAAGCCCGGACAGGCATCGGTCGGGTGGAACACCAGCGTGCCCGCCGGCAGCCGCGCGACCGTTAGCGCACGCGCCAACTCTGCCTCGAGATCGGGCGGCAGTTGCGCCAACGACGGCATGGCCGCCTTGACGCGGCCGAGCAGGGCAGGATCGGCGGTGGTCACGGGGTGCAAGTGTGCCACCGTGCCGCCGTCGGCACTGCCATGGCGGCGCGCTCGCCTTGCGCCGCCTCAAGACTTGGACCGCTCGCTATTGCGGCGCTTGCTGCGGCCGCAGGTGCTTGGCGAAGAAGCGTTCCATCGCACCGTAGAACTCGAACTGGTTCTCCTCATTGGCAAAGCCGTGACCCTCGTTGTCCTTGACGATGTACTCCGCCGGCACGCCCCGCTTGCGCAGCGCCTCGACGATCTGGTCGCTCTCGGCCTTGTTCACGCGCGGATCGCGCGCGCCTTGCGCCACGAGCAGCGGGGTCTTGATCCGGTCTGCGAGGAACACCGGGGAAACCGCGCGCAGGAATTCCTTGTCCTTCTCGGGGTGGCCGACCATTTCGTAGAACATCTCGCGCAGCGGCTCCCAGTACGGCGGAATCGTGTTCATGAAGGTGAACATGTTGGACACGCCGACGTAACTCACCGCCGCCGCATACAGATCCGGCGTCAGTGTCACGCCGGCCAGCGTGGCGTAGCCGCCGTAGCTGGCGCCATAGATGCCGATGCGCTTCGGATCAGCGATGCCTTCCTTGATCAGCCAGTTGACGCCGTCGGTGATGTCGTCCTGCATCGCCCGGCCCCACTGGCGGAACGACGCTTCCCAGAACTTGCGGCCGAAGCCGGTGGAGCCGCGGAAGTTGGTCTGGAACACGGCGTAGCCGCGGTTGACCAGAAACTGCACCTCGGGATTGAAGCCCCAGGAGTCGCGAGCCCACGGCCCGCCGTGCGGGTTCACGATCACGGGCAGGTTCTTGGCCGGGCGGCCGAGCGGCAGGGTCAGATAGCCATTGATGGTCAGGCCATCGCGCGACGTGTATTGCACCGGCTGCATGTGTGCCATCTGGTTCTCCGGCAGCCAGGGGACCACCTCGCCCAGGCGCATCAGGGTGTCGGTCTTGCTGTCGTACACGTAGCGCACGCCTGCGGTGCGGTCGGACGTTGCCGCCACCACCATGCGGATTTCATCGCGCGTGCGACTCTGGATGCTGAGACGGTAGCCGGGCAGGCGCGCCTGCAAGCGCTCGAACACGCGCCGCGTCTCGGCCTCGAAGAAGTGGCGGTCGGCGCGCCAGGTTTCGAACTCGGCGGAGGCCAGGGCCTTGCGCGCGCGCGAGTAGGTGAGCGCACCGACATCGACATCCGCATGCGACCACAACACGTCCTCTTTGCCGGTGGCTGGATCGAGCACGGCCGCTGCCGACTTGTCGCGTCCGCGGTTTGAAACGACGTACAGCCGCTTGTCGTCGAAGGTGAAGAACTGCGGCTCGACCGACTCGCGGAAGTCGGTCGTCAGCACGGGCTTGAACTCGTCGGTCTCGCGCTCGCGAAACAGAAGCGTGCGGTTGACGCCATCGCTGGTGACCGCAGCCCGCACGCGGCCGGCATGATCGGGCACCCAGCCGATGATGTTGCCGGGGTTGCGCGCCACCAGCGTCGACTGCCCGGTGACGACGTTCACGCGATAGACGTCGAACACCTTCGGGTCGCGGCCGTTGTGGCTGATCAGCACGTCGGTCGGATGGTCCGGCAACTGGTCGATCACGCTCGCGCGCAGCTTCTCGCCCGGCGTCAGGTCCTTGACCTCGCCGGTGCGCGCGTTGACCGCCACCACGTGGAAGTTCTCGTCGCCGCCGAAGTCCTTGCTGTACAGCAGCGTCTCGTTGCCCTTCCATAAGTAGTCGGCAATGTCGCGCGCGGTCTCGCTCGTCAGGCGACGTACCTCCCCGCGTGGCGCATCGGCGCCCAGTTCCTGCGCGAAGATGTTGCGGCGGCGCTCTGGCCCGTGCGGCTGCATGAACGACAGATACTTGCCATCTGCCGAGATGCGGAAGTACGCGCGGTCCGGGTTGCGGAAGAAGTCGCGTAGCGGGACCGACGGCGGGATGGGCTGAGCCGCGGCAGTGGTCAGCTCCCGGGGTGGAATCGTCAGTGCCTGCGCGGACGGTTGCGCAGCGACAAATCCAAGCGCGAGAAACGCCACGGCGAACGGGTGATGCCTCATGCGAGACTCCTGAGGCCGGGTGAATACGGCGCGCAGTCTAGGCATCCCGACCTCGGCCTCCGGCCGAATGCGACGAACTGCACCGGAGCGCGACGGACCGCGGGCTTTCCCGGCTTGTCCGGCGCATCATCGTCGCCATCTCTCGTCCTTCGCCCAACTTCAGAAAGCTCGCCGATGAACACGTCTGACCAGAATGCCCTGCTGACCATCGCCTTGCTGGCGGCCTTTGCCGACGGCAGCAAGGCTGACGCCGAACGTAGTGAGGTCAAGCGCGTGGCGGAGTCGCTGGGCAGCGCGCAGGTCAACATGGCTGCGCTGTACCAGGATGTGCTCCTGAAGCGCGCCTCGGTGGCAAGTGCGGCGACCGCGCTGTCGTCTACTGATCTCAAGCAGCTGGCCTTCGAGCTGGCAGTGGGCGTATGTGACGCCGACGGGTTGCGCAACGAGGCCGAAACCAGGTTTCTGGCCGAGCTCGGTCAGGCACTTGGGCTGACGCAGCCGCAGATTGCCGAGCCCGCGGCCACGGCCGATGCGCTTGCCACCATGCCGCTGGAGGACATCGTCGGCAAGCCGGCGGTGGCCGCAACGGCGGCCGGCGCCGCCACAGCCGCGGCGGCTGCGGCCAGCGCAGGCCCGCTCGTGGCGAATGTGCCGGCACGCAGCGACGGCGAGCTCGACAAGATGGTCCTGAACTACTCGATCCTGAACGGCGCGCTGGAGCTGCTGCCGCAGTCGATGGCCAGCATGGCCATCATTCCGCTGCAGATGAAAATGGTTTATCGAATCGGCAAGGCGCATGGCTATGAACTGGACCGGGGCCACATTAAGGACCTGCTGGCCACCATGGGTGTCGGCCTCACCGGCCAGTACCTGGAGGAGATCGGCCGCAAGGTCATCGGCGGCCTGCTGGGCAAAGTGGCCGGCCGCATGGGCGGTGGCCTGGCGCGCGGTGCGACGGGCGTGGCGTTCTCGTTCGCAACCACCTACGCACTCGGCCAGGTGGCCAAGCGCTACTACGCGGGGGGACGCACCATGTCGACCCAGATGCTGAAAGATGCCTATGCGTCGGTGTTCGCGCAGGCCAAGGGGCTGCAGGCGCAGTACGCGCCGCAGATCGAGCAGCAAGCGCGCAGCGTGGACGTGAATAAGATCGTCCAGATGGTGCGCGCGAGCTGAGCGGGCTCTAGCGAGGCGGGCTGAGGCTCGCCGCAGGCGGCGCGGCCGCAGCCTCTGCCGGGACCGGGCGCGGGGCGGGCCGACGCTGCGGGCGAAGCACGAAGCGCGAGAGCTCCTGCAGCGCTTGCTGGTACACCTCGCGCTTGAACTCGATCACGGCATCCAGCGGCACCCAGTAGTCGTGCCAGCGCCAGGCGTCGAACTCCGGTTTCTCGGAGCGACGCAGGCACACATCGCAGTCGCGGCCCATCAGGCGCAGCAGAAACCAGATCTGCTTTTGCCCGCGATAGTTGCCTCGCTGGTCGCGCCGGATCCACTGGTCGGGCACTTCGTAGCGCAGCCAGTCGCGCGTGCGCGCGACGATCTTCACGTGTTCCGGCTTGAGTCCGATTTCTTCATGCAACTCGCGGAACATGGCCTGCTCAGGCGACTCGCCGTACTTGATGCCGCCTTGCGGAAACTGCCAGGAATGCTGCTTGACTCGTTTGCCCCAGAAGACCTCGTTACGTGCGTTGAGCAGGATGATGCCGACATTCGGGCGATACCCGTCTTTGTCCAGCATGCCAACACCTGAAGCTTTATCATCTGCGGACCATTATATGACCGGGTGTGATCGGGCAGCAGTGCGGCGCCAGCAATTCCTTGGCAGTGCATCATTTGCGCCTTGTCGCGCAACTTCCTCGTTTGCCTCGTTTGCCAGGTTTGCCGCTTGAATCGCCGAGATGCGCGCCTCAAATTTTTTCATCAGCACCCTGAAGGAAGCTCCCGCCGACGCGGAAGTCGTCAGCCACCAGTTGATGCTGCGCGCCGGCATGATCCGCAAGCTCGCTGCCGGGATCTATAACTACCTGCCCATGGGCCTGCGCTCGATCCGCAAGATCGAGGCGATCATCCGCGAGGAGATGAATCGCGCCGGCGCCATTGAGCTTCTCATGCCCGTGGTGCAGCCGGCCGAGCTGTGGATGGAGTCGGGCCGTTGGGACAAATACGGCCCGGAGCTGCTGCGCCTGAAAGACCGGCACGAGCGCGACTTCATCGTGCAGCCCACCTCCGAAGAGGTGATTGGCGATCTGGCGCGCCAACTGGTGACGAGCTACAAGCAGCTGCCCGTCAATCTGTATCACATCCAGACCAAGTTCCGCGACGAGCGGCGGCCGCGCTTCGGCATCATGCGCGGGCGCGAGTTCACGATGAAGGATGCCTACTCATTCGACCGGGATGAGGAGGGCATGCGAAAAAGCTACCAGGCGATGTACGACGCCTATGTGCGCGTCTTCGAGCGCATGGGGCTGAATTTCCGCGCCGTGCGCGCGGATACCGGCAACATCGGCGGCAAGGCGAGCCACGAGTTCCAGGTGATCGCCGACACCGGGGAGGACGCGCTCGTGTACTGCCCCGATTCCGACTACGCCGCCAACATCGAGCTCGCGGAGGCGCTGCCCCTCGTCCAGGAGCGCGCGGAGCCCCAAGAGTCCCTCACCAAGACGCCAACGCCCGGCAAGGAAAAGTGCGAGGACGTGGCGACGCTGCTCGGCCTGCCGCTGGCACGCACCGTCAAGTCGATCGTGCTGGCCGTCGAGCGCAAAGCGACCGAGGGCGTGGTCGCCGCGGCCGAAATCTGGCTTTTGCTGATCCGCGGCGATCACGAGTTGAACGAGGTGAAGGCGGGCAAGGTGCCGGGTCTGAAGGACGGGTATCGCTTTGCCACCGAAGCGGAGATCCGGGCTGCGTTTGCCTGCCGGCCGGGTTACCTGGGGCCGATCAACACCAGGGTGCCGGTCAAGCTGGTCGCGGATCGCACGGTCGCCAACATGAGCGACTTTGTGTGCGGCGCAAACGAAGAGAATTACCACTTTACCGGCGTGAACTGGGGGCGCGATCTACCGGAGCCGGTGGTCGCAGACCTTCGTAATGTGGTTGCGGGTGATCCGTCGCCCGACGGCAAGGGAGTCCTCGCCATCCAGCGCGGCATCGAAGTGGGGCACGTGTTCGCGGGTCTGCCGTATCCGCAAACCATGCAGATCCGCTTCACCGACGAAGATGGCAAGCAGCAGCCGATGCAGATGGGCTGCTATGGCATCGGTGTCACGCGCCTGCTCGGGGCGGCGATCGAGCAGAACCATGATGCCAAGGGCATCATCTGGCCGACGCCGATCGCGCCGTTTTCGTTGGCCATCTGCCCCATCAACTACAGGCAGTCCGAGGCGGTGCGCCAGGCGGCCGACCAGATGTACGAGACGCTGCTGGCGGCCGGGGTCGACGTCATCCTCGACGATCGTGGCGAGCGGCCCGGCGCGATGTTCGCCGACTGGGAGCTCATCGGCGTGCCGCACCGGATCACTGTGGGCGAGCGTGGCCTGAAGTCCGGCGAGCTTGAGTACGTCGAGCGCCGCAGCCTCACGCCGAAAATGATTTCGCTCGGCGATGCAGCCTCATTCGTTGCTGCCCAGTTGCGCAGCTAAGCACGCGGCTGACCACGCGGCTGATCCCGCGGTGGGCGGTGCTGCGGACAGCTTGTTGCGCTCCCCCGCTGTGCCTGCGCGGCGCCGGCTTGTCATTGCCACGCTGGGCTTCGCGGCCTTGGGGCTGCCCGGCCGCGCACGCGCGGGCGCACAGCAGTACGAGCCCATGGCAGCGGCCGTGCGCAATGCGCTGGCGGCACAGATCGCCGATAGCCGGCCGCCGGTGCGCGAATTCAAGGACCCGGAGGCGCGCGGCGCCTTTGTCGAATGGTTGAGTGCGATGTCGGGACGGCTGAAGCGCCGCAAACCCGAGGATCAGGCGCGCGTGGAGTTCCTGCGCACGCTGGACTATGAGTGCGCGCGCGCTGGGTTGGACCGGCAAATGGTTCTCGGCCTCATTCAGGTGGAGAGCAACTTCCGCAAGTACGCCATTTCGCACGCCGGCGCGCGCGGCTACATGCAGGTGATGCCTTTTTGGACCAAGGTCATTGGTGATGGTGATCCGCGGCGCCTTTTTGACCTGCGTTCGAACTTGCGATACGGCTGCGTCATCCTGCGGCACTACCTGGATCTCGAGAACGGCAACCTGTTCATGGCGCTGGGCCGCTATAACGGCAGTCGCGGGCGGCCGGAGTATCCGAACGCCGTTCTTGCTGCCTGGCGCACGCACTGGAGCTACGAAGCGTCGCAGCAGACGCGCGCTTGATGTCGCGCTTGCGCGGCTGCCCGATACGCCAGTGCCCGGCTAGCCCTTCGGCAATCCGGGCAAGCCGCCGCGCAGCGCCCCGAGTCCGCGCATCATCTTCGCCAACCCGCCCTTTTTCATCTGCTTCATCATCGACTGCATCTGCTCGAACTGATTGAGAAGTCGATTGACTTCCTGCACCGGCACGCCGCTGCCAGTGGCAATGCGGCGTTTGCGCGAGGCCTTGATGAGATCCGGCTTGGCGCGCTCGCCTGGCGTCATCGAATTGATGATCCCTTCCAGTCGCCGCACCTGTTTGTCGACATCCTTGTCGTTGACCTGGCCGGCGGCCTGCGCGAACTGCGCGGGCAGCTTGTCGAGCATGCTCGAGATGCCGCCCATCTTGCGCATCTGGCCGATCTGCGCGCGAAAGTCGTTGAGGTCGAACTTCTCGCCCGACTTCATCCGCTGCGCAAACTTCTCGGCGGCCTTGACGTCGATCGACTTTTGCACGTCCTCGACCAGCGACACGATGTCGCCCATGCCCAGCACGCGGCCGGCCATGCGGTCGGCATCGAAGCGCTCCAGACCGCCGATCTTTTCTGCCACGCCGATGAACTTGATCGGCCGGCCCGTGACATGGCGCACCGACAGCGCCGCACCGCCGCGCGCGTCGCCATCGACCTTGGTGAGGATGACGCCGGTCAGCGGCAGTCGCTCGGCGAATGCCTTGGCGGTGTTCACGGCGTCTTGACCGAGCATCGCGTCGACCACGAACAGCGTCTCGATCGGCTTGACCTCGGCGTGCAGCGCCGCGACCTCCTGCATCATCGGCTCGTCGATCGCCAGGCGACCGGCGGTGTCGACGATCAGCACGTCGAAGATCTGGCGCTGGGCCTGGGTGAATGCCGCGCGCGCGATGTCCACCGGCTTGTCCTGCGCGGTGCTCGGGAAGAACGTCGCGCCCGCCTGCGCCGACACCGCCTTCAACTGCTCGATTGCAGCCGGGCGATAGACGTCGGTCGAGACCGTCATCACCTTCTTCTTGTGACGCTCGATCAGCCATTTGGCCAGCTTGGCCGCGGTGGTGGTCTTGCCTGCGCCCTGCAGGCCCGCCATCAGGATCACCGCGGGCGGCTGGGTGGCGAGGTTGAGCTCGCGATCGGCGGCCGGGATGTCCCCGCCCATCAGCGCGGTGAGTTCCTTGTGCACGATGCCGACCAGCGCCTGGCCGGGTGTCAGGCTGCCGGCAACGTCCTCGCCCAGCGCCTTGTCCTTCACGCGCGCGATGAACTCGCGCACCACCGGCAGGGCGACGTCGGCTTCCAGGAGCGCCATGCGCACCTCGCGCAGCATCTGCTGCATGTTGTCCTCGGTCAGGCGAGCCTGACCGCGCATGGTCTTGACGACGCGCGCGAGCTTTTCGGTGAGCTGTTCGAGCATGGACAGGGGTGGCGCCGGGGCGCGGAAGATGAGGCCGGTTGGCCTGAAGCCATCCTCCGTGAGGACAGCTTGTGATATAGAGACAAGCCTATGTCCGATGCATTTTACGGTCTCGTGCACGTGCTGGCGGCCGCCGGCTATCTTGGCCTCGCCTGGCACGCATGGCGGACCTTGACCTCCGAGTCCGGGACGGGGCTCACGACCGATCGCTGGCTGCTGCCGCTGCTGTCGCTGGCGCACGGCGCGCTGCTCGCGCACGATGTCTTCGGTCGCGGCGAGTTTCGCTTCGGCTTCGCCTTCGCGCTGTCGGCCACACTGTGGCTGACCGTGCTGATCCTTTGGCTCGAGACCTTCTTCGTGCCGCTGCGGATGCTGTATCCGATCGTGCTGCCGGCAGCCGCGTTGGCCGCAGTGCTTCCATTGGCGTTCAATGGATCGGTGGTGGGTCTGGGCGGCGGCAATCCGACGGCGTTCCGCCTGCACTTGCTGGTCGCCATTTTTGCCAACAGTTTGCTCACGATCGCCGCGCTACATGCGCTGCTCATGGCGGCGCTGGACAGGCAACTGCACGCGCGCACGGCGGTCAGCACGCCGGCCGCCGAGGGCAAGCTGTTCAGGCATGCTCCATCGCTGCTGGCCATGGAGCGCTTGCTGTTTCAGCTCATTGGCGCGGGCTTCCTGCTGCTGACGGCCACGGTCATCTCGGGCGTGTTCTTCTCCGAGCAGTTGTTCGGCCGCGCGCTGCGTTTTGAGCACAAGACCATCTTCGCGCTGGCGGCCTGGCTGGTCTTTGGCGGCCTCTTGCTGGGCCGCGTGGGCTTTGGCTGGCGCGGCCGGGTGGCGCTGCGCTGGACGCTGGTGGGCTTCATGATGCTGCTACTCGCGTACGTTGGCAGCCGCTTCGTGCTCGAAGTCGTGCTGGGGCGGGGCTGATGAGCCGTATGCTGTTCTTCCTGTTGCTGGCCGTGGCCGTGTACCTCGGCTACCGGTGGTGGCTGCGCGCCAGAAGCGAGGCGCAACGGCGCGCCATGAACCCGATGCAGTTGGGCGAGACGATGGTCCGCTGCGAGGTGTGCGGCGTCAATTTGCCGCAATCCGATGCCCTGCCCGGCCCCGAAGCCGCGGACGGTGCGCCACGCTGGTACTGCGGCGAGGCGCATCGCGCGCAGAGCGATCGCTCCTAAGCCGGCGCTGTTCGTGCGCGCGGCCGCCCCCTCAAGCTTCGAACGACTGCAAGCAGGCGCCGCGCTAGCGTGGCGCACGCTGCAGTACTTCGCGCTTTCCCGCGTGCTCGTTGCCAGCGCGCTGCTGCTGTCACTGGCGACGATCGGCGGCGCAGCGGCGCCCTTTGGCGTGACAGGTCCGCAGGCCGCGCCCCTGTTGCTCGCTGGCAGCGTCACTTACTTTGGTCTGTCGGCCGTGCTCGCCGTGGCGGCGTTCTCCCTGCGTCAGCGATTTCTGGCCCAGGTCGTCGGGCAGCTCGCCGTCGACCTCGTGCTCATCACCGCTCTCGCAGTTGGCGGCGGCGGTCTGCGCGCCGGCATCATCGTGCTGTACCTGCTGCCTCTGGCGGGCGCCTCGCTGCTCTTGCCGACCTCTGCGGCCTTTTTCGTTTGTGCGGTGGCGGTGCTGTCGCTGCTGACCGACGCGGCATTGCGCGCCATTGGCGGCACCAGCTCCGATTCGCTGCTGTTCCAGACTGGCCTGTTTGGCGCTGCCCTCTTCGCCGTCACGGGCCTGCTGCGCCTGTTGAGCGCGCGGCTTGCCGAGCAGGAGCGGCTGGCGCAGCTACGCGGCCAGGACCTGGAGAATCAGCTGGAGATCAACCGGCTGGTCATCGCGCAAATGGAGCAAGGCGTGCTCGTGGTCGACGCCAGCAGCCGCGTGCGGGCCAACAATCTCGCCGCGCGCGCACTGCTCGGCTTGCCGCCGACGATGCAGCTCACGGGCCGGCGTTTGTCGGAATTCACCTCACTGCAGCCGCTCACGGAGGCTTTCAGGCGCTGGCGCGCCGCTGAGCGCTCCAGTGGTCTGTGGTCCAACACCATCATGCAATCGAGCGGGCCGCCCAAGAGCCAGACGGATCCGCTGTCGTCCCAGCTCGCGCTGCGCGCCCGGTTTGCCCGACCGCCGTCCGATGCGGGTGACGAGTTCGTGATCTTTCTGGAAGACGTGCGGGCGGTGGAGGAGCGCGCCCAGCAGCTGAAGCTGGCTGCCATGGGCCGGCTGACCGCCTCGATCGCGCACGAGATCCGCAATCCGCTGGCCGCCATTAGCCATGCCGGCCAGATGCTTGCGGAGGACAGCAGCGAGCCGCTGCAGCAACGACTGGCCGGCATCGTGCGCGAGAACACTCAACGCCTCAACCGCCTGGTCGAAGATGTGTTGCGGGTGGCGCGGCGCGAGGCGCCGCTGGGCGATTCGATCGAACTCGAGCCCTTCGTGCGCGGCTGGCTTGAGGAGTTCGCGCGCGACCGCAGCCTTGCTCCGGGCCGCGTCATCTTGACGGCCGAGCCGAACGTGGCGGTCAAGTTCGAGCTGTCTCACCTGCGGCAGGTACTTTTCAATCTGGTCGACAACGGGTTGCGCTACGCCAGTGATGCGGCGGGCGCGGTGGAGATCCTGGTGGAGCGCGCGCGCGACGATGGTGGACGCGTGCGGCTTTGGGTCTTCGATGATGGGCCGGGCGTGCCGGCTGATGTGCGCGGCGCGCTGTTCGAGCCGTTTTACACCACGCACGCGCGAGGTACCGGCCTGGGCCTTTACATCGCCCGCGAGTTCTGCGTGGCCAACCGCTGTGAATTGAGCTACGGCAGCCGCCGCAGCTTCGACGGCAGCTCGCGCGAGGGCTTTGTGCTGCGCTTTGCCCGCGGTGCCGGTGGTGTGGCCGAGGATGTTGGATTCTTGGATACGATCCCGGTCCAGTGAAAACGGCAATGAGCGACGCAATCACCGACAAGGCCCTGGCCGAGAGGCGCATTCCAAGCGCCCTCGTCGTCGACGATGAAGCTGATCTGCGCGAGTTGCTCGCGCTCACGCTGGTGCGGCTGGGGCTCGACGTGGACGGCGCGGAATCTGTCGCGCAGGCGCGCGAACTCCTCTCGCGAAATCGCTACTCGCTGGCGCTCACGGACATGCGGCTGCCCGATGGCACCGGCCTGGACCTGGTGCGCGAGGTATCGCAGGGAAAGTACCGCGAGCCCTTGCCGATCGCGGTCATGACCGCCTTCGGCTCGCCCGAAAATGCGGTCGCCGCGCTGAAGGCCGGCGCGTTCGACTATCTAACCAAGCCTGTCGATCTCGATCAACTGCGCCTGTTGGTGCGCTCCGCGCTGAAAACCGGCGCCGCCGGCGCGACGACCGGTGCCGCGCCAGCGGCCTTCACGAAGATGCAGGGCGACTCGCCGAGCATGCGGCAGTTGCGCTCGATGATCCTGAAGCTCGCACACAGCATGGCGCCGGTGGCCATCCGCGGCGAGTCGGGCAGTGGCAAGGAACTGGCCGCGCGCGCGATCCATGAGCTGTCGGCGCGCTCGAACGCGCCATTTATCGCCGTGAACTGCGGTGCCATTCCGGAAGCGCTCATGGAGGCCGAGTTCTTCGGCTACCGCAAGGGCGCGTTTACCGGCGCCGATCGTGACCGCGACGGATTTTTCCAGGCGGCTGCCGGCGGCACGCTGTTCCTCGACGAGGTCGCCGAACTGCCGCTGGCGATGCAGGTCAAGCTGCTGCGTGCCATCCAGGAGCGGCGCGTGCGCAAGGTGGGTGCGACTGTCGAGGAGCCAGTCGATGTGCGCTTGCTGAGCGCGACGCACCAGGACTTGCACAAGCTGGTTGGCACCGGTCGCTTTCGCCAGGACCTTTTCTATCGACTCAATGTCATCGAGTTGCGCGTGCCCTGCCTGCGCGAGCGTGCCGAGGACATTCCGCTGATCGCCGAATACCTGTTGCAGAGGATGGCCGACCGGGTCGATGGCGAGCCCGCGCGGCTGTCCGACGAGGCGCGCCTGGCGCTGCAGCGGCATAGCTTTCCCGGCAACGTGCGCGAGCTGGAAAACGTGCTCGAGCGCGCGCTGGCGCTGGCGGCGTCGGACGAGCTGCAGCCGCTCGATCTGATGCTGCCTCAGCCAGAGATGGACCTGCTGCTCGAGCCAGAGCAACCCGAGGGCGTGGACGAGACCGACGTTACGCCGGCGCAGGCCGAAGCGGAGCCCGAGAGCTTTGCGGTGGTTGAAGGCATTCCCAGCAACCTGCCCGCCTATCTTGATGCGCTGGAGCGTGATGCCATTCGCGCGGCGGTGGCGCGCACGCGCAACAATCGGACCGCGGCGGCGCAGCTCCTGGGCATCACGTTTCGTCAACTGCGCTACCGCATGCAGCGGCTGGGCCTGAAGTGACGGTGGCCGCCAGCGGTGTCGTGGCGCCGGCTTGGCGCAGCGTGCATGAGGGAGACTTTCACAACACAGTCGGTCAGTGGCCGGGGCGCACGCTGCTGCTCTTTGGTCAACCTGGCTGCGGCGCTTGTCGCCGTGCAGAGGACGTGGTGCCTGCCGCACTGGCCGGCGTGGTTCAGCACTTCGTCAAGATTGACGCTGCCGCGCAAGCGGCTCTCGCGCGCGAGTTCGATGTGTTTCACCTGCCCGCGATGCACCTTTACATCGATGGTCGCTATCACGCGCCCTTGCACTGCGAGTTGACGACCGAGGCACTGCGCGCCGCGGTGGTGCGGGCGGCCTGCGCCCCGGCGGCCGAGGCACCATGAGCGCGGCTCGGCGCGTGCCATGACGGTGCCCGCGACAGAATTCAGCGTCGATGCGACCGGCTGGCTGCGGGGACCGGGTGTGCGAACGCTGCCGTCACCGCACCACGATCCTCGACCACCAGGCACCGTGGTCGACCTGTTGGTGTTGCATAACATCAGCCTGCCGCCGGGTGACTTCGGAGGCGACCACATTGCCGCGTTGTTCACGGGCGCGCTGGAGCCGTCCGCGCATCCGTTCTTTGCCTCGCTTATCGGTGTTCGCGTATCGGCGCACTTCCTGGTCGAGCGTACCGGCCGCATCACCCAGTTTGTTGCGTGTCAGGAGCGCGCCTGGCACGCGGGGGCCTCGAGCCACCGAGGGCGGCCGCGCTGCAATGACTTCTCCATTGGCGTGGAACTCGAGGGCACCGACTTCATGCCCTTTGCCCCGGTGCAGTACGACGCCCTGGCGCGACTGACGGCTGCCCTGCGCGCGGTGCTTCCGCTCGCATGGGCCTGCGGCCACAGCGACATCGCGCAGGAACGCAAGACCGATCCTGGTCCGTTCTTCGACTGGCTGCGCTATTCGGCATCGAACAGCCTGGTGCGTGGCTAACCCGGACGCTTGACCAGGTCGCCCGCGCAGGGCGGTGATGCTCACTCTGTAGCCGGCGTGGTGAAGTCATGTATGGACGGAATTACTTCGGTCCGGCGCGGCGACGCGGGCTTGCGTAGCGTCCGCGCCCACGCTGGGCAGGCTCCGCGCAGGCGGCTTGCGCTAAAGGGCGCAGCCGATGCCTGCGGGTATCTGCTGCGCCCCTGTCGCTCGATTCGGCTTGCGTGCGCATCCGCGCAACTCCCGCGTCCCTTTTGAGGCATCCGGGCTAGCGCGAAGCAGCGCGGCTCGACTGGCCTGCGATCGTCCCATCGTCCCGCGCGAGCACCCCATGCTGCGGCATCGGGCCGCTATGGCTTGCTGCAGCGCTGCATGGCCGGAGCTCGGCCGTACGTCAGGCATTTACCTGTCAGGCATTTACCTGTTGAGTTCGCGGAAATGATTGCCTATGATCCACGGGCACCAGCGGTAGGGTGACGGCGGACGGACAACACAACATCTTGGGGTAGTCGCATTAGTGCGGTCGCTGACGCCCGGTCCGCCACCACCCATCGACAACGCTGCTCCGCCGCCCCGGTGGGAGCCCCCGGCCTCTTAGGTCTTGGGGTGGGCGATGCGGGGAGATCAACAGCTTGTGGCCGTGCGGAGGCATGTGCCGCTAAAAAGAATGACCGGAGGTCACATGCATCACCAACAGGCGGTCTCCGCCGTTGCCGCGGGCCCACTTTCTGCACCGCGGTTCGAGCCTGCGTCGGGCACGCCGATCACCGCTGGCGGAACGCCTGCAACGACTTACGCCGACTACAAGCTGATCCGCCGTAACGGCTCGGTGGTCGGTTTCGAGCCATCCAAGATCGCCGTGGCGATGACCAAGGCGTTTCTTGCCGTGCGCGGTGGCCAGGGTGCGGCGTCGGCTGCCATCCGCGAGCAGGTCGAGAAGCTCACCGCCAGCGTGGTGCAGGCGATGATGCGCCGCCAGCCGGCCGGCGGCACCTTCCACATCGAAGAGGTGCAGGACCAGGTCGAGCTCGTGCTGATGCGCGACGGTGCGCACGACATCGCCCGGGCCTATGTGCTGTATCGCGAGAAGCGGGCGCAGGAGCGCGCGGCCAAGGCCAAGGAGACGCCGGTCCAGGACACGGCCGCCGCGCCGCTGACCATGATCGAGAATGGCAGCCGGGTGCCGCTCGACCTGCCGCGCATCCGCGCCCTCGTCGAGTCGGCCTGCGAGGGCCTGCCGGAGGCTTCCGCCCAGGCGATCCTCGATGACACCCTGAAGAACCTGTACGACGGCGTGCCATTGGACGAGGTCTACAAGTCAACGATCCTGGCGGCACGCGCCCTGCTCGAAAAGGAGCCGTCGTACACCTACGCGACCGCGCGCCTGCTGCTGCACACGCTGCGGCGCGAGGTGCTGGGCGAGGAAGTGACGCAGGCGCAGATGTCGACGCGCTATGCCGAGTACTTTCCCCGGTTCATCAAGTACGGCATCGAGGCCGAGCTGCTGGATGAGAAGCTGGCGCTGTTCGACCTGAAGAAGCTTGCCCGGGCCCTCAAGCCCGAGCGCGACATGCAGTTCAACTATCTGGGCCTGCAGACGCTGTACGACCGCTACTTCCTGCACCACGAGGGCAAGATCTTCGAGCTGCCGCAGGCGTTCTTCATGCGCGTTGCCATGGGCCTGGCGCTGAACGAGATCGACCGCGAGGCGCGCGCCATCGAGTTCTACGACGTGTTGTCGAGCTTCGACTTCATGAGCTCGACGCCGACGCTGTTCAACAGCGGCACCAAGCACTCGCAGCTGTCGTCGTGCTACCTCAGCACCGTGTCGGACGACCTCGACGGCATCTACGAGGCGATCAAGGAAAACGCGCTGCTGGCCAAGTACGCCGGCGGCCTGGGTAACGACTGGACGCCGGTGCGCGCGCTCGGGTCGCACATCAAAGGCACTAACGGCAAGAGCCAGGGCGTGGTGCCGTTCCTCAAGGTGGTCAACGACACGGCCGTGGCCGTGAACCAGGGCGGCAAGCGCAAGGGCGCGGTGTGCTGCTACCTGGAGAGCTGGCACCTGGACATCGAGGAGTTCCTGGAACTGCGCAAGAACACCGGCGACGACCGTCGGCGCACGCACGACATGAACACTGCCAACTGGATCCCCGATCTGTTCATGAAGCGTGTCATGGAAGGCGGCGACTGGACGCTGTTCTCCCCCAGCGACTGCCCGGACCTGCACGACAAGACCGGCAGGGCGTTCGAGGAGGCCTATACGCGCTATGAGGACAAGGCCGCCCGCGGCGAGCTTAAGCTCTACAAGAAGATCCCGGCTTTGCAGCTGTGGCGCAAGATGCTGTCGATGCTCTTCGAGACCGGGCATCCCTGGATCACCTTCAAGGACGCCTGCAATCTGCGTTCGCCGCAGCAGCACGTCGGCACGATCCACAGCTCCAACCTGTGCACCGAGATCACGCTGAACACCTCGGGCAGCGAGATCGCCGTGTGCAACCTGGGCTCGGTCAACATGCCCGCGCACATGGTGCCCGATGGCCGGGGCGGCATGGTGCTCGACCAGGTCAAGCTGAAGAAGACGATCGGCACCGCGATGCGGATGCTCGATAACGTCATCGACATCAACTACTACGCGGTGCCGAAGGCGCGCAACTCGAACGTACGCCACCGCCCGGTCGGCCTGGGCATCATGGGCTTCCAGGACTGCCTGCACATGATGCGCACGCCCTATGCGTCGGAGACGGCCGTGGAGTTCGCCGATCGAAGCATGGAGGCGGTCTGCTACTACGCCTACTGGGCCTCGACCGAGCTGGCCGCCGAGCGGGGCCGCTACTCGTCCTTCGCCGGCAGCCTGTGGGACCGCGGCATCCTGCCGCAGGACTCGCTGAAGATCCTGGCCGAGCAGCGTGGTGGCCATGTGGAGGTCGACATGAGCTCGACCATGGACTGGGACGCGCTGCGCGTCCGCATCAAGCAGTTCGGCATGCGCAACTCCAACTGCGTGGCCATCGCGCCCACCGCCACCATTTCCAACATCATCGGGGTGGACGCCTGCATCGAGCCCACGTTCCAGAACCTCTTCGTCAAGTCGAACCTGTCGGGCGAGTTCACGGTGGTGAACGAGCACCTGGTGCGTGATCTGAAGAAGCTGGGGTTGTGGGACGAGGTGATGGTCTCCGACATCAAGTACTTCGACGGCAGCCTGTCGAAGATCGACCGCATCCCGGCCGAACTACGCCAGCTCTACGCCACCGCCTTCGAGGTCGAACCCAAATGGTTGATCGAGGCCGCGGCCCGCCGTCAGAAGTGGATCGACCAGGCGCAGTCGCTGAACATCTATATGGCGGGCGCCAGCGGCAAGAAGCTGGATGAGACCTACAAGCTGGCCTGGCTACGGGGGCTGAAGACAACCTACTACTTGCGCACCATCGGCGCGACGCACGCAGAGAAGTCGACGACCACCCGCACCGGACAGCTGAATGCCGTGCCCACCACGGGTGGCGTGGCCGCGGCAGCTCCGGCGATGCCCGAGGCCGAAAGTAAGGTCTGCATGCTCAAGCCGGGCGACCCGGGCTTTGCCGATTGCGAGGCCTGCCAGTGAGGAAGTGTCGAGCGTCCAGCGTCGGGCGTGTCAACGTCCCGGCGTCCACGTCGGACGTCGCGCGCTAGACGCCCGGGCAACACACATCAACGAACACAAGAAAGCGAATTCCAATGCTGTCCTGGGACGAACAAGTCTCCGCACCGATGCCGCCGCTGTCGCGCCTGCAGCCGGTCATGCCTTCGATTGCAGATGGCGCCGCACTGCGCGCGTCGGCCGCTTCGCAGGCTGCGGCCGACGAGCGCCGAGTCAACGTTGCCGACAAGCGGATCATCAACGGCCGTACCGACGTGAACCAACTGGTGCCGTTCAAATACAAGTGGGCCTGGGAGAAGTACCTGGCCACCTGCGCCAACCACTGGATGCCGCAGGAAATCAACATGTCGCGCGACATTGCCCTGTGGAAAGACCCGAACGGACTTTCCGAGGACGAGCGCCGCATCATCAAGCGCAACCTCGGCTTCTTCGTGACCGCCGACTCGCTGGCCGCCAACAACATCGTGCTGGGCACCTATCGGCACATCACGGCGCCGGAGTGTCGCCAGTTCCTGCTGCGCCAGGCCTTTGAAGAGGCGATCCACACCCACGCCTACCAGTACATCGTCGAGAGCCTTGGGCTGGACGAAGGCGAGATCTTCAACGCCTACCACGAGGTGGCGTGCATCCGGAACAAGGACGAGTTCCTGATCCCGTTCATCGACACGCTCACGGACCCCAACTTCCAGACCGGCACGATCGAGAACGACCAGAAGTTGTTGCGCTCGCTGATCGTGTTCGCCTGCCTGGTGGAGGGTCTGTTCTTCTATGTCGGCTTCACCCAGATCCTGGCGCTCGGCCGGCAAAACAAGATGACCGGGGCGGCCGAGCAGTACCAGTACATCCTGCGCGACGAGTCGATGCACTGCAATTTCGGCATCGACCTTATCAACCAGATCAAGCTGGAGAACCCGCAACTGTGGACGCCGGAGTTTCGCCACGAGCTCGTCGGTCTGTTCCGAAAAGCGGTCGATCTGGAGTACGCGTACGCGGAGGACACCATGCCGCGCGGCGTGCTGGGGCTGAACGCCCCGATGTTCAAAGGGTACCTGCGCTACATCGCCAATCGGCGTGCGCAGCAGATCGGTCTGGAGCCAATGTTTGCGCAGGAGGACAACCCGTTCCCGTGGATGAGCGAGATGATCGATCTGAAAAAGGAGCGCAACTTCTTCGAGACGCGCGTGATCGAGTATCAATCGGGCGGTGCGCTCAACTGGGAATGACACTTCGCGCGCGTCCACTGTGATGATCTCGGGCTCTTGCTGGTCGGATCGACCGCTGCATCGCGCATCGTCATGTGCTGGTGCCATGGCGATGCACGTTTCGAGGCACCGTCAGTGCGTTTGGTGATGCGCATCGCATCGACGCGCAGCGCACGCATCGCGTCATGTGCTTCATCGCTGAAGCGAAAAGCGGTGCGCGAAATCGAACACACATCATCGTTTCAGACGAAAAAATCTTGCGGTCTAATTTGTTTGCGAGTACAAAGCGTTCTCAGGTTTGGTTGCTCGATGCGTTGGTCTAACAAGCAACGATCGATCACTGAATTGAACTCAGACAGTTTCAGTCCAAAGCCAACCGTCAAGAACGTAGGACGACAGCACTCCAGGACGCTCCAGTCTTGTGGCTGTGCTCCCTCTGAAGATTCCCAGCGTTTTTCTGCGACATCGACCGTGCGGCTGGCTCTGCACGCGTCCCCCAGCCTCCTTACTAACGCCGGCCGTGCGCCGGCGTTTGCCTATGCGCGCTTGAGCCTGCGTCACCTGCGGTTCGCGCGCCGTGCCGAATTCATCAGCGTCAGCGGCTCTCGCGCTGCCCGTTCCGCGCTGTGCTCGGATCTGCGCCTCAAACGCACTTCTGGGCTTGCCGCGGCGACACCGCAACTGCATGCGCCGATGAATAGCCCGGTTCCCGCGCCCACCATGGCGCTGACTCTGGCCGGGTTTCCATCAACCTCAACGCAATTGCTTCAAGGAGTTTGACCATGGCAACGAAGAAAGCTGCGAAAAAGGCCGTCAAGAAAGCCCCGGCGAAAAAAGCCGCCAAGAAAACCGTGAAGAAAGCGGCGAAGAAGACGACCGCGAAAAAGGCTGCGAAACAGCCGGCCAAGAAAGCTGCCAAGAAGACTGTCAAGTAACCGGGCGTTCGACTTTGCTTAGTGCTCACCGGCTGCCCTCGGGCGGCCGGTGTGGTATTCCAGCCCGAGTTCGATCGCCGCGACCACTGCGTCGCGCCTTGCGTTCGGGCCGGAATGCGATTGCACTGAGTCCCGACGTCATTCTCTAACTGGAGATCGACATGGCAACCAAGAAAGCTGCCAAGAAGACCGCGGCCAAGAAGCTGGCCAAGAAAGCCGCCGGCAAGGCCAAGGTGAAAAAGGCCGCGAAAAAAGCCGCACCTAAAAAGGCGACGGCCAAAAAGGCCAAGAATGTCGCAAAAAAGGCGACCACGAAGAAAGTTGCAAAGAAAGCGGTGAAGAAGGCGGCGCCGAAAAAGGCCGTCAAGAAGGCCGCACCGAAAAAAGCCGCAAAGAAAGCTGCCAAGCCCAAAGCGGCGGCCAAGCCGAAAGTCGCCAAGCCCAAGGCGGCGCCCGCGCCCAAGGCGGCGCCCGCGCCCAAGCCAGCCGCGCCTGCTCCGGCCCCTGCGCCGGCGGTCTCGACGGCCGCAGCGCCGGGCAGTAAGACCGCGCTGAACCCAGCCGCGGCCTGGCCGTTCCCAACGGGCAGCCGTCCGTAAGGCAACATGCGCCACTAAAGGGGCGCTGCGCCTGCAGCGCCCTTTTTTTGCATCTGGCAAGCGGGCATCACGGGCCTTACTGCGGGCATCGATAAAATGACCGCTTCGCCCCAAGCGCCGAGTCGGCGCCGCTCACGATGATCTTCATCGACATCGCACGACTGCTCATCGAAACGGTTGCCGCGTTGCTCGGGGTCACCCTGCTGCTGCGCGCGTTCATGAACTTCATTGGAATGCCGGGGCGCAATCCGTTCGCGCAGTTTGTGCTCGCGCTGACGGACTGGCTGGTGCGGCCGCTGCGCCGCGTGGTGCCCAGCGCGGGCCGAGTGGACACGGCCTCGCTGCTGGCTGCCTACATCATCGCGCTGTTGATGCTCATTCTGACGCTGCTTGTCATTGGCGCGGCGTCCACCGGCTGGTCCTGGACGCAACTGTTGCTCGCCGCGGCCGTGCAGGTGCTGCGCTGGTCGCTCTACATGGTCTTTTTCCTCGTGCTGCTGCACGTGATCCTGAGCTGGGTGAATCCGTACGCCCCGGTGGCGCCTGGCATCGCGCTCATGGTGCGCCCGTTCCTGGCGCCGTTTCAAAAGATCATCCCGCTGGTGGGCGGCGTGGACCTGTCGCCGATCGCGCTCATCGTGATCGTGCAGATCCTGCTGCTCGTGGTGAACAGCAGCGGTTTTTGATCGCCGCAGGAGCCGCCAATGAACAAGGGGCGCCGCGGCGCCCCCTTGGGCGTTCAGGCCGCCTGCTGTGACAGGTCCCAGCGCGTGACGTCCCAGCGCGTCACGGTTGTGACGTGGTCCTGGTTCAGCGGCAAAAGGCGACCACCGAGCCTAAATCGCGGGCCGTCGATCTCCGGCACCTGCGGCCACCGCCATGCCCGCCATGCCCGCCATCGTGCCCTTGATGATGTCGATTGCCCACGCGTCCGGGCACACGCGGGGGTCCAAAGTGCATTTGCAACACCTCAAAGGGTGCCGAGATCAATGCCGACCCAGTGGTCCATTGACGGCGGGTTCCGTCGTCCTCACGTCCAGGGGCGATAGCCGAAGCTGTCGAAGAAGCGCTGCCCGATTGCGGCGCGGTCGCTGCGATGGTTCTGCGCGCCGGCCTGCTCGATCTTCAGCGCGCCCATGACGGCCGCCAATCGGCCCGTGGTCTCCCAGTCGAGTCCATGCTGGATGCCATAGAGCAGGCCCGCGCGATACGCATCGCCGCAGCCGGTGGGGTCAACGACGACCGCGGGCTTCACGGTCGGGATCTCTGTCACCTTGCCATGCACATAGATTTGCGAGCCCTGCGCGCCGCGTGTGACGATGAGAGCCTTGAGCTTCTTCGACAACGCCTCAAGGCTGCTGTCGGTTCTTTCCTGCATGAGCTTGGCTTCGTAGTCGTTCATTGCCATGTATTGCGCGCGCTCGATGAACCAGCCGAGTTCCTCGGCGTTGAACATGGGCAGCCCCTGGCCGGGATCGAAGATGAACGGAATGCCGAGCTCGGCGAACTGCTGGGCGTGCTGCAACATGCCGTCGCGACCGTCGGGTGCGACGATGCCGAGCGCCACGCTGCCGTCACCGGGTACCGAGTTCAGGTGCGAGTGCGACATTGCACCCGGATGGAACGCGGTGATCTGGTTGTTATCCAGGTCGGTCGTGATGAAAGCCTGCGCGGTGAAGGTGTTGGGCACGTGGCGAACATGCCGTCGCTCGATGCCCAGCGCATCGAGCCGCGCCAGGTACGGCGGTGCGTCATCCCCCACGGTGGCCATTGGCAAGGGTGTGCCGCCCAGGAGCTTCAGGTTGTAGGCGATGTTGCCGGCGCAGCCGCCGAACTCGCGCCTCATCTCCGGCACGAGGAACGTGACGTTCAGGATGTGCACCTGTTCCGGGAGGATGAGGTCCTTGAAGCGGCCCGGAAAGACCATGATCGAATCGAAGGCGATCGAGCCACAGATGAGAGTGCTCATTGTTTTCTCTTGTATGGAGGGCGCCGGTGCGTTCGGGCCCTGGGGCAGGTGTCGGGAGGAACGGCGAGATGGCTTACAGGTAAAACGGATAGACGCGGTAGCCGGCTGCGCTCAGGCCGCGCGCCTCGAAGTGGATGCGAACTTCGTAGTCGGCGCCAGCGGCAAGACCTTCGTCGATCCGGTTGGAAGACTGCCCGCTGGAAGCGAAGTAGTCGACAGGGGCGAACACCTTGCGCGCGACATCGCGGCTGTTGGTGTCGGTCAGCGTGACTTCGATCGCGGGTAGCGCGACAGTAAAGCTCGCGCGGTTGCGGATGACAGCGGTGAGCTCAAGGACATCTGTGCCCGGCACGGCCTGTAGCTCGGTGCCCACGAGGGCGAGCGATTCCGCCCGCGTCGGCCAGCCGACGTCGCAGTTGATTGGCTTGCAAAGTTGCACGAGGGTTGGTCGCAGTGTCGGAAACTGCGTGGACAGCTCGACGCGAAACACGACGGCCAGCTGGAGCAGCATGAGCGCGAACAGCAGCAGGCTGCCGCCACCGAAGACAACCGAAACGCTGCGAGACTGTTGCCTGCCCTGAAGAAACTCTGCTGCGGCCGGCTCGTCGCCCCGAACCTCGTCCGGGTTCTGCGCGGCGCCGGCGTGCGCGCGCTCGTCGTCGAGCTTGCGTTGGCGGCGCCCCTCGCGGCGCGTGCGCACCGCGTCCTCGTCTCGCGCGATCACGACCGGTGGCCGCTCTGCCGCGGCTGCGGCGGACACGGGTGTCTCGGACTGCCGCGTCCCCTGGATCGGCGTCGGCGGGTCTGTGAGGATGAGGGTCGGCACACCGGCCTCGCTGCCCGCGAGATCGATGCGGCGTGACGGCTCAAGCCGCTTCTCGCTGCGGGCTGGCCGGTCGGCGGCAGGTGGGCTTTGCGCCGGGGCGGGCGCTGCTGCGACGGCTGGCGTCGCGGCCGCCGGCTGCTTCTGCACCGTGATGTCGTCGACATAGGTGAGACTGCCGATGGCGTCGAACACATGACGGCACGATCCACAGCGCACCAAGCCGCCGCGCAGCTTGAGTTGGTCGGCCACCACGCGAAACAGCGCCTTGCACTTGGGGCAGCGGGTCGCCAGTGCCATCAGCCGCTCCTGCGCTGGCCCGCCAGGCAGCTCCAGCCGTCCATCTCGCGCCACACTGATAATTCAACCGCTTCGTCGATTGATCGATACAGCGCGATCAGCTCCTCGGCCTGCCGGTTGAGCAGGCCCGCAAGCACCAGTGAACCGCCGGGCGCCACCCGGGCAAGCAGGGCGGGGGCGAGCAGCTTCAGGGGATTGGCGAGGATGTTGGCGAGCACGACGTCAAAGCGGCCGCCGGGCGTGTCGAGCGGCGCGAGATCAGCCGAGGCAGTGTAGCGGGCGGATTGCGGATCGACGCCGTTGGCCGCCGAGTTGTGCTGCGCGGCCCGCACCGCCTGCTCGTCGATGTCCACCCCATGCACCTGCGCGGCCCCCAGGCGCGCGGCGGCGATCGCCAGGATGCCCGAGCCACAACCGTAGTCGAGCACGCGCGCCCTGGCTGCCAGCTGCTCTTCGAGCCAGGCCAGGCACAGCCGCGTGGTCGGATGCGTGCCGGTGCCGAAGGCCACGCCGGGATCGATGCGGATGTTCAGCGCCGTTGCATCCGGCGGCTCGTGCCAGGTCGGCACGATCCAAAGCCGCGCGCCCACCTGGGTGGGCGGAAACTGCGCCTGCGTCAGGCGCACCCAGTCGGCGTCCTCGACGCTGCGCAGGGCAGTGACTGCGGGCGGCGGCAGTGCGCACTGTTCGGCGGCGCCGGCGATCAGTTGCTGCGGGTCCATTCCGGGCGCGATGAGCAGATGCAGGCGACTCTCGGGCCAGGCGTGCTGCGCCGGTTCCATGCCGGGCTCGCCATACAGCGGCGCTTCGTGCTCGGTGTCGGCCTGCGCATCCTCGACCGTCACGGCCAGCGCGCCGAGGTCGAGCAGCGCGTCCGACAGCGCCTCAGCCTGCGGTTCGGCAACGAGCAGCGTGAGTTCGCGCAGCACGGACGGGCGGCTAGACCTGGTTGGCCTGCTTTGCCGCCAGCCGCTTTTCGAGATAGTGGATGCTGGTGCCGCCCAGGATGAACTTCTCGTCCAGCATCAGTTCACGGTGCAGCGGGATGTTAGTCGAGATGCCCTCGACCACCATTTCCGACAGTGCGATCCGCATGCGCGCCAGTGCCTGCGCGCGCGTGTCGCCGTAGCAAATGAGCTTGCCGATCATGCTGTCGTAGTTGGGGGGCACCATGTAGCCGGCATAGGCATGCGAATCCACCCGCACCCCTGGGCCGCCGGGCGCGTGCCAGGCCGTGATGCGTCCCGGGCTCGGCGTGAACTTGAATGGGTCCTCGGCATTGATGCGGCATTCGATGGCCGCGCCCTTGGTCGCGATGTCGCGCTGGCGCAGCGTCATCTTCTCGCCGGCGGCGATGCGGATCTGCATCTGCACGATGTCGATGCCGGTCACCATCTCGGTGACGGGGTGCTCCACCTGCACGCGCGTGTTCATCTCGATGAAGTAGAACTCGCCGTTCTCGTACAGGAACTCAAAGGTGCCGACGCCGCGGTAGTTGATCTTGCGGCAGGCGTCGGCGCAGCGATCGCCGATCTTCTCGATGAACTTGCGCACGATGCCCGGTGCCGGCGCTTCCTCGATGATCTTCTGGTGGCGCCGCTGCATCGAGCAGTCACGCTCGCCCAGCCACACCGCGTTGCGATGCTGGTCCGCCAGCACCTGGATCTCGATGTGGCGCGGGTTCTCGAGAAACTTCTCCATGTACACGGATGGATTGCCGAAGGCCGTTTGCGCCTCCTGCCGCGTCATGTTGACCGCGTTGACGAGCGCGGCCTCGGTGTGCACCACCCGCATGCCGCGGCCACCACCGCCGCCTGCGGCCTTGATGATGACCGGGTAGCCGATGGCGCGCGCGATCTTCACCACCTCGCGCGGATCCTCCGGCAGCGCGCCCTCGGAGCCCGGCACCGTGGGCACGCCCGCGGCCTGCATGGCCTGCTTGGCGCTGACCTTGTCGCCCATGAGCCGGATCGACTCCGGCCGCGGACCGATGAAGACAAAGCCGGATTTTTCGACCCGCTCGGCGAAGTCGGCATTCTCGGAGAGGAAACCGTAGCCGGGATGGATCGCCTCGGCGTCGGTGACCTCGGCCGCGCTGATGATCGCCGGGATGTTGAGGTAGCTGTCCTTCGACGGCGGCGGGCCGATGCACACCGACTCGTCGGCGAGCTTCACGTACTTGGCTTCGTTGTCTGCCGTGGAGTGGACGACCACCGTGCGGATGCCGAGTTCGCGGCAGGCGCGCTGGATACGCAGGGCGATTTCGCCGCGGTTGGCGATGAGGAGCTTGCCAAACATTCAGTGCCCCGCGGCGTAATCGCCGGTAATTTGGCTGCGGCCGGCGCGACGCGCCTTAACTTCCGCTGCGCGGAAGTTAGCCTCCGCCGCCGTGCCCTTGGCACGGTCGCCGCGGTTGGCGATGAGGATCTTGCCGAACATGAAGCGGTCAGCCGATCACGAACAGCGGCTGGCCGTACTCGACCGCCTGGCCGTTTTCCGCGAGGATCTGCTTCACCTCGCCGGCCACCTCGGCCTCGATCTCGTTGAGCAGCTTCATCGCCTCGATGATGCACAGCGTGTCGCCGGGCTTGACGGTCTGGCCGACTTCGACGAAGGCCTTGGCACCGGGGCTCGGTGAGCGATAAAACGTGCCGACCATCGGCGACTTCACGACGTTGCCCTTGACTTCTTCTGCGGGCGGCGCCGCGGGGGCTGGCGCGGCAGCAGTGGGAGCACCGGCAGCTAAGGGCGCCATTGGTGCAGGCGCGGCGACGTAGGTCGGCGCCGGCATGGTCATCGGCGCCGACATCGCGGCCGGGTTGTGCTTGACGATGCGGACCTTGTCCTCGCCCTCGGTCACCTCGATCTCGGCGATGCCCGACTCGGCGACCAGATCGATCAATGTCTTCAGCTTGCGCAGATCCATGCGATCTTCCTTTTTGCCGCTGCGACTACGAGGCGCGGTCGGTCAGGGCGAACTCGAGAGCAAACCGATAGCCGGCCCAGCCCAGGCCCGCGATCGAGCCGACCGCGACATCGGCCAGCACAGAGTGGTGGCGGAACGCCTCGCGGGCATGCACGTTGGACAGATGCACCTCGATGAACGGAATGGCCACGGCAACGAGCGCGTCGCGCAGTGCAATGCTGGTGTGGGTGAAGGCCCCAGCGTTGATGACGATGAAGTCCACGCCATCGGAACGCGCCGCGTGGACGCGGTCGATCAGGCCGCCTTCATGATTGCTCTGGAAAAAGACAACCTCAGCGCGGTGGCGGGCCGCCACTTCCTCGAGGTCCCGCTCGATCTCGGCCAGCGTGCGCGTGCCATAGATGCCGGGCTCGCGAGCGCCGAGCAGGTTCAGGTTGGGTCCGTTGAGGACAAGAATGCGCGATGCCACCGTTGGTCCGCCGCGCCAGCTTTCAAGACAAAAGCGGGGGATTGAACAAACTACGCGGCAATAAGAAACAGAAGTCCGCGATTGTGGCCTGTGCGCGACTGGATGTCCAGCCTGCCGTTGAACCCGTCAGTCGCGGGCGCTGAGTTGTGCATCAAGCCACTGTTGCAGCTCGGCGGGCTTGATCTGACCCAGCTTGCGCTGGACAACCCGGCCGAAGGGGTCGATCAACACAGTATAGGGGAGGGCGCCGGCAAGGTTGCCTAGGAGGCGCCCGAGTTCCGATCCGCCGGCACCGGCCACCAGAAGCGGCAGCGTCAGCTTGAGCTCGTCGCGGAAGGCACGGATCTTGGCTGCGTTGTCGATCCCTATGCCGACGATCTCCACATTTCGATCCAGATACGCAAGTCGCACGCGCTCCAGGTCCGGCATTTCTTCGACGCATGGCGCACACCAGGTCGCCCAGAAGTTCACGACCAACAGCTTGCCGCGCCACTGCGCCATGGACTGCGCGCGCCCCTCGGCATCGGGAAAACTCTGGGCGAAGAGCTGGGCCACGGCCGTGTCGGCCGGCGGCGCTGGTGCAAGCCGCCACCAGGCGAGCGCGCCGCCGAGCAGCGCGGCGCCGGCGCCGGTGGCAGCAAGGAGCAGGGTTTGACGGCGATTCACGCGCGGCTGTCGGCCAGTAGTTGCCGCAGTTGCCCGAGGTTCGCCCGACCTGCCGCCTCTACTGGGTGCAGGCCAGCCGATGTCGAGCGCGAGCGCGCCGCGGTGCGCACGCCGTCGGCTGGGTGCAGCGACAGCACGATGCCCACCCGCGGCGGCAGCCCAAGCCCCCGGCGCGGCGTGGACAGGAGCTGGAGCACTTCCGCGGCACCGCCCGGACGGTCGTCGCCGTCCTCGACCTCGAAGTCCAAGCCCGCATTGAGCAGGAACATCTCCACTTCCTTCACGTCGTCCGTGAACAAATGCAAATGCACGTCCGAATGCTCGGTCGCGGTGCCATTGAGGACGGCCCCCACCAGGTGCGGGTCGAACTGCGCCAGGTGCTCCATCCACTCCAGTGCCAACGCGCGCAAGGCCGCGAGGCGTTGCGGGTGACGCTCGGGCTCGAAGGTCTCCAGGTAGCGCCGCAGCTCCTGCTCGACCACCGCGTTGTCCGGCAGCGTCTGGCGCGCGCCCGCGCCGAGCACGTCCTGCGCCGCCTTGCGCTTGGCCGTGGCGTAGTCGAGCCCGTCTTCCGCGATCAGGCGCGCGGCCGTCGCGGCGATCTCGATCTGCAACTCGCTCGGCAGGGGCATGGCGCGTTGAGGAATGAGTCGGAAGGAGCGAACAGGATGAGCCGAAAGGCGCGAATGAGTGTAGCGGGGCAAGCGTTGTGCAAAGTGCTTGGACCGGACGCCGTGGCAGGCGCGTCCGTGCTTTCCCTAGAATCGCAGGTTTGCCTCGACCAGGCGTGCGCTGCGTTACCCGCGCCGTGCGGCCCGCGCCGGGTTACCTGAACTGAATCGTCCCGTGCATCTTCATATTCTCGGCATCTGCGGCACCTTCATGGGCGGCGTGGCGCGGCTGGCTCGCGCCGCCGGCCACACCGTCACCGGCTGCGATGCCAACGTCTACCCGCCAATGAGCGATCAACTGCGCGGCGCGGGCATCGAACTCATCGAGGGCTTTGCGGCCGACCAGCTCCGGCTCAAGCCGGATCTGTTTGTCATCGGCAACGTGGTCTCGCGCGGCAATCCGCTGATGGAGGCGATCCTGGATGCCGGGGCTGCCTTCGTCTCCGGCCCGCAGTGGATCGGCGCGCATCTGTTGCGCGGCCGCTGGGTGCTGGCCGTGGCCGGCACGCACGGCAAGACCACCACGACCTCGATGCTCGCGTGGATCCTGGAGCACGCGGGTCTGGCGCCCGGATTCTTGATCGGGGGGGTGCCGCAGGACTTCGGCGTGTCGGCCCGTGCAGGCGCCAGTGACTTCTTTGTCATCGAGGCCGACGAGTACGACACCGCATTTTTCGACAAGCGCAGCAAGTTCATGCACTACTTTCCGCGTACCGCCGTGCTCAACAACCTCGAGTACGACCACGCGGACATCTTCGCCGACCTGTCCGCCATCGAGACCCAGTTCCACCACCTTGTCCGCTGCGTGCCGCAAAGCGGACGGTTGGTCGTCAACGGGCGCGACGAGGCCCTCGCGCGCGTCCTGGCGCGCGGCCTGTGGTCCGAGCGCGAGGCCTTCGACGATGAAGCCGGCTGGAGCGCGCGCAATGTCGACGAGCGCGCCGAGCACGCGTTCGATGTCGCCTTCGGCGGGGCGGTGGTCGGGCGCTGCGCGCTGCCGATGGCGGGTGCGCACAACCGCAGCAACGCGCTGGCGGCCATCGCCGCCGCGCGACATGTGGGCGTGCCGCCCCGGGTTGCCATCGAGGCGCTGGCGCGCTTCCAGGGGGTGAAGCGCCGCATGGAAACGCGCGGCGCAGCCCAGGGCGTCGCCGTGTACGACGATTTTGCGCACCATCCCACGGCCATCGAGACCACCATCGCCGGCCTGCGGCGCAGAGTCGGCGATGCACGCATCCTCGCCGTCCTGGAGCCGCGCTCGAACACCATGAAGCTGGGCGCGATGAAGGCGCGCCTGGCGCCAAGCCTCGCGGGCGCCGATCTCGTGTTCGGCTATGGCGAGCGTGCGGGCAGGAACGCGCTGGGCTGGGATCTCGCCGAGGCGCTGGCGCCACTCGGTGCGCGGGCCACGGCATTCCACGAGATCGGCGCTCTGGTCGAGGCGGTCACGGCGGCGGCGCGACACGGCGACCATGTGCTGGTCATGAGCAATGGCGGCTTTGGCGGCGTGCACGGCAAGCTGCTCGATGCGCTCGCCGCGCGACAGGGCGGTCGATGATCCTGTACCTGCACGGCTTTCGCTCGTCGCCGCAGTCGAGGAAGGCGCTCTTGCTGAAGGCCGCGCTGGAGCAGCGGGGGCTTGGGGCGGAGTTCGCCTGCCCGCAGCTGCCGGCCTCGCCGCGGGCGGCCGCCGAGCTGGTTGCGGCGACCGCTGCGCTGGATGCGCCGGAGCGCCTGGCCCTGATCGGCTCCTCGCTGGGCGGCTACTACGCAACCTGGCTCGCCGAGCGCCTGGGTTGCCGGGCGGTGCTGCTCAATCCGGCGATCCGGCCCTACGATGACTTGCGTGCGCACCTGGGACAGCAGCCCGTGTACTTCAGCCACGCCAGCATCGACATGCGGCCGGAGTACCTGGACGAGTTGCTGGCGCTGCAGACCCCCGTCATCACCCGGCCCGAGCGCTACCTGCTGGTGGCTACCACCGGCGACGAGGTCATCGACTACCGCACCATGGTGCAAAAGTACAAGCACGCGCATCAGCGCGTCATCGAAGGATCGGACCACCAGATCACCGGGTTCGAGGCGTACGTCGACGAGGTGCTGGCGTTCTGCGGCGCCAACGCGGTCAGGCAGGCAAGCAAGACGGTAGCGGGGGGTAAGTCATGAGCAATCTGGCGGGCGCGGCACAACGCCTGAAGGACAAGGTCAGCATCATTACCGGTGGTGCGCAAGGCATTGGCTTGGCCACGGTGCGCAAGTTCGCGGCCGAGGGCGCCGTTGTCGCCATCGCGGACATGAAGCAGGAGGCCGTGGATGCGGCGGTCGAGGAGGTCCGGCGCGGCGTCAATGGCGCGCGCGTCGAGGGCTATCGCGTTGACGTGACCAACCGCGCGGACGTTGATGCGATGGCGGCGGCGGTCAAGGCACGCCACGGACGGATCGACGTGCTGGTGAACAACGCCGGCATCACGCTCGATGCACGGCTGCAGAAGATGACCGAGGCGCAGTTCGACAAGGTCATCGCGGTCAACCTGAAGGGCACCTATAACTGCGCGCAGGCGGTGGTCGACAGCATGGTCGAACAGGGCGGGGGCGTCATCCTCAACGCCTCCAGCGTGGTCGGCATCTACGGCAACTTCGGCCAGAGCAACTACGCGGCCAGCAAGTTCGGCGTGATCGGCTTTGCCAAGACCTGGGCGCGCGAACTGGGGCCGAAGGGCATCCGCGCCAACGCGATCTGCCCGGGCTTCATCGCCACCCCGATCCTGCACACCATTCCTGACAAGGTGATGGCGCAGATGGTCGATCGAGTGCCGATGAAGCGCCTGGGCCAGCCAGAGGAGGTCGCCAGCTTGTATGCATGGCTGGCCTCGGACGAGGCGAGTTACATCAACGGCGCGGTCATCGAGATCGCCGGTGGCCTGACGGTATGAGTGCCGGCAACAGCGGCGTGCTGCCGGCGTCCGCGCAGCGCGTGCAAGCCGCGCTCGATGCCGCCGGCGTCGGCGCGCGCGTGATCGAGCTCAACGTTGCTGCGCGCACCTCGCAGCAGGCGGCCGATGCGCTGGGTATCGACGTGGGGCAGATCGCCAAGTCGCTCATTTTCCGCGCGGCGACCTCTGGCCGCGCCGTGCTCGTGATCGCCGCCGGTGACCGTCGCGTCGATGAGGCGAGCGTGACCGCGGCTCTCGGCGAGCCGATCGAGCGCGCCACGCCGGAGTTCGTGCGGGAGCACTCGAGCTTCGCCATCGGCGGCGTCGCGCCGGTCGCGCATGCCAGGCCGATGGTCACGTTCGTCGATGCCTCGCTGCGGCGCTTCGAGGTCGTGTGGGCCGCGGGCGGCACGCCGCACTGCGTGTTTCCGATCGCGCCCAGCGACCTGTTGCAGGTCAGCGGCGGCACCGAGCTGCAGGTGAACGCGTGATGCACAGACCGATCGTTACCTGTCGCAGGGGCACGGTCGCGCACCACTGGAGGCCGAGCTGATGGACGGCACCTTCATCTCGGCCGTCCTGTTGCTGCTCCTGGTCTGCGACCCTTTCGGCAACATCCCGATCTTCATCAGCGCGCTGCGCGACGTACCGCGCGAGCGGCGCCGCCTAATCATCCTGCGCGAGTGCGTGATCGCCTTTTCGGTCCTGACGCTGTTCGCGTTCGTTGGCCAGCCGTTTCTCAAGCTCCTTGGCCTGTCCGAGGTCAGCCTGCAGCTGGGCGGCGCCGTGGTGCTCATGCTGGTGGCCATCCGCATGGTGTTTCCGACCAAGGAGGGCGTGTACGGGCTACCGCCAGGCGGCGAGCCGTTCATCGTGCCGCTGGCCGTGCCCGCCCTGGCCGGCCCCTCGGCACTGGCCACCGTGCTGCTGCTGGTCTCGCGCAGCCCCGCGCAGTCGGTCCAGTGGGTCGGTGCAATTGCCGTGGTGATGGCGATCTGCGCGTTGGTGCTCGCCTTCGCCGATGAACTGCAACGGTTGCTCGGCGAGCGTGTCACCGTGGCATTCGAGCGACTGATGGGGCTGGTGCTTGCCGCCATTGCCGTCGAGCTGATGCTGCGCGGCATCCGCAGCTTTGTGGCCACCCTGTAGCAATCCTCTGCGCGGCCCAGCTGGCGCCGGTAAGCTCGCGCGATGCATCTCCTTTTTGAAGAAGACGGCGCGTTCAAGGCCGGCACCGTGCTCTCTGGCACCGACGCCTCGTACCAGGTCGAGCTGCCCACGGGCAAGCGCACCAAGGTCAAGTCCTCGCACGTGGTGCTGCGCTTCGAGCAGCCGGCGCCGGCGCAGCTGCTCAAGGACGCGCAGCAGGCCGCGGAAGGCATCGATCTCGACTTCCTGTGGGAGTGTGCGCCGCAGGACGAGTTCGGCTTCGAAGACCTCGCACGCGAGTACCACGGTGCCGCCGCCTCGCCGATGCAGGCGGCGAGCATCCTGCTGCGCCTGCATGGCGCACCGGTGTACTTTCACCGCAAGGGGCGCGGTCGCTTTCGTCCGGCGCCGGCCGAGATCCTCAAGCAGGCGTTGGCTGCCGTGGAGCGCAAGCGACAGCAGGACGAGCGCAAGCAGCATCTCGTCAATGCGCTGAAGGTCGGCGAACTGCCGTCTGCCATCGCCGCCCAGGGCGTGCATCTGGTTGCCAAGCCCGACAAGCAGAGCCTCGAATACAAGGCGGTGGAGCAGGCCGCCAACGAGCTGCAGATGAGCATGCTCGCGCTGCTCTTGGCGCGCGGTGCGATCGCCTCGCCGTACCGTTGGCATCTGGACCAGTTCCTGGTCACGACCTTTCCGCGTGGCACCGCCTTCGCGGCCGACCTACCGGCGCCGCAGGTGCCTACCGATTTGCCGCTGGCCGAGCGCGCCGCGTTCTCGATCGACGACTCGGCCACCACCGAGATTGACGACGCGTTCTCGGTGCAGACGCTGGACAGCGGCTGGCGCATCGGCATCCACATCGCCGCGCCGGCGGTGGCGATCACGCGCGACCACGCGCTCGATGCGGTGGCCAAGGCCCGCATGTCGACCGTGTACGCGCCGGGGCTGAAGTTCACGATGCTGCCCGACCCCTGGGTCGACGCCTTTTCGCTCAACGAGGGCCGCGTGGTGCCGGTCGTCTCGCTGTATGTCGAGATCGATAGCGAGTTCAACCTGCGCGCGACCGACACGCGGGTCGAGCAGGTGAAAATTGCGGCCAATCTGCGGCACGACCTGCTCGATGAGGTGGTTACGCCAGAGGCCGTGGCGGCCGGCGTGGTCGACGCGCCGTTCGGCGCCGAGCTCGTGCTGCTGTGGCGCTTTGCGCGGGCGCTGATGGCGCGGCGCGAGGCGGTACGCGGCCGGCCCGAACCGCTCGGGCGCATCGACTACGGCTTTGAACTGGACTTCGCGGGCGCCGAGCCCGATGAGCACGCGCATGTGCGCATCAAGCCGCGCAAGCGCGGCGCGCCTCTGGATCTCATCGTCGCCGAGCTGATGATCCTCGCCAACAGCCACTGGGGCGGTTGGCTCAAGCAGAAGAAGGTCGCGGGCGTGTATCGCTCGCAGCGCCGCGTCATGGGCGTGTCACGCGTGAAAATGAGCACGACACCGGCGCCGCACGAGGGCATCGGTGTCGACCACTACGCGTGGTCGAGCTCGCCCTTGCGCCGCTATGTCGATTTGGTCAACCAGCGCCAGATCGTGGCGGCCGCGCGTGGGGTCGCGCCGGCATATGCAGCCAGCGATGCGGAACTCTTTGCCATCGTCTCGGGCTTCGACGCCGCGTACACGCACTATGCGGAATTCCAGGAGCGGCTGGAGCGCTACTGGTGCCTGCGCTGGCTCAAGCAGGAGAACCTGCGTCGCATCGCAGCCGCCGTGGTCAAGGGCGATCTGCTGCGTTTCGACGGACTGCCGCTGCTCACGCGGGTGCCGGGCCTGCCGGAGCTGCCGCGCGGCCAGCGCCTGGAGCTCGACCTGCTCGGGCTCGATGAGGTGAATCTGTCGATCGAGGCGCGCCTGCACCAGCTGCTCGCGCAGCAGGTGGCCGAGGAGGCGCTCGAGGACGAGGAGGAGGCGGTGGTGGACGAGACCGCGGCCCCGCCAGCCGAATCGAGCGCTGAAGCGATCGCTGATCCAGCGCAAGCAGTGCGGTCCGACGCAGCGGAGGGCACGATCCCGCAGGCCAGTTAGTCCACTCGCTCTCGATGGAGCGATGGCTACAATCATCGCGCTCATTCCTTCTGCGCAGTCCTCCAGCGCTTGCGCAGCCAACGTCAGGCAATCTTCCGCGACATGCACACGGTCAACAGCGTGCTCGGCGACAAGGTGCTGATGACGGCCTTCGCCGTCTCCGTGCTGCTGCACGCTGGCGTTTTGGCCATTCGTTTCGTCGATCCGGAATTCTTGCGCGTGCGGGCGACCGATCCGCCGCTTGAGATCATTCTCGTCAACGCCAAGAGCGACACGCGGCCAGGCAAGGCCGAGGCGCTGGCCCAAGCCAACCTCGACGGTGGCGGCGCCAACGAGCATGGCCGGCGCACCTCGCCGCTGCCCGACAGCTTTCAGATGCGCGATGGAGACACGCTCGAGTCAGCGCGTCGCATGGTCGAGCGGCTCGAAGAGGAGCAGAAGAAGCTGCTGGCGCAAGTCAGCCGCGGCGAGATCGCGCAGCCCGATGTGCTGCGCGATGCGCGGCAGCCGCAGCCCGAGGCGGGCTCGAGCGAAGAGACCAAGCAGCAGCTGGCGCGCATGCAGGCCGCCATCGACAAGCAGATTTCGGACTACCAAAAGCGCCCGCGCAAGCATCATTTCATGCCAAGCACCTCGGAGTACCGCTACGCGCGTTATGTCGAGGACTGGCGCGCCCGCGTCGAGAAGATCGGCAACGAAAACTATCCCGACGATGCGCGCGGCAAGTTCTACGGTGCAGTGCGGCTGACCGTGGCGATCCGCAAGGACGGCAGCGTGGTCGATACCATCATCGAGCAATCCTCCGGTTCGCCCGTGCTCGACCGCGCCGCCCGGCGTATCGTCAAGCTCTCGGCGCCGTATCCGCCGTTTCCCCCCGACATCGCGCGCGACACTGACATTCTGGAGATCACCCGCACGTGGATCTTCACCAACGATCAGCTCGCGACCAAGAAATAGGACCACGCAGATGACCCGCAGCAGCCGCTCTTCGAGCGTCGTGGCCGCAGTTCCGAGCGTTGCCAGCTATGCCGTGGTCGGCAATCCGATCCAACATAGCCTGTCGCCGCAGATCCACGCGATGTTCGCCGCCTCGTGCGGGCATCAGATCACCTATGAGAAGCTGCTTGCGCCGCTCGATGGCTTCGAGGAGTTTGCCCTCGGGCTGCGCGACGCGGGCTATCACGGGCTGAACGTCACGATCCCGTTCAAGCTCGACGCCGCCAAGCTGGCCGATGAGCTCACGCCGCGGGCGCGCCTGGCCGGCGCGGTCAACACGCTTAAGTTCGAGGGCGACACGATTTTCGGGGACAACACCGACGGCATCGGCTTCGTGCGCGACGTGCAGGGGCGCCTGAAGTTCAAGCTGGAGGACGCGGCGGTGCTCATCCTCGGTGCCGGTGGTGGCGTGCGTGGCCTCATCGGCGCGCTGCTGGAGGAAAAGCCCAAGTGGATCGCGGTGGCCAACCGCACGCATGGTCGCGCGGAGGAGCTGGCCGACGAGTTCGGTGTGGAGGCGCTCAGCTTCGACGAGGTCCCGGCCGAGCACTTCGACATCGTGATCAACGGCACGCCCACCGGCTTGCACGCGCAGGCGCCCAGCATCGATCCTGAGACCTTCGACGACTGCATGCTGGCGTACGACCTCGTGTACGACCCACATCCCACGCCCTTCATGGAGCTGGCTCGCCGTGGCGGCGCAAAGCAGATCAGTGACGGTCTGGGCATGCTGGTTGAGCAGGCAGCCGAGGCCTTCCTCGTCTGGCGCGGCGTGCGGCCCGATACCGCGGCCGTGTACCGCGACCTGCGGCGTCAACTGGATGCCATGCAGCCCGCCGCCGCCGCGGCGCGATGACCCTGCTGCGTCGGGCCGGCCGCTGGCTGTTGCGGCTGGCGCTCCTTGCGCTGCTGCTCGTGGTGGGCGTGCAGCTCTGGTATCTCGGCTGGGTCGCCTACTGGCGCTTTGAAAACCCGCGCGAAACGGCGTTCATGGCGCGCGAGCTCGGGCGTCTGCAGGAGCGCAATCCCAAGGCCGAGTTGCGGCACCAGTGGGTGCCTTACGAGCGCATCAGCGTGCATCTGAAGCGCGCAGTGGTCACCTCGGAGGACGCCCGCTTCATTCAGCACGAGGGAGTGGACTGGGATGCCATTCAGAAGGCGATGGAAGACAACCGCAAGCGTGGCCGCCCGGCCCGCGGCGGCAGCACGATCTCGCAGCAGCTCGCCAAGAACCTGTTCCTGTCCAGCGAGCGCAGCTACGTGCGCAAGGCGCAGGAACTCGTCATCACCACCATGCTCGAGACGCTTTGGGACAAGCGCCGCATCCTTGAGGTCTACCTGAACGTGGTCGAGTGGGGTGAGGGCGTGTTCGGTGCCGAGGCGGCGGCACGGCTGTACTTTGGTATCAGCGCGCAGCAGCTCGGTCCCGCGCAGGCTGCGCGCATGGCGGCGTTCTTGCCCAGCCCCAAACGCTATGGTCGCCTGCGCAGCGGTCCCTACCTCGACGGACGCGCCGCGGCGATCCTGCGCTACATGCCGTCGGCGCAGATCCCTTAGCTTGCCGCGCAAGCTAGAGCACTTTCGATTTATCCCAACAACCGCAGTTGTCATTGCTGTGGAACCGCGCAGATCGAGTATTGGCGCGGCTTTCCGGGTGATTCCCGCAACTGCGGAGCAGTTCCAAATCGGTGATCGACCGCCGCTTGGATTGTTCAAGGGCTCTCCATTTAACCGGACCGAGCGGTAGATTTCTGTGGATGGATATTCACCGAGCAGGGGAGCACTACCCAAGGTCACTCGGGGAGTTTCAATCCTGGTTTCGAACTGATGCCGACTGCCTGGACTACCTCGAGTGG
>JADCGX010000023.1 GCA_020248785.1 Burkholderiales bacterium | reverse complement strand
GTCAGTGCAAGGGGGGATTGATCGCCTGGGAGCGCGCGGTTGACCGCTCAAAGTACGGGGAATACGGTGCCAACTCGCGGGAAATGTCGTTTGAAATTCCTATTCGCGAGCTTCCAGCGAGTGCTGCGCGCTCACGGTCAGAACCGTCATCGCGGCCGCGCGAAGCCGCCGCGCCCGCAGCGGCCACCGACCACGCACGTGGCCACGGCCCCGCGGCAGCTCTGGTGCTGGGATCTGACGTATCTGCCCACCGAGCTCGCCGGCCGGCGGTTGTACCTGTACCTGATCCTGGACGCCTTCAGCCGCAAGGTCGTGGGCTTCGAGGTGCACGAGACCGACGACTCGCAGCACGCCGCGCAGCTGCTCAAGCGCACTGCGCTCGCCGAAGGAATCCACGCGGTGAAGACCAAGCCGGTCCTGCACGGCGACAACGGCGCGACGTTCAAGGCGACCACAGTGTTTGCGATGCTGATTGGCCGCGGATCAAACCCTCGTACTCGCGGCCCCGAGTGAGCGACGACAATGCGTTCGTCGAAAGCCTGTTCCGCACCGCCAAGTACCGACCGGAGTTCCCGGCCAAGGGGTTCGCCGATCTCGAGGCCGCGCGCCGGTGGGCGGGCCGCTTCGTGCGTTGGTACAACCACGACCATCTGCACAGCGGCATCCGCTACGTGAGCCCCGCGGATCGGCACGACGGCATCGACGGCGACATCCTGCGGCAGCGTCACGCCGTGTACCTCGACGCGCGGGCACGCAATCCACGCCGCTGGGCACGGCATACCCGTAACTGGTCGCGCATCGACGTGGTCACGCTCAACCCGGAACGCGATGAAGTGATCGCACCGGCCGCCACGGATCAGATCGAAATACAGCGATCAGCCGCATGACTCAGGCGACAACTGCCTTGACGCGCGCCGGCCGCACGATGGTTCCAGCCCAGCTCCTCATGGCCCTACGCGAGCGCGGCCTCCGCCAACAAGGGCGCCAACGTGCCTCTGAGCCCCAATGATGAGCAGCCGCATGGAACTCATCGTCCGCGCGTGGCAAGCCAGCCGTACAGGCTGTAGCCCACCAAGTCGGGCATGGCGTAGTCAGGGAAGTCAGTTGCGAGCGCGCCCTGGATGCGGGCGATCGAAGGACCTTGCTTGGCGGCGTCATAGAGGTCAGTGCGGCGGGCGCCCAGTGCGGCTTCCTCGGCGGTCACGGCTGATTCGGCCCGCTTCAGGTAGTCGAGCTGGGCCTGCACGGCCTGGGCTACCGGCAGCACCGGCCCACGGCCAGCGAACAGCCGGGCCTGTGCATGGCCCTGGGCCAGCCCGGACAATTGCTGCAGGCTGGCGCGCCAGGCGGCGAGGTTGAACACGGGCTTGCCGGTATCCACGCCGCCTTCGAGCCAGGCGTGGGTGCGGTTGGCCACGAGGTCGCCCACGATGAGGTCGCCGGTCGAGTCGATGCGAACCACGGTTTGCGTGCCGCTCACGCCGCCTTGCGCCAGTTCGATGAGGCTGAGCGTGTCGCCGTTCTTTAGATCCACCACCAGCTTGCCGCTAAAGGTTCGCTTGGGCAATTCAAGGCGCGGGTAGGTGTCTGCGGTGAAGACCTTGGCAATGTTGACCCAGAAGTACTGCTTGTAGGCATGCACGCCGGGCATCTGCGCAGCCGTGGCGGCTGTGGAGATACTGACGGCGCCGGCCTCGTGGAACACCGACAGGCCGTTGAACTTGTCCGGGTTGGGGTGGGTAACGATCACGCGCGTGATCGGTGATCGGGTCTGACGGCCGATGTCGGCCACCAAGGCGCGCGCCAGGGCGGGGGTGAATTGGCTGTCGACCACGGTGACCTCCCGGCCGTCATCGATCCAGACGCTGTTGGTGTTGAAGCCGGCCGCGTCGGAGGTGTGCACGTGGACCTGAGTGGCGGGCGATGCCGCGGCTACGCCGATCACTGCGGTTGCGAGCGCAGCGGCGGTAGCCATGGCGGTGAACTTGTTGACCATGGTGGTTCCTTTTGTGAGGGGGAGCGCAGAGCCCGTACTGTGCCGTGGCACGGGCGGCCCGACTCGGCGATCCAAGACAGCTTATCGGTCAAAATAGCCAACTTGGAGCAAGGCAGGGACGTGCGTGACAGGGGGTGCCCAACTAGCGCCGACGCAGGTGCGCTTGAGCGCCCCAGACCTGGCGTCGCGCGTCAGGCTCCGTGCGAGAGCGCAGAGATATTTGCGAGCAGTTCGTCATTTGCGCCAGAGGAACTCGATGCAACACGACTCCGACCCCGACACAACACCGCGCAAAGCTGTGGTGCTGTCGGTGCGGTTCAAGCCGGGCACGGGCGACTGGCATGCGCACCGCCGCGCGCAGTTGATCCACGCAAGCGAAGGCGTGGTGACGGTGCAGACGAACTCCGGTCACTGGGTGGTGCCGCCGCAGCGGGCCGTCTGGATGCCGCCAGGTGAGCGCCACTGTGTGTCGTCGCGTCGGGGGTACCGGCTGAATACGGTCTACATCAGCCGCCGCGCGGGCCTGCCGACCCGGCCGGCGGTGGTGGCCGTGAGTGCACTGCTGAATGAGCTGTTGCAGGCGGCTGCGCCACTGGGTGGCGACTACCCCCAACAGGGCCCGGCCGCGCGGTTGATGCGGGTGCTGCTGGACCAGTTGCCCACCGAGCTGCTCACCCACGAGATCCCATCGCTGCATTTGCCCGAGCCCCGCGACGCGCGGCTGCGTCGCATGGTGGCGCCAGTGCTGGCCGACCCGGCCTGCCCGTTGGGACTCGCAGAGTTAGCCGCAGCGGCCGGGCTGTCGATGCGCAATGCCTCGCGCCTGTTCCTGGTGGAGACCGGCTTGACGCCGGGCGACTGGCGCCCACACCGCCGGCTGCTGTCTGCCC
>JADCGX010000229.1 GCA_020248785.1 Burkholderiales bacterium | reverse complement strand
GCTGCGCGACGCGCTGAACGCGCTCGCGCTGGCCTACGAGCGCGCCAACGAACCCGACAAGGCCATGATCGTCCTGCGCGAGCTGGTCGTACACACGCGCAAGGCGCAGCAGGATGCGCTGCGAGTGCGCCAGAGCAAGCACCTGCAGCGGCTGGCGCTGGGGCATCCGCCGCGGCTGGCGCCGGAGACCCTGCTGGAGCGGCGCGCCAGCGTGCTGCGCGCGCGCGCCGCCGAGATCGAAATGAAGCGCGCGCGCATGGAGCTGATCGAGCGGCTGGCGGTGGTGGCGGAGCTGCGCGAAGACCCCAGCGGCGAGCATTGCTACCGGGTGGGGCGGCTGTCGGCGCTGCTGGCCGAGGCCGCCGGTTACGACGACGGCTTTTGCGTGTCGCTGGAACTGGCCGCGCGCCTGCACGACCTGGGCAAGCTGGCCGTGCCGGACGGCGTGCTGCTGCGCCCGGGCCGCCTGCGCGAACGCGAATGGGATCTGGTGCGCCGCCACACGCACGTCGGCGCCGAAATGTTGCGCGATCTGGAAGGCGATGAGGCGCGCATGGCACAGGAAGTGATGCAATATCACCACGCCTGGTGGAACGGCCCCGGCTACCCGGCCGACGTGTCCCATGAGGCGATTCCGGTGGCGGCGCGCATCGTGGCCCTGGCCGACAGTTTCGATGCGATGACCCACCCGCGCGCCTACCGGCCGGCCTACCCGGTCGAGATCGCGCTGAGCGAGATCGCCTACCTCGGCGGCAAACAGTTCGACCCGCGACTGACCGAGCACTTCATCCGCCTGATCGGGCTTCTCAAAGCCGGGGGCGAGGATCTCGACACGCTGCTGGCGCGGGCCGCCGGCGCATCGGCGTTCGTGCGCGTGCGCCAGCGTCTTGCCCTGCTGCTGGCCGGCGCGCCCGGCTGACCAAGCCGCATTGGGCCGCGGCAGCGCCGCTTGCCTACACTTCGGCCTTGAGCCGGGTCTGAAGCAGATCTGGATTCAACCCTGTTCAGCGCGGCCGACCCGTTTTTCCCGCGCAGGCGGCAGGCCCGGTGATCTCTTTAGGCAAGCCTCCGCCTGCGCAGCGGACGACGCACCTGCCTAGCTGAACAGCATTGGTCCAAAGAAAGTTTGGAGCCGGCGTCGAGCGGCGCGCCGAGGCCGGCGTGCATGACACGGCGCGGCGCCCTCAGCCGCACGGGCGGGAGATGGAATATGAGCACAGTCGAAGTCAACGGTCGCCGCTACGCGGTTCCCATCTCACCCGCCGTGGTGGTGTGCGTGGACGGTTGCGAGCCCGATTACATCGCGCAGGCCGTGGCGGCCGGCAAGATGCCGTGGATGAAGCGGGTCCTGGCCGAGGGCACGGCGCTGGTGGCCGATTGCGTGGTCCCCAGCTTCACCAACCCCAACAACTTGTCGATCGTGACCGGTGCGCCGCCCTCGGTGCACGGCATCTGCGGCAACTACCTGTTCGACACGGCCACCGGCACCGAGGTCATGATGAACGACCCCAAGTGGCTGCGTGCGCCCACCTTGCTCGCCAAGCTGGCCGATGCAGGCGCATCGGTCGCCGTGGTGACGGCCAAGGACAAGCTGCGCAAGCTGCTGGGCCACCAGATGACGGGCATCTGCTTTTCCGCCGAGAAGGCGGACCAGGTGACGGTGGCCGAGAACGGCATCGAGGGCGTGCTGCCGCTCGTCGGCATGCCGGTGCCGAGCGTGTACAGCGCGGAGTTGTCTGAGTTCGTGTTCGCCGCCGGCGTGAGGTTGATGCAGACCCGGCGGCCGGACGTGATGTACCTGTCGACCACCGACTACATCCAGCACAAGCACGCGCCGGGCGACGACACTGCCAACGCGTTCTACGCCATGATGGACGGGTATCTGTCGCAGCTCGACGCGGCGGGCTGCGTGATCGCGCTGACCGCCGACCACGGCATGAACGCCAAGGTCAAACTCGACGCGAGCCCCAATGTCATCTACCTGCAGGACACGCTCGATGGCTGGTTGGACACGAACCGCAGCCGCGTGATCCTGCCGATCACGGACCCGTACGTCGTGCACCACGGTGCGCTGGGCTCGTTTGCCACGATCTACCTACCGGCCGAGGACATCGAGGCCGTGCGCTCCAAGCTGCGCGCGACTTGGGGCATCGAGGCGGTGCTGACGCGCGACGATGCGGCGGCCCGCTTTGAGCTACCCGCCGACCGCATTGGCGACCTCGTTGTTGTGTCGGAACGCAACGTCGTGCTGGGCACGAGCAAGGCCAAGCACGACCTCGGCGCATTGGAGCTGCCACTGCGCTCGCACGGCGGCATGTCCGAGCAGCGCGTGCCGCTCATCATCAACCGGCCGATCAAGGGCCTGGACTGTAGCCGGCGCTGGCGCAACTTCGACGCATTTGATCTGGCGCTGAACCACGCGCAAGAGCAATAGGAGATAGCGATGAACGCGCCAATGCCGCCCGTGAAGAACGCGCGCCTGTGCATCGCCGGCGAGAAGCTCGCCCGCGAGCGCGTGATCGAGGTGCGCTATCCGTACACCAACGAAGTCGTCGCCACGGTCCCCAAGGCGACGGTGGACGATGTGCGCCGCGCGATCGACCTGGCGCGGCGGTACAAGCCGACGCTGACACGCTTCGAGCGGCACCGGATCCTGATGAAGGCAGGCGAGATCATCGCCGGGCGGCGCGCGGAGATTGCACGGCTCATCACGCTCGAATCGGGGCTGTGCCTGAAGGACACGCTGTACGAGGTGGGCCGCGCCAGCGACGTGCTGCTGTTTGCCGCCAACCAGGCGCTGGTCGACGACGGCCAGGTGTTTTCCTGCGACCTCACGGCGCATGGCAAGAGCCGCAAGGTCTACACGCTGCGCGAGCCCTTGCAGGGCGTCATCACGGCGATCACGCCGTTCAACCACCCGCTGAACCAGGTGATCCACAAGGTCGCGCCCAGTGTGGCGACCAACAACCGGATCGTTCTCAAACCTAGCGAGAAGACGCCGCTGGCGGCCTACCTGCTCGCCGACGTCCTGTACGAAGCTGGCCTGCCCGGGCCCATGCTCAGTGTCGTCACCGGCGACCCGCGCGAGATCGCCGACGAGCTGCTCACGCACGCCGACGTCGATCTGGTGACCTTCACCGGTGGCGTGCCGATCGGGAAATACATCGCCGCCAAGGCCGTCTACAAGCGGCAGGTGCTGGAACTGGGCGGCAACGACCCGATCATCGTGATGGACGACGCCGATCTCGATGAGGCCGCCACGCTGGCCGCAAGTGGTTCGTACAAGAATTCGGGCCAGCGCTGCACGGCGGTCAAGCGGATGCTGGTGCACGCGAGCGTGCACGACGGCTTTGTCGAACGGCTGCTGGAGAAGACCCGCGCGGTGAGACACGGCGATCCGCTCGACCCGGCGACCGACATGGGCACGGTGATCGACGAGCCCGCGGCCACCGAATTCGAGTCGCGCGTACGCGATGCGGTGGCACGCGGCGCGCGGCTGCTCCACGGCAACCAGCGCCGCGGCGCGCTGTACTCGCCCACGGTCGTCGATGCCGTGACGCCGGACATGCCACTCGTCAAGCAGGAAACCTTCGGCCCCGTGTCACCCGTGATCGCCTTCGGCAGCCTCGACGAGGCCATCGCCATCGCCAACGCCACCGCCTACGGCCTGTCCTCGGCCGTGTGCACCAACCGGCTCGATGTCATCACGCGCCTGGTGCGGGAACTGAACGTCGGCACGGTCAACGTGCGCGAAGTGCCTGGCTACCGGCTTGAATTGACGCCCTTCGGTGGCATCAAGGATTCTGGGCTCGGGCACAAGGAAGGCGTGCTGGAGGCGATGAAGTCGTTCACCAACACCAAGACCTATTCGTTGCCCTGGGAATGACAGCGCTCGCCCCGCGTGCAGCCCCCTTCCCTGATCGACAACTTCCGACCCATGCCCTTCTCCATTGACGACATCGACCGGCTGTTCGCCGGCCTTGGCGACCGCGCGTACGCCGGTGAACCGGTGACCCAACTGGAGCACGCGCTGCAAAGCGGGCTGCTCGCGGAGGAAGCCGGCGCGAGCGAGGCGCTGGTCACGGCAGCCTTCCTGCACGACATCGGCCATCTGATCAACGATCAGGGCGAGTCGCCGACGCTGCGCGGCATTGACGACCGGCATGAAGTCGTCGCGCTGCCTCGCCTGCGCGAGCTCTTCGGCGAGGACGTGCTGACGCCCATTCGCCTGCACGTCAATGCCAAGCGCTACCTGTGCGCGCGCGGGGACCGCGCGCATGGCGGCCAGATGAGCGGGCCGCAGTACCTCGACGCGTTGTCAGCGGACTCCAAGCGCAGCCTGCGGTTGCAGGGCGGCGTGTTCAGCGACCGCGAGGCCGATGCCTTCATCGCACAGCCGCATGCCGCCGACGCCGTGCGCGTGCGGCTGTGGGACGACACCGCCAAGGTCGCAGGCAAGCGCACGCCGCGGATGGCGCATTACCTGGCGATCGCGGCTCGCGTGAGCAGCGCGACAAGGCGGGCAGCGTGACGGCGACCCGCTACGGCGCGGCGCTGGGTGCGGACGAAGCGCAGGAGTTCCTGCCCTTCATGCACGAGCTCATCGGCGTGGCCGGCAGCGTGATCCAGCCGCTGTTCATGACGGGCACGGCCGTGATCGACAAGGCCGATGCCTCGCCCGTGACGCAGGCCGACCGTGGCGCCGAGGAGCAACTGCGGCGTCGGATCGAGGCGCGCTATCCGGACCACGCCATTTTGGGCGAGGAGTTCGGCACCAAGGACGGCGCGCCGGGCAACCGTTATCGCTGGGTGCTCGATCCGGTCGACGGCACGCGCGCGTTCATCACCAACTGTTTCCTCTTCGGCACGCTGATCGCGCTCGAGCGCAGTGACGGCGACGGCTATCGGCCGGTGCTGGGCTGCATTGCCCATCCCGCCGCCCATGTGTCGGTGATCGGCCACGCGGGTGGTGCCAGGTTGACAGCGCGCGATGGCAGCACGCGCCCCGTGCGGATGCGGCCGTGCAGCCGCTTGCAGGACGCGACCGTGCTGCTGACGAGCATGCCGGACATCGGCGAGCAGAAGGCCGCCAACACCGGGCGCATCGGCGCGGTCCTCAGGCGCGCCAAGCTGGCACGCACCTGGGGCGATTGCTTTGGCTACTTTGCACTGGCCACCGGCGGCGCCGACGTGATGCTCGACCCGCAACTCGCCTACTGGGACGTCGCCGCGATCGTGCCGGTGATCGAAGGCGCGGGTGGCGTGGTCACGAGCTGGACCGGCGGCGATCCGCTGGCATCACCCTCGCTCATCGCCAGCGGCCCCGCCGTGCAGGCCGAGCTGCTGCGGCTGCTGCACGACTGACGGCGGCGCAGCGGGCACTGGTGCGCGCGCGGCCGGCGCGGTGCGGCCGAAGAACGCATCGAACATCCGGCGCGTGCGCTCAAGGAAGGCCTGGGCGAAGAAGCCTGCCAGCAGCGTGACCGACAGCAGGCCCATGGGCTCGAAGGCGAGATCGCTGCCGCTGGCCAGCACCACGAGCAGCAGCCCCAGCAGCAGGAAGTAGGTGATGAGCCCCACGGCGGCACCGAAAAGTGGCCGCACCGCATACATCGGGACCAAGCGGCCGGCAAAGCGCGCGCCGTCGCCCTGCAGCGGGCGGCGCGTACCATCGCCCAGCTCCCAGCCGCGGCTGATCAACGTGACCACCGAGAGCAAGGCGCCGAGCCCGGCGCCAAAGCCGCCGCCGGTCACGCACAGCACGATCTGGTAGGCCGAGGAGTCAAGGTCATAGGGCGCGTAGAGCAGCGCGAGCGCCGCCAGCCCGAGCGCCGCAGTGGCGAGCACCAGCCAGCCGACCACGGCGGCGGCGGCCCAGCGGAGGCGGGCGAGTTCAGCAAGCGCAGGATCGCGATCCATGACGCGGTGGGTCGGTCAGGTTGGGCCAGCGGTCGCGCCGGGCGGTTGATCCGGGTGAGGATCAACCGCCGAGCGACGGCCGCCTAGAAATGCAGCAGATGGCGGGCCGGGCTAGAACGGGATGTCGTCGTCCATGTCGGCAATGTTGGCGGCCGGCTTGCTGGCCGGTCGGGCCCCGCCGCCGCTGGACTGACGCGGTGCCGGTGCCTCATCCATGTCGGGCGCGCCCATGCCGCCACCAGCACCCTGGCGTGAGCCCAGCATCTGCATCCGGTCGGCACGGATCTCAGTCGTGTAGCGCTCCTGGCCTTCCTTGTCGGTCCACTTGCGCGTCTGCAGCCGGCCCTCGACATAGACCTGCGAGCCTTTGCGCAGATACTCACCCGCCACTTCCGCCAAACGGTCGAAGAACACGACGCGGTGCCATTCGGTCACCTCTTTCTTCTCGCCGGAAGCCTTGTCCTTCCAACTGTCAGTCGTGGCGATGGACACGTTCGTGATCGCCGCCCCGTCCGCCGTGTAGCGGGTCTCGGGATCGCGGCCCAGGTTGCCGATCAGGATGACTTTGTTGATGGACGCCATCGCGCTCTCCTCGCGGGGATGTTCTCAGGGACTGCACCGCGAGCGGTCGAGCGGTCGCAGCGCCAAGATTGACCGTCAATGATACTGGCCCGGCCCGGGCCGGGCAGGTGCATCGTCAGCCGGCCGGCTGCGGCTTGCGCTGCTGCGGCAGCGGCAATTCCTGCATGCGCCAGGCCACCGCCAGCCAGGCCAGCATGGTCAGGGCGCCCACCGCGAAGACCGCAGCGGCGCCGCCTTGGCGGACCACCAGCCCGCCCAGCGCACCGCCGACGAACAGGCCGACGGCCTGCGTGGTGTTGTAGACGCCCAGCGCCAGTCCCTTGGCATCCGGCGGCGCACGGCGCGACACCAGCGACGGCAGGCAGGCTTCGAGCAGATTGAACGCCGTGAAGAACAGCAACAGCCAGATCACGAGCAGCGCCAGGCTCGGCGCGGCCCAGCCCAGGCCCAGGTGCACCAGCGCGAGCACCACGATCGCGCCCAGCATCACCGGCCGCATGCGCGCGCGGCGCTCGGCGGTGATCAGCGGCGGCAACATGAAGAAGAACGACGCGAGCACCACCGGCAGGTACACCCACCAGTGGTTGGGCAGCGCCAGCCCCCGCTCGATCAGCATCGCCGGCACGACGATGAACAGCGCCATTTGCACCGCGTGCAGCGCAAAGATGCCGAAGTTCAAGCGCAGCAGCTCGGGCGCGAAGACCACCGCGGTCCAGTGCGCCTTGTCGGCCTGCAGCCCGGTCGGGCGCCGCGGCGCCGTCGGCACGCCCCAGAGCACCAGCGGGATGGCCGCCAGCGCCAGCACGCCCGTGAGCGCAAAAAGGCCACTCATGCCGATCACGGTGTACAGCGGGGGTGCTGCGACCAGCGACAACGCGAACACCAGGCCGATCGACATGCCCAGCGCGGCCATGGCCTTGGTGCGATGCTCGTCGCGCGTGGAGTCGGCGATGAAGGCGGAGACCGCCGCGGAGATCGCGCCGCCGCCCTGTAGCGCGCGACCGATGATGGTCATCCACAGGTCGGTGGCCGCGGCGGCGACGAAGCTGCCCAGCGCAAACAGCACCAGGCCCGCGACGATGACCGGCTTGCGACCCAGCTTGTCGCTGGCCACGCCAAACGGGATCTGCAGCATCGCCTGCGTGGCCGCATAGATGCCCAGCGCCAGGCCGATGAGCGCCGTGTTGCTGCCCCCGGGCAGCTGCTCGGCGTGCACCGCGAACACCGGCAGGATCAGGAACAGTCCGAGCAGGCGCAACGAAGCGATCACCGTCAGCGTGGCGGTGGCGCGGATCTCGGCGCCCGACATGCCGGATGGCAGGGCGCCCGCTTGTGGGGCAAGGGACATGGACATCGATCTTACTGACGCGCGCATCTGGCTGCGTACCGCGGCGCGCGTCAGGTGACTTCGAACCTACCGCAGCTTGCGCGAGTTACTTGGCGGCGGGCTGATCAGATTTGGCGGATCGGCTAGAGTGCACGGTTCGCCTTGAAGCGCACTTGACAGCATCAGCCTTGCCCGCCATGGAAACGATCCGCATCCGCGGTGCCCGCACCCACAACCTGAAGAACATCGATCTGGACCTGCCGCGCAACCGGCTGGTCGTGATCACGGGTCTGTCGGGCTCGGGCAAGAGCTCGCTGGCGTTCGACACGCTGTACGCCGAGGGCCAGCGCCGCTATGTGGAGTCGCTGTCGGCGTATGCGCGCCAGTTTCTCCAGCTCATGGAGAAGCCGGATGTCGATCACATCGAGGGCCTGAGCCCGGCGATCTCGATCGAGCAGAAGGCGACCTCGCACAACCCGCGCTCCACGGTGGGCACGGTGACGGAAATCCATGACTACCTTCGGCTGCTGTACGCGCGCGTGGGCACGCCGTACTGCCCGGACCATCCACAGCATCCGCTGGCGGCGCAGAGCGTGTCGCAGATGGTCGATGCCGCGCTCGCGCGGCCGGTGGACAGCAAGTTGGTGTTGCTGGCGCCCGTGGTGCGCGAGCGCAAGGGCAGCTTCGAGGAGCTGTTCGACGATCTGCAGACCCAAGGCTTCGTGCGCTTTCGCGTCGATGGCGCGATCGTCGACGTCGACACGCTGCCCAGGCTCGCCAAGAACGAGAAGCACTCGATCGACGTGGTGGTCGACCGGTTGAAGGTGCGGCCCGAGGTGCGACAGCGCCTGTCCGAGTCGTTCGAGACCGCGCTGCGCATCGCGCAGGGGCGCGCACTGCTGCTGGACACCGACGACGGCACCGAGACGGTGTTCTCCAACAAGTTCGCCTGCCCGATCTGCGGCTATTCGCTGGCGGAGCTCGAGCCGCGCCTCTTCGGCTTCAACAACCCGATGGGCGCATGCCCAACCTGCGATGGCCTGGGCACCAGCGAGTTCTTCGACGGCGCGCGCGTGGTGACGCATCCGGAGCTGACGCTGGCCACGGGCGCCATACCCGGCTGGGACGCGCGCAATCCCTATTACTTCAACATGCTCACGGCGCTCGCCAAGCACGACAAGCAGAGCCTGGAGTCGCCGTGGGACGCGTTGCCCAAGCGCTTTCGCGAGCGGGTTCTGCGCGGCACCGGCGAGGAGACCCTGCCCTTCATCTACGTGAGCGAGAAGGGCCGCAAGATGCAGCGGCTGCACGCGTTCGAGGGTGTGCTGAACAACATGGAACGGCGCTATCGCGAGACCGACTCGCAGGCGGTGCGCGAGGAACTCGCCAAGTACCGCAGCGTGCGCCCCTGCCCCGCCTGCGACGGCTCGCGCCTGAAGCGCGAGGCGCGCTTCGTGTTCGTGGGCGACGGAGCACAGAAGCGCGCGATCTACGAGATCGAACACGCGCCGCTGAATGCGGCGCAGGCTTACTTCGACACGCTGCGACTGGCGGGCAGCAAGGCCGAAATCGGCCTGCGCATCGTGCGCGAGATCAGCGACCGGCTGCACTTCCTCAACGACGTGGGGCTATCGTATCTCTCGCTCGATCGCGCCGCCGACACGCTGTCGGGCGGCGAGTCGCAGCGCATCCGCCTCGCCTCGCAGATCGGCAGCGGGCTCACGGGCGTGATGTACGTGCTCGACGAGCCTTCGATCGGCCTGCACCAGCGCGACAACGACCGGCTCATCGCCACGCTCAAGCGCCTGCGCGATCTGGGCAACACGGTGCTGGTGGTCGAGCACGACGAGGATGCGATCCGCGCGGCCGATCATGTGGTCGACATGGGGCCTGGCGCGGGTGCGCATGGCGGCGAAGTGATCGCGCAAGGCTCTCCCGAGGACATCGAGCGGCACCCTGACTCGCTCACCGGTGCCTATCTGTCACAGCGCCAGGCCATCGCCGTGCCGCACGCGCGCACGCAGCCGGGCCTGCACTGGCTCAAGCTCGGCGGCGCCAGCGGCAACAACCTGCAGCAGGTCAACCTCGAGATCCCGGTCGGACTGCTGGTGTGCGTCACCGGTGTGTCAGGCTCCGGCAAGAGCACGCTGGTCAACGACACGCTGGCTGCCGCGATTGCGCGCAGCCTGTACGGCTCGGCGCAGCAGCCGGCGCCGTTCGTCTCGCTCGATGGGCAGGAACACTTCGACAAGATCATCACGGTCGACCAGAGCCCGATCGGTCGCACGCCGCGCTCCAATCCCGCCACGTACACGGGCCTGTTCACGCCGATCCGCGAGCTCTATGCCGAGACGCCGACCGCGCGCGAGCGCGGCTATGACTCCGGACGCTTCTCCTTCAACGTCAAGGGCGGACGCTGCGAGACCTGCCAGGGCGATGGTCTGATCAAGGTCGAGATGCACTTCCTGCCCGACGTCTACGTGCCTTGCGACAGCTGCCATGGGCAGCGGTACAACCGCGAGACGCTCGAAGTGCTTTACAAAGGCAAGAACATCGCGCAGGTGCTCGACATGACGGTCGATGACGCGGCGTCTTTCTTCAGCGCCGTGCCCACGCTGGCGCGCAAGCTGCGCACACTGCTCGACGTGGGCCTGGGCTACGTCAAGCTCGGCCAGAGCGCCACCACGCTGTCGGGCGGCGAGGCGCAGCGCGTGAAGCTCTCGCTGGAGCTTTCAAAGCGCGACACAGGGCGCACCTTGTACATCCTGGACGAGCCGACCACCGGCCTGCACTTTCACGACATCGCACTGCTGCTCGAGGTGCTGCACCAGCTGCGCAACGCTGGCAATACAGTGGTGGTGATCGAACACAACCTCGACGTGATCAAGACTGCCGACTGGGTGATCGACATCGGCCCGGAAGGCGGCGCCGGAGGCGGCAGCATCGTGGCTGCCGGCCCGCCCGAGACGATCGCCGCCACCTCTGTGAGCCACACTGGGCGCTACCTGGCGCAGGTCCTGCGGCGCAGCCCGCCAGGCAAGGCAGTTTGACCAGGTCAGCTATCTTGGTCTGCTGAGCGGTCCAAAGCGATGTCAAGACACGCAAAAAAGGTCCACTTTCTCGATTTGAGGTTGTCGATGCCGGGCAAGATCTCCGCTTAAATCGGTCGAGGCTGCTGCAGGAGGCAGCCGCCACGCGTCACCAAGCCCTGCTCCGCCAGCCAAACCTTCTCGGCCCACCAACCACGTGAACGCGCCTCCACTTCACCCTGGGCCGGCGCCGGCCGGGGGTAGCGCCCGCTCAGTCCGGTGAGACTCGTGTCCAGCAGTGCCCGCGTCCTCCTGGTCGACGACAACGCGATCAATCAACTCGTCGCGCGCGAAATGCTGCTTTCTCTTGGCGCCGAGGTCGTCTGCACGGCCGACGGCGAGGAGGCGTTGGCCGCGCTGGAAGCCAACCCCTACGACCTGGTGATGATGGATGTGCAGATGCCGATGCTCGACGGGCTGGACGCCACCCGCGAATGGCGCCGACGTGAAGCCGAGCGCGGCAGTCCCCGCCTGCCGATCGTGGCGTTAACCGCCAACGCGATGGCCAGCGACCGCGAGCGCTGCCTCGCTTCGGGCATGGACGACTACCTGGCCAAACCGGTGCGCCGCGAGCAGCTCGCCGCCGTGCTCAAGCGCTGGGCGCCGGGCGCTGGCTAGCCCAGCGCGACGCGGGCAAGCACGCGCGGCGTGCCAGCCTCCATCCGCAGCACCACACCCTCGCCCATCGCCACGCCCACACCTGCAAGGGCCGATACATTCACTTGATGGGTGACCAACACGGCATTGCGGGGCGGCAGTTGCGAGAGGTAGCTGCGTAGCGCCGCGGTCTGCGCGGCTGCGCGTGACCGGTCCTCGAAAAACGAGTTCAGCGACTCGAGCACGGTCACCTCACGCCCGGGAAACATCAGTCGCGCGGTGTCAATGCAGCGGCACCAGCGCGATGAGCGCAGCTCGTCGACCCTCAGCCGCAGCGCGGCCAACGCCTCGCCGGCACGACGTGCCTGCGCGCGGCCTGCCTCGGAAAGGTTGCGCTGGGTCCGGCAGTCATCCAGCCGGAAGCCGGGCGGGTCGCCGATGCCCGCCTCGGTCTGCGCATGGCGCAAAAGCAACGCGGCGCCACCGGCGGCGAAGGCGACGCGCAGGGCTGCCGTGTCGGCGCGCGCAGGCAGGACGGCTGCGCCGGCTGCCGCCAGCAACAGGGCACGGCGTCCGAGCCGCATGTGGTGCGTCATGAGGCCAGCGACAGTCGCTCTTCGGCCCGCTCGAGCGCCTCGGGCAGACCGCGCAAGACCACGACATCGCCTTCAAGCAGCACCGTGTCGTCGGTGGGGTCGGCGCCGCGGATACCGCGGCGGCGGATCGCGGTGACCACAGCCCCCACGCCCTGCAGGTTGAGTTCGCTCAGGGCCCGGCCAGCCGCCGGCGAGCCGGTGCCGATGGAAATCGAGTGCAGGCGCTCGTGACCAGCGTCGTCGAAGTCGGAGGCGTCATCCGCACCGTGGAAGTAGCCGCGCAGCAACCGGTAGCGCGAATCGCGCGCCTCGCGCACGCGCTTGATCACGCGCGTCACCGGCACGCCGAGTAGCACAAGCGCATGCGACCCGAGCATCAGGCTGCCCTCGAAAATCTCGGGCACAACCTCGGTGGCGCCGGCGGCGAGCAGGCGGTCCAGGTCGGTGTCGTCCTGCGTGCGCACGATAATCGGCAGCTGCGGCGCAAGCTCGTGCGCGAAGTGAATGACCTTGAGCGCAGAGTGCGCGTCGTTGTAGCTGACCACCAGCGCCGCGGCGCGCGCCACGCCCGCGGCGATCAGCATTTCCTTGCGCGCGGCATCGCCGTAGACGACAGAATCACCGGCCGCAGCAGCCTCGCGCACCCGATCGGGGTCGAGGTCCAGCGCGACGTAGGCGATGCCCTCCTGGCTCAGCATGCGCGCCAGATGCTGCCCGCTGCGGCCGTAGCCGCAAATGATGACGTGCCGTTCCGCCGCCATCGACCGGGTGGCGACCTGGGTCAGTTCCAGGGAGCGCGCCATCCACTCGTTCTTGGCAAAGCGCAGCGCAATGCGCTCGCTGTACTGGATCAGGAAGGGCGTGGCCAGCATTGACAGCAGCATCGCCGCCAGCACAACCTGCAGCACCTCCGGTGCGAGGATCTGCAGCCCGCCGGCCTGGTTGAGCAGCACGAAGCCAAACTCGCCGGCCGTGGCCAGCGGCAGCGCCGTGCGAATCGCGGTGCCCGCGCTGGAGCCAAACAGCCGGGCCAGTCCGATCACCAGCAGCAGCTTGAAGGCAGTCGGCAGCAGCAGGGCCAGCAGCACCCAGCCCGCCTGCCCGACCACGACCTGCAGGTTGAGCAGCATGCCGATCGTGATGAAGAACAGCCCGAGCAGCACGTCGCGGAACGGCTTGATGTCCTCCTCCACCTGGTGCCGGTACTCCGTCTCGGAGATCAGCATGCCAGCGACAAAGGCACCCAGCGCCAGCGACAGCCCGGCGTGCTCGGTGATGTAGGCCAGGCCGAGCGTCACCAGCAGCACGTTGAGGATGAACAGCTCATGCGAGCGACGCTTGGCCACCAGATGGAACCAGCGCCGCAGCAGCCACTGGCCGCCGAGCAGCAGCAGGCCCAGGATCGCCATCGCCTTGACCAGCGCCCAGCCGAGCGCGGTGGGCAGATGATCCGGCTGGGTCGCGAGCGCCGGCACGATCACCAGCAGCGGCACCACCGCGAGATCCTGAAACAGGAGCACGCCGACGATGCGGCGGCCGTGCTCGGTCTCCAGTTCCAGGCGCTCGGCCAGCAGCTTCATGACAATGGCGGTGGACGACATCGCCAGCGCGGCGCCCAGCGCGAAGGCGCCGGCCAGCGTGATGTCGAACCAGCGCGACAGGAACTGATGCATCACGTAGCCCGCCCCCATCACCGCGGCGATGGTGAGCACCACCTGCGCCATGCCGAGGCCAAACACGATGCGGCGCATGCTGCGCAGCTTGGGCAGCGAGAACTCCAGGCCAATGGAGAACATGAGGAACACGACGCCGAATTCGGCCAGATAGCGCGCCTCGCGCGTGTCGGGCACGATGCCCAGCGCCTGTGGCCCGATGATGATGCCTACCACCAGGTAGCCCAGCATCGGCGGCAGATTGAGCAAGCGGAACACCACCACGCCCAGCACGGAGGCCGCGAGCAGCAGGAGCGTCAGTTCGAGTGCCATCGCGGCGGCTGTCTCATGGTTGGTGTGGGTGCGCTCAGCCGGACTCGCCCGCCCACGGGCGCGGGCGGCACAGCAAGGTTTGTGCCAGCGGTAGGGCGCGAGAGTATCATCGCTCGCTTCAATGTCCTCGCGCCTGGCGCAAGCACCCGCGGCTCGTTGTTGCCTGCCAGCCGCACCACCGCAACGTCCGCCTGCCATGACCGCCACAGCGACCACCACGACCTCGGCCGCCTCTGCACTGGAGCTGGCGCGCGAGGTGATCGCCATCGAGGCGCAGGCCGTGGCGCAACTGGCCGAACGCATCGACGCCAACTTCCTGCGCGCAGTGAACCTCCTGCTCGCCTGCCGCGGCCGGGTCGTCGTGGGAGGCGTGGGCAAGAGCGGTCACATCGGCCGCAAGGTGGCGGCCACCCTGGCCTCCACCGGCACGCCGTCGCTCTTCGTGCATGCGGCCGAAGCGGCGCACGGCGACCTCGGCATGGTCACACGACAGGATGTGTTCATCGCGATGTCGTACTCCGGCGAGACGGCGGAGCTGTTGACCATCGTGCCGCTTATCAAGCGCGAGGGCACGCCGCTCGTCGCGATGACCGGCAACGCGCAGTCATCGCTGGCGCGTCACGCGGACGTGCACCTGGACGTGCACGTGGACAAAGAGGCCTGCCCACTGAATCTGGCACCGACCTCATCGACCACCGCGATGCTCGCACTGGGCGATGCACTGGCCATCGCCTGCCTGGATGCGCGCGGCTTCGGCCCCGAGGACTTCGCGCGCTCGCATCCCGGTGGCGCGCTGGGCCGGCGCCTGCTGCTGCGCGTGGCCGACGTGATGCGCACTGGCGAGCGTGTCCCGGCCGTGCCTGCAACCGCCAGCGTGATGCAGGCCGTGCACGAGATTTCCGAGAAACAGATGAGCATGACGGCGGTGCTGGCAAGCGACGGCACGCTGGCCGGCATCTTCACCGACGGCGACCTGCGCAGGCTGCTGGAACAAGCCGGCGACATCCGCGGCCTGCCGCTGGGCAACGTGTTCAATCGCGCACCGCTCACCATCGGTCCCGACGCGCTGGCCGCCGAAGCGGCGCAACTGCTCGATGCGCGGCATCGCAACCAGCTGCTTGTGGTCGACGCGCGGCGCCGTCTCGTGGGCGCGCTGCATGTGCAGGACTTGATGGCGGCGAAGGTGATCTGATGACAGCGACCGAACGCGCCGCGCACCTGCGCATGATGGTGTTCGACGTCGATGGCGTGCTGACGGACGGGCGCCTGTACATCGGCGCCCAGGGCGAGCTGATGAAAGCATTCGACGTGCGCGATGGCCACGGCATCAAGCTGCTGCGCGAGGCGGGCCTGGCCGTCGCGCTGCTGACCGCCCGCCGCAGCGACATCGTGGCGCGGCGCGCGGCCGAACTGGGCATCGAACTGGTGCGCCAGGGCCAGAGCGACAAGCGCGCCGGCTTCGAGCAGCTCTTGGCCGACACCGGCATGCGGGCCGAGTGGTGCGGCTACATGGGCGACGACTGGCCCGATGTGCCCGTGCTCCGGCGCGCCCACCTGGCCGCGACCGTGGCGGACGCCTGCGCCGAGTGCAAGGCTATCTCCCATTGGATCAGCGCCGCCCCCGGCGGTCGCGGTGCCGTGCGCGAACTGGCCGAGTTCGTCGTCCGCGCCCAAGGCCAGTTCGACGCGCTGCTGGACAAGCATACCGAGGGGCAGCTGCATGCTTGAAGCGTCGGGCGTCGGGCGTCGGGCGTCGGGCGTCGGGCCTGCCGCGTCGGGTGTCGGAACTAGCACGTCGGGCGTCGTGCCCACGGCGTCCGGCGCTCGGCTCGGAGCGCCGGTGTCGGCAACCGACCCTGCCCCATCGCGACGACAGGGCGTCGCTGCGCGCAGCACCGACACCACGCGTTGCGCGCAGCGCAACGCGTGGTCCTTGGACAGGCGCGCAGCGCCGAGCCGCCTCGAGCGGCACGCCCCGTTCAATCACTTGCGATACACGTGCGGCCGGCGGGGTCGCGTACATCGCAAGTGCACGGCGTCCATCGCGAGCGGAACGTGAAAGACAGGCTCACCCTGCTCATCGCCATTCTCTTGCTGGGTTCCGTCACGGCGACCAGCTACTGGTATGCGCGGTCGCTGCGACTGCCAAGCAACATCAATGTCGCGCGGCCCGGCTCACCGGATTTCGAGACCGAGAAGATGGTGGTCACGCAGTTCGATGCCCAGGGGCGAGCGCAGTACAAGCTCTTCGCCGAGAAGCTCGTCCACTTTGGCGAAAACGACGACGTGGAGTTGAGCCTGCCGCGCCTGGTGAGCCTGCGGCCCGACCGTCCGCAGGTTGAAGTGCGGGCACAGCGCGGGCGCGTCGAGAACCTGGGCGAGAAGGTGCATCTGCATGGCGACGTGGTGCTGACGCGCACGCCGACGGATTCCGTCCCCGCTTTGCGCGCCGACACGGCCTACCTGCTCGCGCAGCCCGACGAAGACAAGTATTCGACCGACCAGCCCGTCGTCGTGCGGCGCGGCGAGCAGACCATCAGCGCGCAACGGGGCATGACAATCGACAATATCGCGCGCACCAGCGAGTTTCGCGGCGACGTGAAGATCAACCTGCCGCCTGCGCGGTCGCCGCAATGACGCCAAAGGCAACCAAGGCAAGCGCCATGAAGCTCCAAATCCATCGGCTGCTGTTGTGCATCGCCATTGCCGCCCTGGGCGCGCCGACCCCGCCCGCGCATGCCGAGAAGGCCGACCGCGAGAAGCCGACCCTGATCGAGGGCGACAAGTGCACGACCGATGAGCTCAAGCAGACCAGCGTCTGCACCGGCAACGTGGTGCTGGTGCGCGGCACGCTGCGGATTGCCGGCGAGCGCATGGAGGTGCGGCAGGACGCCGAGGGCTACCGCACAGCCACGGTGACGGCGGCACCCGGGCAACGCGCCAGCTTCCGCCAGCGGCGCGATGCCACGCGCCCCGGCGTCGAAGAGTGGGTCGAGGGCTACGCCGAGCGCATCGAATACGACGAACGAACGGAGAACGTCCGTTTCATCGAGCGCGCGCAATGGAAGCGGCTGGAGAACCAGCAGCCGCGCGACGAGGTGGCCGGCAAGGTCATCGTGTACGACAGCCTCAACGCGACCTACAACGTGGACGGCGGCAAAGCGCAGGGCGGCGACGGACGGGTTCGACTCATCCTCGCGCCGCGCGAGCCCGCGCCGGTGCCGAGTAGCAAGCCGACGCCGGCGCCGCTGAAGCCCGCCACGCAGCTCGACGGAAAGAAGTAACCGTGCCCAACGACCAGTCCAGCGCACCGGTGCAGGCGGCCGCGCCGGCGAGCACCGAGCGCAGCCTGCTGCAGGTCGACCGCCTGCAGAAGCGCTACGGCAGCCGGGTGGTGGTGCGCGATGTCTCGCTGCGCGTGGAAGCCGGCGAAGTCGTGGGCCTGCTCGGACCCAATGGCGCCGGCAAGACCACGTGCTTCTACATGGTGGTGGGGTTGGTGCCGCTCGACGACGGCCGCATCCGGCTCGACGGCAACGAGATCACGCACCTGCCGATCCACCGACGCGCGCGCATGGGATTGTCCTACCTGCCACAGGAGGCCTCGGTGTTCCGCCGCCTGACAGTCGAGGAGAACGTGCGAGCCGTGCTCGAGCTGCAGGTCGACGAGCACGAGCAGCCGCTCGACGCAGGCACGATCGCGCAGCGCCTGGACACGCTCATCGATGACCTGCAGATCACGCACCTGCGCACCAACCCGGCGCTTTCGCTGTCGGGCGGCGAACGGCGCCGCGTGGAGATCGCGCGCGCCCTGGCCTCGCGGCCGCGCTTCATCCTGCTCGACGAGCCGTTTGCCGGCGTGGACCCAATCGCCGTGATCGAGATCCAGCGCATCGTGCGCTTTCTCAAGGAGCGCGGCATCGGGGTGCTCATCACGGATCACAACGTGCGCGAGACGCTCGGCATCTGCGATCACGCCTACATCATCAACGAAGGCAGCGTGCTCGCCGCCGGCCGCCCCGAAGAGATCGTCGAAAACGAAAGCGTGCGACGCGTCTATCTCGGCGAACATTTCCGGATGTAGCGCTGTGAACTCATGCCTGCGGCTGGCTGTGCAGGGCGTCGCGCGGACCCGAAGCCAGGCGCTACACCTCGTTGCAGTTGTCCCGCGCCCGACCGCCCGGCCATCCAAAGGGCGGGCGCCTGATCAAATCGTTTGCGGCGCACGTTCGAGGCGACGCCTCGCGTACACCGCAAACGCCTTCCCGCGAGGGGCGCACGTGCGACGCGAAGCGTCGCGTACACCCCGAGCGCCACGATGAAGACCTCCCTCCAAGTCCGCCTCTCGCAGCACCTGGCGCTGACGCCGCAGTTGCAGCAGTCGATCCGACTGCTGCAACTGTCGACGATCGAGCTCAACCAGGAGCTGGAGCAGGCGCTGGTCGAGAACCCGCTGCTGGAGCGCGAGGACGACCCGTTGGCCACCTCGATGCGCATCGCCTCCGATGGCGCGATCGTCAGCAACACGCAATCGAGCACGAGCGATGGCGGGGAGGCCAAGAACGGCTACAGCGACGACGCCGAGGCAGGGGCCGGGGCCGGCAACGATGACCCCCTGGCCGACTGGGGCGCGCCCAGCCGCGGTGAGCGCGATGACGACGACGCCGGCCTGAACTGGGCCTCGGTGGCCCCGACGCTGCGAGAGCATCTACGCAGCCAGTTGCATGTCACCGGGGCATCGCGCCGCGATCGCGCACTGGTGGAAATGCTGATCGAAGCCTTGGACGAGCGCGGCTATCTCAGCGCCTCGCTGGAGGAACTGCTGGAGATGTGTCCCGCCGAGGCGGGACTCGAAATTCATGATCTCACCGCGGCGCTCGCGTTGCTGCACAGCTTCGATCCGCCCGGTGTGGGTGCGCGCAACGCCGCCGAGTGCCTGCGCATCCAGGTCGACATGCTGACGCGGCAATGCGCGCCGCCGGAACTGCCGGCCCTGCGCATGGCGCGACGCATAGTGAGCGAGCACTTGCAGCTCCTGGCAGGACGCGACTTCAGCAAGCTGCGCAAGCTGCTCGACGCAACCGACGATGATTTGCGCGCTGCACAGCAGGTCATTCGTAGACTGAACCCGCATCCAGGTGTAGGGTTTGGTTCAGCGGGTACCGACTACGTCGTGCCGGACATCTTCGTCCGCAAACGCGGCGCCCGCTGGGTGGCCCAGTTGAACCCGGATGTGATGCCGAAGCTGCGCGTGAACCAAGCCTATGCCGCTGCCGTCAAAGCGGACCGGGGCAAGAGCAAGGAAGGACGAGCGTCTTGGTCGACACGGTTGCAGGAAGCCCGCTGGCTGATCCGCAACATTCAGCAGCGGTTCGACACGATCCTGCGCGTATCGCAGTCCATCGTCGATCGGCAGCAGAACTTCTTCACCCATGGCGAGATCGCGATGCGGCCGCTGGTGCTGCGCGAGATCGCAGACACCGTGAGCCTGCACGAATCAACGATCTCGCGTGTGACCTCCAACAAGTACATCGCCACCCCCTTTGGGGTGTTCGAGCTGAAGTACTTCTTCGGCAGCCATGTGGCCACTGAAACCGGCGGCGCGGCCTCGTCCACGGCGATCCGCGCCCTTATCAAGCAACTGGTAGGAGCTGAAGACCCAAAGAATCCACTGTCAGACAGCAGGCTCGCAGAGCTGCTGGGCGAACAAGGCATCGTGGTGGCGCGGCGTACCGTCGCCAAGTACCGCGAAGCGCTGAAGATCGCGCCGGTAGCAATGCGCAAAGTGCTTTAGCGCGGCACGCACCCGGCTCGTGCGGGACGTGCCGACGACCACATCCTTCAAGCGCGGCAGGCGCCGCGCACCAACCGAAAGGGGTGCCGCATGAACTTGATCGTCCACGGTCATCACGTCGAGGTCACGCCCGCCTTGCGCGGGTACGTCGAAGGCAAGATGGAGCGCATTCGACGCCACTTCGACAAGCTGATCGAAGCGGATGTACTGCTCTCGGTGGAGGACAAGCTGCGACAACGGGCCGAAGTGACGCTGCGAGTCTCCGGCACCCAGTTGTTTGCGGAATGCGTCGACGGCGACATGTATGCGGCCATCGACAGCCTGATGGACAAGCTCGATCGTCAGGTGCTTCGACATAAAGACCGCATGCGCGATCACGGCGCGCTTGCCGCCAAGCGCCAGGAGATGCCGCAGCAGTGATCGTGCGTCACACGAGAGAGCAAAAAGGCCCGCTGCGCGGGCCTTTCGACGGAACCAGCCCCCGTGGCGCGCGAACGACGAGATTCAGGCGACCTGCGCGAACCGCTCGCGCCGCGCCGATTCGAGCGCAATGAGCGCACCCTTGCGCGCCAGGCCCCAGTGGTAGCCGCCAAGCGTGCCCGATTCGCGAATCACGCGGTGACATGGAATCAGCACTGACAGGGGATTGCGTCCAACGGCGGAGGCGACGGCGCGTACGGCATCCGGCCGCCCCACGGCACGCGCCAGCTGCGTGTAGGACGCCAGGTGCCCCTCGGGAATCGCCAGCAGCGCCTCCCAGACCTTGATCTGAAAGTTGGTGCCCGCGAGCACCAGGTGCAACGGCCGGTCGCTGCGCCAGCCCGCAAACACCTGCGCGGTCATGTCGGCCACGCCCGCGTCTTCGATCAGGCTGGCTGCCGGCCAACGCGCGCGCAGATCAGCCATTGCAGCGGCCTCCTGCTGCGGCTCGACAAAACCAAGGAACGCGAGACCGCGCGGCGTGCAGGCGGCCAGCACCTGGCCCAACGGAGTCTCGGCGTACGCATAGCGCAGGACCACGTCACGCCCGCCACGCCCGATTTCGCCTGGCGTCATCGCCTCGGTACTGATCATCAATGCATGCAGCCGCCCGGGCCCCGACAGGCCAGCCTCGAGCGCGGCCGTGAGGACGTCGGCCGAGTCGAGCAGCAAGGCTTTTGCATGCTCCTTGGTATGGAACTGCAGGAAGCGCTTGGGCGACACCCCTGCGAACGCTGAGAACGCCCGCTGCAGGGTCGATTCGCTGACATCCAGATGGCTCGCCAGATCGCTCAGCGACGGCTGTCGCCGGACGTTGCATTGCAGGTAGTGGATCGCTTTGGCCACCAGCGCGTAGGTGGTGGCATCGGCGGTAGAGGTAGTAAGAGCAGAAGGGTTCATGAACTGGATTGTGTGGTCCACCGCGCGCGCCGACCACCCGTTTCCTGCAGGATCGGCCGTCAGGCGGGGGGCGACAGTTGCACCAAGACAGGGCTCTCCGCGCCGACCTTGTTGCCGGTTGGCAACGGCGCCGCTAGTGCCTTTCCTCGGCATGCGCGAGTATCGCCGCAGTGCGCAATCGGCGTGCTTAGAATGCGCGCCTTCCGACGGCGATCCCGTCGCGGGTATGCGGTTCGCTTGAGCCGCTAGCACATGAACTTCGGGCCCTGTGAGCGACTCCCGGCACGATCGGGCGCCGCTTTCCAGGGTTAACTTCTGGTTGCTACTGCCGTCCATGCAGTTTCACGCTCCAGCGCCTCGATGAACCTGATCTCTCGCTTGCTGCCCGCCACCAACGTCCTGCTCGACCTCAACGCGTCGAGCAAGAAGCGGGTGTTCGAGCAGGCGGGCCTGCTGTTCGAGAACAACCAGGGCATCGCGCGCTCGAAAGTGTTCGACTGCCTGTTCGCCCGCGAGCGTCTGGGCTCGACCGGGCTGGGCCAAGGCGTGGCGATCCCCCACGGCCGCATCAAGGGGCTGAAGGACGCGGTCGCCGCCTTCGTGCGCCTGGCCGAACCCGTGCCATTCGACGCACCCGATGGCCGTCCGGTGAACATCCTCGTCTTCCTGCTGGTGCCCGAGCAGGCCACGCAGCAGCATCTCGACATTCTGTCCGAGCTCGCCCAGATGCTCTCGGACAAGCCGTTCCGCGAGAGCCTCCTCACGGTCACCGAGACGGCCAGCGTCCACACGATGCTGGCGAACTGGGAACCGATCAGACCGGCCGCCTGAGCGGCCGATCCGATCGGTTCACCGCGCCGTGCGCAGCTGGAACCGTATCGGACGAACGACGGGGCTAGGCTAGGCTCCCTCGTGCTCCTTGCCGCCGTCGCGGCAGGTTTCGCGCTGCGCGCGACCCCTTTATGGCGAACGAGGGGGCTGGCCCCTGGTGCTCCCCCAGCCTAGAAGATAGGCGTGTCGGTCGAAGGCGATTCGCGGGGCTCGTGCCCGCGACTATCCTTCGCGCATGCCGACCATCAAATCCCTGTACGAAGACAACCGCGAGCCGCTGAAGCTGGAGTGGATCGCGGGGCGCGATGGCGCGGGCCGCATGTTTCGCGAGACCGCGCAGTCCATGGGTGTGCGCACCTCGGACCTGGTCGGTCACCTGAACCTGATCCACCCCGAGCGCATCCATGTGCTTGGCGCGCCGGAGGTCAGCTACGTCACGCGCATCGAGGGCGCGCGGCGCACGCACTACGCCAGCGAACTGATGCAGGCGGGGCCGCTCGGCCTGATCATCGCCGAAGGGCTGTCTGCACCAGCCGAGCTCATCAACATGGCAGAGCGGGTGGGCATCCCCGTGTTCGCCACGCCCATGGCGGCGGCCGAGGTGATCGACCTGCTGCGCATCTATCTCACCAAGGCGCTGGCACCCCATTGCACGATGCACGGCGTGTTAATGGACGTGCTTGGCATGGGCGTGCTGATCGCCGGCGAGTCCGGTGTGGGCAAGAGCGAACTTGGGCTGGAACTCATCAGCCGCGGGCACGGGCTGGTGGCCGATGACGTAGTCGACTTCGCGCGCGTGGCGCCCGACTCGATCGAGGGCCGCTGCCCGCCCCTGCTGGCCAACTTGCTCGAGGTGCGCGGCCTGGGCCTGCTGGACATCAAGGCCATCTTTGGCGAGTCGGCGGTGCGGCGTCGCATGAAGCTGCGCCTGATCGTCGAGTTACGCCGGCTCGCCGCCAACGAGGTCATGGAACGGCTGCCGCTGGCCGGCGCGACCGAGGACGTGCTTGGCCTGCCCATCTACAAGGTGGTCATCCCGGTGGCCGCGGGACGCAACCTGGCGGTGCTGCTCGAGGCCGCCGTGCGCAACACCATCCTCAAGCTGCGCGGCGTCGACACCTTGAATGAGTTCGTCGAGCGCCAGCGCAAGGCGATGGGCGAGGAGTGATAGAGGATTGACGATCGAGGATCGGCAATCGCGCAAGCGGCGAAGCGTCCATGGCCTTGTTGAGGCTTGCGCGCCGTGGCAATGTGCGCAGCGGCGACTGCGCCATCCAACCCACACATTCACCTGCATCGCACCAAGGAGAGGACATGATGATCAAGCGAGTATCTCTGCTCACCTGCCTGGCCCTTGCCCTGCCTCTTGCCGCCGTTGCCCAATCTCAGGCACAGACCACGCAGCAGCAGAAAATGGCCGCCTGCAACAAGGAGGCTGGCGAGAAAAGCCTGAAAGGCGACGAGCGCAAGGCGTTCATGTCCCAGTGCCTGTCGGGCGAGAAGATGACGCAGCAAGACAAGATGACAGCTTGCAACAAGCAGGCGGGCGACAAGGCGCTGAAGGGCGACGAGCGCAAGAAGTTCATGTCGGAGTGCCTGAAAGGCTGACAGGTTGACGCTCGTCCCAACGGATGCGACTAGTGTCCCGACCCATGAATTTCGAAGCATTGCCGCAGGCGTGCCGAATGGTGGCCCACAACAATGGTGTAGTCGCCGCCAGACGCGAAGCCGCGCGCGGCCGGGTTGGGAACCCGGCGAGCACGGCGACAAAGTAGGGCGGGGATTCTCGCGCCATTGTTGTTTCGAAACTCATGGGGCTAGACACTAGGGCACCGCAGCGCCCCGTTGTTTGACTTGAGCACCCCTGTCGACGGCGTTCGTGGCTGCAGCAATGGATCAGTCGAGGGCAGCGGCCTCTGCGACGCCCCATGGCAATCGATCTGCTGTCTCAAGGCGGACCGCCCGGCGGCGATGAGCGGCAAATGGCCGCGGCACCGCGGCGGGCGAGAGCAGGGTCGGCATGTGCGAGAGCGTGCGCAAGAGTTTGCGTGGGTTCGCGTGCCAGAATCGCGACATGCGCTTTGTCCTAGTCACCGGCATGTCCGGCGCCGGCAAGTCCGTGGTGATCCGGCTGCTGGAGGACATTGGCTACTACTGCGTGGACAACCTGCCGCTGCGCTTGCTGGTCGACGTGGCGCAGACGCTGAACAGCAGCGGAAACGCCGATGTCGCCGTATCCATCGACGCCCGCTCGGATGCCGAGCTGTCCGAACTGCCCGAGCGCATTGCGCAGCTGCGCCGCGACGGGCATGACATCAAGGTGCTGTTCCTCACGGCCTCCGACGCGGCCCTGATCAAGCGTTACAGCGAGTCACGCCGGCGCCATCCAATGACCCAACGCCTGATGCGGGCCACGACGGGCAACGTGGCCGAGGAGCCGACGTTGCTCGAGTCGATCCAGGCCGAACGCGAGCTGCTGGCACCGCTGGTGGGCAAGGCGCACACGATCGACACCAGCGACCTGCACCCGAACGCCCTGCGCAACTGGGTGCGCGAGTTCGTCGCCAGCCCGCGCGTCAATCTCACGCTGACCTTCGAATCCTTCGCCTTCAAGGACGGCATTCCGGTGGCGGCCGACCTTGTCTTTGACGTGCGCAACCTGCCCAATCCGTTCTACGACCCGCAGCTGCGGCCGTTGAGCGGCCTGGACACGCCCGTCATCGACTACCTGGCCGCCGTGCCCGAGGTGACCCAGATGACCCAGGACATCGGCAACTTCATCGAACGCTGGCTGCCGGGCTACCTGGCGGACAACCGTCACTACGTGACGGTCGCCATCGGTTGCACCGGCGGCCAGCACCGCTCCGTGTACGTGAGCGAGCAGCTCGCCAAGCGGTTTCGCCCGCGCGAGCATGTGGTGGTGCGCCACCGCTCGATGCAGCGAGCCGGCCGATAGGGCTCGTCGACGGCTGCGATGCGCATTGCCCTGTTTCCATTGAACACGGTGCTGTTCCCGGGAGGCGTGTTGCCCCTGCGGATCTTCGAGGCGCGCTACATGGACATGGTGCGCGACTGCATGAAGAGCGAGTCACCCTTTGGCGTGTGCCTCATCAGTCAGGGCGCGGAGGTCGGGCGGGCGGCGGCCACCGAGAGCGTTGGCTGTGTGGCGCACATCGGCGCCTGGGACATGCAGCAGCTTGGCCTGCTCAACATCCGCTGTGTGGGCGGCGAGCGCTTTCGCGTCACGGAGCGCACGGTGGAAGCCAATGGGCTGATCCGCGCCGAGGTGACAATGCTGGAGGCCGATGTCGATCACGGGTTGGCGGAAGAGCATCGGCCCTGCGCCGCGCTGCTGCAGCGGGTGATCGCTGACGTCAAGGCCGAGGCGCGTCGTGCGGCCGACAGCGACGAAACCGTCAAGCTCCCGTTCGAACCGCCTTACCGGCTCGACTCCAGCGTGTGGGTCGGCAACCGGCTGTGCGAGGTACTCCCAGTGCCGCTGAAGGCCAAGCAAAAGCTGATGGAGCTGGACGATGCCCATACGCGACTGCAGATCATCACGCAGTATCTGAAGCAGCACGCAGTGCTGTAGGCATCGGGCGCGGGCGTCCAACGTTGGGTTATCATTGATCCGGCAACATTGTTCTTGAATTTTCAGAGGTTGCCATCATCTTGGTCGGATGGAAGCCACCGACATGAGAAGTTTGTCGCGCCAAGCGCGACATGAGAGGCGGGTGCAGGTGATCCGGCTGCGCAAGGCGGGCT
>JADCGX010000228.1 GCA_020248785.1 Burkholderiales bacterium | reverse complement strand
TCAAGCGACCGTCGGGGACCGGCCAAATCGGGCCAAGGCAATGGCCCTGACCCCAGCTCCAAGCCCTCCACACTGGCATTGACCGGCTGGCCGGCTACCGGCTACGAGGCCCGGCTACGAGGCCCACGAGGCAACGAGGCAGGCCGAGGCCGTTTGAAATTCCTATGCGCACCAGGGGGGCCCTTCGCAGCAGAGGGGCCGATGCGCCTGCCCGACCGACCGCTGCCCTTCGGTCTGCCCGGAGGCCTTCCGGGCGGGCCCTTCGACGGGCTGGGCATCGTGCTGCTGCTGGGCAGCCTGTTCCTCGCGGTGGCGCTGGGCACCTGGCCTGTCGTGCGCCGGCTCACGCGCCGGCTCGAGGCGCTCAAGCAAGGCGTGCGGACTTTCGGTGCCGGGGCGCTGCACCACCGCGTGGCCGAGGATGGTCGCGACGAGGTGGCGCAGGTGGCGGCTGCCTTCAACCAGGCAGCCACCCGGGTGCAGGAGCTGCTGCGTTCGCACCAGAGCCTGCTGGCCAACGCCAGCCACGAGCTGCGCTAGCCGCTGGCGCGCCTGAAGATGGCGGTGTCGCTGCTCGACGAGGCCGCACCGGCGCAGCGCGAGACGCTCAAGCGCGAGATCCACACCAACATTGCCGAGCTCGATGCGCTGGTGGAGGAGGTGCTGCTGGCCAGCCGCCTCGACTCGGGCGGCGACGTGCTGCTCATGCAGCCGGTGCCCTTGCGTGCGCTGCTGGCCGAGGAATGCGCGCGCGTGGGCGCGCGCCTGGAGGAGGCGCCCGCCGGGGCGCCTGCGGCCGAGGTGGTCCCGGGCGACGAGCGGCTGCTGCGCCGGGCCGTGCGCAACCTGCTGGAGAACGCCCGCCGCTACGCCGGCGCGGACATCGTCGTGCAGGTGCGGGCTGCGGCAGCGCAGGCTGGTGGCGGCGTGGAAGTGCGGGTCTGCGACCGCGGCCCGGGCGTGCCCGAAGCCTGGCGCGAGCGCATCTTCGAGCCTTTCTTCCGCCTGCCCGGGCACGCCGAGCACGAGGGCGGCGTGGGCCTGGGCCTGTCGCTGGTGCGGCAGATCGCGCAGCGCCACGGCGGGCGCGTGCGCTGCGAACCGCGCGAGGGCGGGGGCAGCTGCTTCAGCCTGCAGCTGCCGGCCTAGACCCTCGCGTTCAGGTCGCTGGCTTGCGGTTGAGCGTCGTGGCCATGTAGCTGTCGAAGGCGCCGTCGGAGAAACGCGACCACATGATCGCGTCCCTGCAGAAGCGCGCGTAGCTGCCGTGGATCTTGCGCCAGCGCGGGTTCTTCTCCGACAGCTCCGCGTAGAGCTCCTCGGCGGCGGTGAAGGCCGTATCGGCCATCGCCTTCGGGAAGGGGCGCAGCTGGACGCCACCGGCCACGAGGCGCTTGAGCGCTGCAGGGTTGCGGGCGTCGTACTTGGCCTGCATGTCCACGTGTGCCTCGGCGCAGGCGGCCTCGAAGATTGCCTGGTACTCCTTGGGCAGGGCCTCCCAGGCCTTGGCGCCCACGTACATCGTGATCTGCCCGCAGCCGTCCCAGTAGCTGGGGTAGTGGTAGAAGCGGGCGACCTTGTGCAGGCCGAGCTTCTCGTCATCGTAGGGGCCGATGAATTCGGCCGCGTCGATGGTGCCGCGCTCGAGCGCCGTGTAGATCTCACCGCCCGGGATGTTCTGCGAGATCACGCCGATGCGCTGCAGCACCACCCCACCGAATCCACCGATGCGGAACTTCAGGCCCTTGATGTCGGCCAGGCTCTTGATCTCCTTGCGGAAGAAGCCGCCCATCTGGGTGCCGGTGTTGCCGCAGGCGAAGTTGACGATGCCGTAGTCGCGGTAGAACTCGCGCAGCAGCGGCAGGCCCTCGCCGTCCTTCATCCAGGCCGTCATCTGGCGCGAGTTCATGCCGAAGGGAATCTGGCCGTCCAGCGCGAAGGTGGGGTCCTTGCCGAAGAAGAAGACCGAGGCCGTGTGGGCGCATTCGACTGTGCCGTTCTGCACCGCATCGAGCACGCCGAAGGCGGGCACGAGCTCGCCGGGGGCGTGCACGGTGATCTCGAAGGCACCGCCGGTGGCTTCGCGCACCCGCTTGGCAACCTGCTCGGCTGCGGCATAGATGGTGTCGAGGTTCTTCGGCCAGCTCGAGGCCAGGCGCCAGCGGATGCGGGGCTGCGCCTGGGCGTGGGCGGCTCCGGCCAGCGTGGCGGCGGTTCCGGCCAGGCCGGCAGCGGTGAAGGAACGGCGTTTCATCGGGGTTTCCTCTTGAGGGGGGTGGAAGGGGCCGCAGCAGGGGTGTGCCGGGCCAGGAAGGCCGAGACCTCGGCCAGGGTTTCGGACGGAGCCTCCTCGGCGGCAAAGTGGCCGCAATCGAGCGCGCGACCGCTGACGTGGCGGGCCACCTCGCGCCAGCTGGCCAGGCAGTCGAACTGCCGGCCCACGGTGCCGCGGCTGCCCCACAGCACGAGCGTCGGCACGTCGGTCTTGCGCCCAAGGTCGGCGCGGTCGTGGTCCAGGTCGATGCCGCCGGAGGCGCGGTAGTCTTCGCACGTGGCGTGCACGGTGCGTGCATCGGCGAAGGTGCGCACGTACTCGGCCAGGGCTGCCTTGGAGAAGACCTTCAGCCCGTGCCCGCCGAGTGCGCTGCCCGCCAGGATGGCCTGTGGCAGCAGCGGGCCGAGCATCTGCTCAGGCAGCGGTGCCGGCTGCAGCATCAGGAACCAGTGGTAGTAGGCCCGCGCGAAGGCCATGTCGGTGGACTCGAAGGCGTGCAGCGTGGGCACGATGTCGATGGCCGTGAAGCTGCGCACGACGGCGCGGCCGTGGTCGCGCACGAGGCGGTGCCCCACGCGCGCGCCGCGGTCGTGGCCCACGAGGTGGAAGGAGCCATGGCCGAGCTTGCGCATGAGCTCCACCACGTCCAGCGCCATCACGCGCTTGGAGTAGTTGGAGTGGTCCGGCAGGCCGCGCGGCTTGGAGGAGTCGCCGTAGCCGCGCAGGTCGGGGCACACGACGGTGTAGTGGCGTGCCAGGCGCGGCGCCACCCGGTGCCACATGGCGTGGCTCTGCGGGTAGCCATGCAGCATCGCCACGGGCGGGCCCGAGCCGCCCACCACGACATTCAGCGTCACGCCGTTGGCGCGCACGCGCCGGCTCTCGAAGCCTGGAAAGAGCTCCATCTCGTCCCTCCCTCGGGCCGCACCGCCAGGCTGGCGGACACAGTTGCCCTGACGACCGATTCTGTGTGCGCGAAGCGCGATCAGGCCAGCCAGCGGGCTCGATTTGAATTCGACAGGGTGTGACCTGGATTCACACGTACATGCGAACCGCCCAGGTGCTTCCCAGGTGAATGGTCTGTTTCAGGTGAATTGACGTGAGCTTTGCTCACATCCACCGGAATTCATGTCCATTGCCGGGAGCGTTGCGCCTGCCTAGGATTCCGGGCATTGCACTCAAGGGTCAGGAGGCCCGGCGATGCTCAAGACGGAAGTGTTGCGCGGACCTGGCGGGGTCGTGCTGATCATGGACTCGATCACCAAGGTGGCGCCCGAGGACGTGGGGGCGATCGTGGTGTCGGCCTCGCACGGCGGCGCGAGCTCGGGCGAGTTCGCCCTGGAGGTGCCGCTGAAGGCTGTCTTCTTCAACGACGCCGGTGGCGGCAAGGACGGCGCGGGCATCGCGGCGCTGGCCATGCTGCAGGCACGGGGCGTCGCGGGCGGCACCGTGGCGCACACGAGTGCGCGCATCGGTGACGCCCAGGACATGTGGGAGTGCGGCGTCATCTCCCACCTCAACGATTCCGCGCGCCAGCTCGGCCTGGCCGTGGGCGAGTCGCTGCGCGGGGCGCTGCAGCGTCTGGTGGCCGGCTGACACGCCGGCACACCGCGAATGCGTCCCTCACCCACCCCTCAAAACCTGGAGACCATCATGTCCTTCACACTCGGTCGTCGCCTCGTCGCCTTGGCGGCCTGCGCCGCCTTCGCTGCCGGCGTGTCCGCCCAGACGGGCGACATCAAGGAGCGCAACATCAAGCTGAGCTACGTCACGTCCAAGGACAGCCCCTACGGGCTGGGCGTGAACAAGCTCGCCGAGATCGTGGCCGCGCGCAGCGGCGGCAAGATGAAGCTGCGCGGCTACTCCGACGGGCAGCTCGGCGCCGAGGTGCAGTCCATCTCCGCCGCGCAGGGCGGGGTGCTCGAGATGGCGCTCGTCTCCACCGCGGCGGTGGCGGGCAACGTCAAGGAGTTCGCGCTCTTCGACTTCCCCTTCCTCTTCGGCGACGAGCGCGAGGCCTACGCGGTGCTCGATGGGGCAGTGGGCTCGCAGCTGCTGGGCAAGCTCCAGGACCGCGGCCTCGTGGGCCTGTGCTACTGGGAGGTGGGCTTTCGGCACGTCACCAACAGCCGTCGCCCGGTGACGCGGCTGGAGGACTTCAAGGGCCTGAAGATCCGCACCATCCAGAACCCGGTGTTCGTGGATGTCTTCAACACGCTGGGCGCCAACGCCACGCCGATGGCCTTCACCGAGGTGTACACGGCGCTGGAGAGCAAGGCGCTGGACGGCCAGGAGACGCCCTACAACATCATTTACACGAGCCGCTTCCACGAGGTGCAAAAGTTCCTCAGCGCCACGCGCCACATCTACGGGCCGGGCGTCGTGCTGGTGGGCCGCAAGTTCTGGGACCAGCTCAGCGCCGACGAGCGCAAGATCCTGCAGGACGGCTGTGCCGAGGCGCGCGAGTTCGAGCGCAAGGCCAGCCGCGACCTGGACGCGCGCGTGCTCACCGAGATGCGGGCCAAGGGCCTGGTGGTCAACGAGATCTCGCCCGAGGAGCGGGCCCGCATGCGCGAGCAGGTCAAGCCCGTGATCGAGAAGTACACCGCGACGGTCGGTCCCGACCTCGTCAAGCAGGCTTACGCCGAGATCGAACGGGTGCGCCGCCAGCCGCGCTGACGGGCACCGCCCCCCGCGCCGGCCGCATGCGCTGGCCGGGCGGGGGCACCTCGCTGGCGCGCATCTCGGCACCGAGCCAGGCCGCCAGCGTCTCCACGTCGGCCCGGCCGTCCAGGTGCGGGGCGATCCACAGCACGAGCTTGCGCGGGCTGGGCACGAAGCCGAACGGCGCCACCAGCTTGCCCGACTGCAGGTCGTCGAGCACCAGCATGCGCGGCACCACCGCCACCCCGAGGCCGCACACCGCCGCCTGGATCTGCAGGTAGAAGTGCTCGTAGCGGGCAGCCACCTCCAGCGGTGGCCCGGTGTAGCCGGCAGCCTCGACCCATTCGTCCCAGGCTTCCAGGCGCGTCTTGGTGGCCAGCAGCCGCGCCTCGGCCAGCGCGGGCGGATCTTCCAGGCCCACGGCGTGCTGGTAGTCCGGCGCGCACACGGGGCCCACCCACTCGACGAGCAGGTCGCGTTGCCGCGCATCGGCAGGCGGCGTGATCGAGGAGTTGCGGATCGCCAGGCCGATGTTGTCGCGCACGAAGTCGATGCGGTCGTAGTTCATGTTGAACTGCAGCTCGACGTCCGGATGGCGCTGGTGGAAGCCACCGATGCGTGGCAGCAGCCAGTGCATCATGATCGACGAGGAGCACGACAGCGTCAGGGGCCCGGGGCGCAGCTGCTCCACGCTGGCCTGGATGAGGCGGAAGGCCGTGGCCAGACCCTCGGCCAGGCGCAGCCCCTCGGGCGTGGGCCGCGTCGCGCCGCCCCCGCGCTCGAGCAGCACCAGGCCGAGCTGCTCCTCGAGCGAGCGGATGTGCCGGCTCACGGCGCCGTGCGTGACGAAGAGCTCCTCGGCCGCCGCACTCATGCTGCCCAACCGCGTCGTGGCCTCGAAGGCGCGCAGCGCGTTCAGCGAGGGGCGTGGCGTGCTGCGGGGAGTGGGCACGGTGTGAGCTTTCGTCGCAGTCTGCCGAGATCATATCGCTTGGTGATGCGGGGGGCCACCTCTACGATTCCTCGCATGACGCAAGACCACGAGCACGCCTCGCGCACCGAGCTGCGCGCGACATACCTGCTGGAGAGCTGCGAGCCCATCGAGCGCGTGGCCGAGGTGATTGCCGGCGAGCAGTCCAGCGGCACCTTCCTGCGCCTGGCTGGCGAGACCGACGAGCTCAAGCAGCGTGCCCGCGCACGCGTGGCCCGCATCGAACACCTGCCGGGCGTGAAGCGGCCCGCGCTGCCCAGCGCCTATGCGAAGCGGCGTGGCCTGGGCGGCCGGTTGTACCGCGGCCGCATCGAGCTGGCCTTCCCGGTGGCCAACATCGGCGCCAACCTGCCCACGCTGATGGCCACTGTCGCGGGCAACCTGTTCGAGCTGGGCGAGGTGACGGGGCTGCGCCTGACGGACCTGGACTTTCCGGCGGAATTCGCCGCCCGCTTCCCCGGGCCACGCTTTGGCGTGCCAGGCACCCGCTTGCGCGCGGGCGTGCAGGGCCGCGCGTTGATCGGGAGCATCATCAAGCCCAGCATCGGGATGCTGCCGGAGCAGACGGCCGCCGTCGTGGACGAGCTGTGCGCGGCCGGCATCGATTTCATCAAGGACGACGAGTTGCACGCCGACCCCGACTACGCCCCTTTCGAGGCGCGCGTGCGGGCCGTGATGCCGGTGCTGCACCGGCATGCCGACCGGCTCGGCCGCATGCCGATGTACGCCGTCAACATCTCGGGCACGGTGGACGACATGCGCCGGCGCCACGACACGGTGGTGGCCGCGGGCGGCAGCTGCGTCATGGTGTGCATCCACGGCGTGGGGCTGGCCGGCGTGCAGCACCTGCGCAGCTACAGCGAGCTGCCCATCCACGCCCATCGCCACGGCTGGGGCGCGCTGTCGCGCCACCCGTGGCTGGGCTTCGAGTTCACCGCGATGCAGAAGGTGTGGCGCCTGGCCGGCGTCGACCAGCTGCACGTCAACGGGCTGCGCAGCAAGTTCTGGGAGCCCGACGCTTCCGTGATGCGCTCGGCGCGCGCGCTGCTGGCGCCGTTTTCCGGGGTGCAGCCGGCGATGCCCGTGTTCACCTCGGGGCAGTGGGCCGGGCAGGCGCCGGACATGTACGAGGCGCTGGGCTGCTCGGACGTGCTGCACGTGGCCGGTGGCGGCATCATCGGGCATCCGATGGGCATTGGAGCCGGGGTGGCCAGCATGCGGGAAGCCTGGGAAGCGGCACGCGAAGGGGTGGCGCTGGACGTCTATGCGAAGAGCCGGCCGGCCCTGCGCGCCGCCCTCGACACCTTCGGGGAGCGCGGATGAGCGGGCCCGCGCAGGCCTCGCCCCGCCACGCGCGGTTGGCCTTCTACGGCGACGACTTCACCGGGTCGACCGATGCGCTGGAGGCGCTGGCTGGCGCCGGCCTGCGCTGTGCGCTCTTCCTGGAGCCGCCGCAGCCGGGCAGCCTGGAGGCATTCGGCGAACTCGACGCGATCGGCCTGGCCGGCCACGGCCGGGCGATGTCGCCAGCCGAGATGGACGAGGCGCTGCCGCCGCTGCTGCAGGCGCTGGCGCAGGTGGCCCCGATCGTGCACTACAAGGTCTGCTCCACCTTCGACAGCGCACCTCACGTGGGCAGCATCGGCCGGGTCATCGAGATCGCGCGGCGCACGCTGGGTTGCGGTGCAGTGCCGATCGTGGCCGGCAACCCGGCGCTCGGGCGCTACTGCCTCTTCGGCCACCTCTATGCGCGCTCGGGCACCGACGGGCGCGTGTACCGGATCGACCGGCACCCGATCATGCGCGTGCACCCGGTCACGCCCATGGACGAGTCGGACCTGGCGGTGCACATCGCGCGCCAGGCGCCGCTGCGCTTTGCCGGGGTGACGCTGGCCGACCTGGACCGCGGACCCGAAGCGGCCGAGGCCGCATGGCGGGCCGCCCTCGAGACGGGAGCCGAGGCCGTGCTGATCGACGCTGCCAGCCCCGCGCACCTCACCGAGGTGGGGCGGCTGCTGCAGGCGCAGGCGCAGGTTTCCCCGCTCTTCGTCGTCGGCTCCTCCGGGCTGCAGTACGCCCTCACGCAGTGGTGGCGCGCCAGCGGGCAGGGCGGGGCCGCTGGCGGCGCGGCGCTGGGCCAGGTGGAGGCCGTGGACCAGGTGCTGGCCGTGAGCGGCAGCGCCTCGGCGCTGACGGCGCTGCAGATCGAGGCGGGCCTGGCTGCAGGCCTCGTGGAGGTGGCGGTGCAGGCGCACGAGCTGCTCGACGCGGCCGCGTGGCCGGCGGTGCGCGAGGCGCTCGTGGCGCGCGCCACGGCCGTGCTCGCCGAGGGCCGCAGCCCGCTGCTGCACACCGCGCGCGGGCCGGACGACCCGCGCATCGGCCGCATGGTCGAAGCCCTCGTGGCAGCGGGGCGAACGCCCGACGCGGCGCGCCTGGAAGGCGGGCGGCTGCTCGGGCAGCGGCTGGCGGAGCTGACGCGCGCGATCCTGGAGCGGGCGCGCGTGCCGCGGCTGCTGCTGGCCGGGGGCGACACCTCCAGCCTCGTCATGCAGGCGCTGGGCCCGCAGGCGCTGACGGTGGCCGCCAGACTCTCCCCCGGCGCGCCCCTGTGCCGGCTGCACGGGGGCGACGCGCTCGCGCACGGCATGCAGGCCGCGCTCAAGGGTGGGCAGATGGGCGGCCCGGACTTTTTCGAGCGGGCCTGGCGCGGCGCGCGCTGAGCACCCGAGGCGCGCGCTTCACACTGGCTCCAACCGATCTGCCCGACTGACTCGTCCCGATTCCGACACACCCCCTCCCGCGACGGCCGATGGCCAGGCGGGTTTCCTTCGAAGAGGTCATGACATGATGAAGAAGATCGTCATCCTGGGCGCAGGCGGCAAGATGGGCCTGCGCGTGTCCACCAACCTGCGGCACGCCCCTTACGAGGTGGCGCACGTGGAAGTGAGCGAGGTGGGGCGGCAGCGGCTGGCCGGCATCGGCTGCACGGCACGCGCGGCCGATGAGGTGCTGCCGCAGGCCGACGTGGTGATCCTGGCCATCCCCGACAGCGCGATCGGGCGCGTGACGCACGACCTCGTCGCGCAGTTCAAGACCGGCGCGATGCTGGTGGCGCTCGACGCGGCGGCGCCCTTCGCGGGCGAGCTGCCGGCGCGGGAGGACCTCACCGTGTTCGTCGCCCATCCCTGCCACCCTTCGGTCTTCAACGACGAATCCGACCCCGAGGCGCGGCGCGACTACTTCGGTGGCCTGAAGGCCGGGCAGGCGATCGTGTGCGCGCTCATGCGCGGGCCGGAATCGCAATACGCGCTCGGTGCGGACATCGCCACGCGCATGTACGCACCGGTGCTGCGCACGCACCGCGTGACGGTGGAGCAGATGGCCATCCTGGAGCCGGCACTCTCCGAGACGGTCACTGCCACCTGCCTGACCGTGATCCGCGAGGCCACCGACGAGGCGGTGCGCCGCGGCGTGCCCGAGCAGGCGGCGCGCGACTTCGTGCTCGGCCACATCAACGTGGAGTTGGCGATCATCTTCGACCAGCTGCCCGGGGTGCGGATGTCCGATGCCGCCAACCGCGCGGTGGAGCGCGCCAAGACCGAGATCTTCGCGCCCGACTGGAAGAAGGTCTTCGAGCCGGCGGCCATTGCCGAGAGCATCCACGCCATCACGCGCGGGCACTGAACGCGGCGCTGCCGCCATCCAACCGGGAGCGCACGAGATGACCGCACCTGTCTGGCTTGAGGTGGCCCTCAACGGGCCCTGGTCACGCACGCGCCAGCCGCGCATCCCCGTGCAGGTCGAGGAGATCGTGGAGGAGGCGCTGCGCTGCGCCGACGAAGGGGCCTCGATCCTGCACTTCCACGCCTACGACCCCGTCACGGGGCGGCAGCGCGACGACTACGACATCTACGCCCCCATCATCGAGCGCATCCGCACGCGGCGCGATGTGATCTGCTACCCGACGCTGCCCTTCGCCGGCAGTGTGGACGCCCCCGCGCCGCTCACGCCGGCGCAGCGCTTCACGGCGGTGGAGAAGCTGCTGCAGGCCGGGCTCATCGAGTGGGCGGTGGTGGACCCGGGCTCGGTCAATCTCACGCACCTGGGCGACATCGCCTCGGGCCACGAGGGCTTCGTCTACGCCAACCCCGAGTCGCACATCCGCCACGGCCTGGCCCTTGCGCAGCGCCATGGCATCACGCCCTCCTATGCCATCTACGAGCCGGGCTTCATCCGGCTCGGTGCGGCGCTGCACCGTGCGTACCCGGGCGCGCCCACGCCGATCTACCGGCTCATGTTCTCCGACGGCCTGGCCTTCGGCTTCCCGCCGCAGGAATGGGCGCTGCAGGCCTACCGGCAGCTGCTGGCGCAGGAGGCCCCCGGTGCAGCCTGGATGGTGGCGGGGCTGGCGGTGCAGATCGAGCCGCTCATTGAGGCGGCGGTGGCCGCCGGCGGGCACGTGCGCGTGGGCCTGGAGGACGCTCCCATGGGCTGCGCGCTCGGCAACGCGGCGCTGGCGCAGCGCGCGCGGGCGCGCATCGAGGCGGCAGGTGGGCGCCTGGCCAGCACGGCCGAGGTGCGCGTGGCCTTGCGTGCGACGTGCGCGCCTTCCCCCACCCACCGGAGTTCGCCATGAAGGGCCTGGCCCGCATCGGCACCCGAGCGCTCGAAGGGCTCATTGCGCTCATGCTGGCCGCGATGGTGGTGCTGGTGTTCGGCAACGTCGTGCTGCGCTACGGCTTCGACTCGGGCATCACGGTGTCCGAGGAGATCGCGCGCTGGCTCTTCGTGTGGCTCACCTTCATGGGGGCGCTGGTCGCATTGGGACGCGAGGAGCACCTGGGCAGCGATTTCCTGGTCTCGCGCCTGGGGCCGCGGGGGCGGCAGATCTGCCGCGTCGTGGGACACCTGGCCATGCTCGGTGTGTGCGCCATCCTGCTGCACGGGGCACTTGCCCAGGTGCGCATCAACGCCGACGTGAGCGCCCCGGTCACGGGGGCTTCGGTCGGCATCTTCTACGCCGCAGGGGTGGTCTTCGCAGTCGGGGCGGCCGTGCTGCTCGTGCTCCAGCTGGTGCGCACGTTGCGTCAGCCCGCCGACGCCAAGGGGCGCGCGCCATGACACTGGTCGTCTTCCTGGTCTCCCTGCTCGGCGCGATGGCGCTGGGCATGCCGATCGCCTTCGCGCTGCTGGTGTCCGGGGTGGCGCTGATGGTGCACCTGGACATGTTCGATGCGCAGATCCTGGCGCAAAACCTGATCAACGGAGCAGACAGCTTTCCGCTGCTGGCCGTGCCCTTCTTCATGCTGGCCGGCGAAATCATGAACGCGGGAGGCCTGTCGCGGCGCATCGTGCAGCTGGCGATGACGCTGGTGGGTCATTTCCGCGGCGGCCTGGGCTACGTGGCGATCCTGGCCGGCTGCATGCTCGCTGCGCTCTCGGGCTCGGCGGTGGCCGACACCGCTGCGCTGGCGGCGCTGCTGCTGCCCATGATGGTCAAGGCGGGTCACAACCGGGCCCTGTCGGGCGGGCTGATCGCCAGCGCCGGCATCATCGCACCGATCATTCCCCCCTCGATCGCCTTCGTGATCTTCGGGGTGGCGGGCAACGTCTCCATCGGCAAGCTCTTCCTGGCCGGCATCGTGCCCGGGCTGATGATGGGCGCGGCCATCGCGCTGGCCTGGTGGTGGGTGGCGCGGCGCGAGGCGGTGCCGCCGCCGCCGCGCGCCAGCCTGGCCGAGCGACTGCGCGCGCTGCGCGAATCCTTCTGGGCACTGCTGCTGCCGGTGCTGGTGGTGATGGGGCTGAAGATGGGCGTGTTCACGCCCACCGAGGCTGGTGTGGTGGCGGCGGTGTACGCGCTGCTGGTGGCCACGCTCGTCTACCGCGAGCTCGCGTGGCGCCAGCTGGCCAAGGTCTTCGTCGATGCCGCCCGCACCACGGCCGTCATCATGTTCCTCGTGGCCGCGGCGATGGTCAGCGCCTGGCTGATCACGGTGGCCGACATTCCCACGATGCTCATCGGCGTGCTCGAGCCGCTGCTGGACAACCCGACGCTGCTGCTGCTGGGGATCATGCTGCTGGTCATCGTCGTGGGCACCGCGATGGACATGACCCCCACCATCCTGATCCTCACGCCGGTGCTGATGCCGCTGGTCAAGGCCGCGGGCATCGACCCCGTCTACTTCGGGGTGCTCTTCGTGATGAACAACGCCATCGGGCTCGTGACGCCGCCCGTGGGCACGGTGCTCAACGTGGTCGCTGGCGTGGGGCGGATGAAGCTCGACGAGGTGACGCGCGGCGTCGTGCCCTTCATGTGCGCGCAGTTCGGCGTGCTGCTGCTGCTGGTGCTGTTTCCGTCCATCGTGATGGTGCCGCTGCGCTGGCTGCAGGGCTGAGCGCAGCTGGCCCGAGGCTGCCTCAGGCGGGCGCGCCCCTGGCTTCCCGCCCCAGGCGCCTGAGCAGCCTGGCGAGCACCGCGCCCAGCGCGATCGCGGCCAGCGTGAGCCCGACCGTGCCGGCTGCCCAGAAGCCGGGCGCGCCGCGCAGCGCCTCGGGCGTTCCGCCCGGCCACAGGTCGAAGGCCAGCATGTAGCCGCCCAGCAGCCCCACGCCCCACATCGCTGCGGCATTGACGACGAAGGTGATGGTGGCGATGCGCCAGGCGCGCAGGACGACCCCTGCATAGACCTGTGAAGCGTCGGCCAGGTGAAAGACGGCCACCCAGGCCAGCAGCGGCAGCGCAGCAGCGGCCACCTGCGCGTTGGAGGTGTAGAGCCCCACCAGGGGCTCGCGCAGCAGGGCGACGATCGTCCCGCAGGCCAGCGCCAGCCCGACCGTGAGCGCCGCCCTTCGCCCCCCGCAAAGTGCAGACGGTCGCATGTCGCGGGCCCTGCGCTGCGGCGCTTTGCAGAATGCAGGCCATGCCCAAGACCGCCCTCGTCTTCGCCAGTGCGCTGCTGCTGGCCATGCCGCTGCACGCCAACCCGCTGCAGGAACTGCGCGACACCCTCGCCCGCCTGGCCGGCCACACGCCGCTGAAGGCCTCGGTGCAGCTCAAGAGCGAGAGCCGCAGCTCCGACGGCGATGACAGCGAAGCCAGCACCGGCCTGGCCACCGTGCAGCTGGAAGACGGCACGCAGGGCCTGCGCCTGATCTACCCGCAGGCGGCGCTGAGCAGGGCCGCGCAGGAAGACGCCGCACGCGCGGCCAACCCCAAGGCCCCGGCGCCCACCGCCACCGGGCTGCGAGGCCTGGGCTTCAGCGACGTGAGCGAGCTGTCGCGCGCAGCAGAGAGCCTGCAGCGCGACCTTGCCAGGGCCGTGTTCATGGCCGAGCGCCAAGAGCCCTGGCAGGGTCGCCCGGCCCGCGCGCTGGTGTTCGACCTGCCCCCGGCCAGGAAGGACAAGCACGTCAAGAAGCACGAGTCCACCCTGGAGGTGTGGCTGGGGGCCGATGGCGTGCCGCTGGCCAGCCGCAAGCGCCAGCGCGTGGAAGGCAGAGCCTTCGTGGTCGTCAGCTTCGAGTGGGAGAACACCGAGGAGCAGGTCTTCGCCGTGATCGGCGAGCGCCTGGTGGCCACGAGGCGCATCGGCACCAACCGCGCCTCGGGCGCCGGCCAGAAGGGCTCGGACCGGGTCGAGTACACGCTGCAGCCGCAGAGCTGAAAACCCCCTTTCGGCAGGAACTGACCATGATCGCGAACGAACTGGACCGCCTGGCCGCCCTGCACGACAGCGGCAAGCTCAGCGACGACGAGTACCAGCGCGCCAAGGCGCGCGTGATCGAGGGCCTTGCGCCGACCCCCGGGCCGGGCGCACGCCTGATGCGCCGCAGCCGCCAGGAACGTTGGCTGGGCGGCGTGTGCTCCGGCATGGCCCGCTTCGTCGGGCTGGAGGCCTGGCTGATGCGCCTGCTCTTCGTGGCGCTGCTGCTGGCGGGCGGCTTCGGCATCGTGGCCTATGTGCTGCTGTGGATCTTCATCCCCAGCGACTGAACCCGGTCCCCGAGGCGCCGGCCGTGGGGCACCGGATCAGCGACGACTCGCGCAACGAGATCGCGACTGGCGGGCGCTGGTTCTCGCGAGTGCCCTCGCCACGCAGGCGGGTGAGGTCGAAGAGTGCGGCTGCAACCAAGTGGGTGGTGATCCCGGCGATGTCACCTCGACTGGCCTGCTTGTGATGCTGCGGCGAGAGCGACGACAGCTGCGGGGAAAGCCGACGGCGTTGACCTCGGAGTGCTGTCGACCCTGAGCAGTCGAAACAACCAAGTGATTCGGAGCCACAGAGCAGCCGCTCGATGGGGCGAACTGCCCAGCCGGAAGCCGGCTCCAGATTGCTTCAAGCATGAAACGCTGCACGTACAACCAGAGAAACCGCCATGAAGCTGAGGAACGCCGCCAGAAGACGCCGAAACGCAGCCGCTGGGTAACGCCCTGCGAGGCGATCGCCAACGCGATACAGCAGCAAGCTAACGGCCACCCCAAGCATCAGTGGCAAGGTCGCCACCGGCCAAGTGGTGGTCGACATCAGACTCACCTGGATGGTCTTGCCGACAAAGAAGCAGAGATTGAGCGCGATGAGCTGTTGGTGACGCGTCAAGCGACTCAGGCCGCCGAACAACACCATGAAAGGCGCGCCCACGTTCAAGGCTGACTCCGTCACGCCGGCGAGCGTGCCGAAGAGTGGTGCCGCCCGACGCGAAGCCACCGAAACATCCGTCCGAAGACGCTGCAGGCCCCAAGGCAACGCGACGCTAAAGGCAAGCAGCGCAGCCAGCAAGAGCAGCGACAAGCGCTCCGGAAGCGCCACCTGCAACCACACGCCCGTTGCAGCTCCTACAACGATTCCGGGCAACAACGGCCACGGAACACCCGAGTGGCGCAGGTCACGACGATTTGCAACCAGCCAGTTGCCGGCCAAGACCAACAGCGGCACAGCCGCAAGAAAGACCGCAGCGCGGTAGTCCAGGAATAGTGCCAGCAATGGCGTGGCGATCATCGCGAAGCCCAGGCCGAACACACCCTGGGCAAAAGCAGCCAGCGCCAGAATGGCCAAACTGGCCAGTACTTCGACCGTGCTCACAGGCTAGGCCGCAGCACACGCCGACAGAGTGGAGTCACTCCAGCCGCACCCTGGCATTGACCCGTTCGCCGGCCTCGGCCAGGCGGGCAACGGCATCAACCAGATTGCCGTACCTCAGCTCACGCCGATGCACGACAAGGCGGCCGGCGACAAACACCGTGTCCACATCGGCCGCACAGGCGCTCAACACAAGGTGTTGTATGCCATCGCGCAAAGGTACAGCATGGGGCTTGATCACGTCCACCAGAACGATGTCGGCCTGGCAGCCCGCAGCCAAGCGGCCGAGGTCAGGGCGCTGCAGGGCCTGCGCTCCGCTCACCGTGGCCGCATGGAAGATCTCCGCTGCACTGACCGCCTGCGGGGAGCCCTCAGCCACGCGGCACAAGGCTGCCGCCATACGCATCTCGTTGAACATGTCGAAGGGGTAGGTGTCCGTTCCCAGGCAGACCGGAATGCCGTGGCGCCGATACTTGGCGAAGGATCTCATTACCGTGCCCTGCCGCGCCTTCACCCATGGCAGATGGCACAGATGGGTGCCGCTGTTGCGAAGTCGACCGAGTTCGGCGGCATGGCAGTCATCGACATTGCCTGACTCGCTGAAGAACATGCTGTGGCCCAGCACCAGGTCGCGACCTAGCAGACCGACCTGGCCCAGATACTCAAGGGTCGTGCAGCCGTGCTGCTGTCGAATGCGTCGAAACTCGGACGGGGACTGGCCGGCGTGCAATTGGATCGGGTAGCCAGTCTTGTCAGCGACTTGACGTGTGGCCCGCAGCAACTCGGGCTCGCACGTGTCGACCTGGCCTGGCGCCAGCATGGCGCGCAGACGACCCTCGTGGGTCGTGTCGATGTCGCTGAGCAGTTCCACGCAGGCGCGCATGCGGGGCAGGCCGTCGCCCTCATAGGCGAAATAGGCGGGGGCGCCGTCGGCACCCAACCTCCAGTAACGGCTGCGGTAGCGGGGTGCCAAGTAGCAGCGCAGACCCAGTCGCCCAGCGATGTTGCCCACAGCACGGGGTGTCGCCATGTCGCCCAGGTCACCCATCTCGGCATCGAAGCCGAGTTCGACGACCGTGGTCGATCCCGACAGCAGCAGTTCTGAGAAGGCGCATTCCGCCGCGGCCAGCTGGTCTTCAGCCATCGCGGCAGCGCGAATGGCGGGCAGCAGTCTGTACAGGGCCGTCACGTTGCTTGCAGCGCTGGTGGCCGCAGACGCTCCGTAGTCGTCCAGCCAGCCGCGCGTAAATGCCGTGTCGGTGACGTGCAGGTGCGCGTTGACGAGACCCGGCATCACCAACTTGCCGCTGGTGTCGATGATCTGGTGCACAGGTGCGTCCGCCCGCTCTGTCCAGGCGGGGCCAGCGTATTCGATGCGGTCACCGCAGAACACGACATCGCCGCGGCGCAAATGCACATGTTGCGTGCCGTCGAAGGCGATGACGCCGCCGCCGCGCAACAGCGTGCGCACTGTTTGGGCGCTCACAGCTCGATCCGGCCGCGAACCCGCAATGCCGCCTCGTTCAGCCTGGCTACGGCAGAAGGCATGTCCACGTTCAAGACCACGCCGTCCTCCACCACGGTGCGTCCGTCGATGATGACCCGATCGACGTCATCGCCAGTGGCCGAAAGCACGAGAAACTTGAAGGGGTCATAAACGGGCGAGGCCTTGAAGGTGTCAGTGCGTACCAGCACGATGTCGGCCTTGCAGCCCGCCGCAAGGCGGCCCAGATCGGGCCGACCCAGACCGTCGGCGCCGCCCACGGTGGCCATGGCGAAGACCTCATGCGAGGACGCCACGTCCACGGCGTGTTCGACGATGCGGCAAACGGTGGCGGCCATGCGCAGGTCGTTGAACATGTCCAGCGGGAAAGTGTCCGTGCCCAGTGACTGGCGCACGCCCATCTCGCGGTACTTGTGGATGGAGTTGATGACGCCGCCACGGCGTGCCTTGACCCACGGCAGGTGAACGACCGTGGTCTGCGAATCGCGCAGTGCGGCCACTTCATGGGCGCTTAGGGATCCGAGGTCGCCGTCGGCCGTCATGATCTGCCCGTGACCGATCATGCAGTCCGGGCCCAGCAATCCCGTGTCCTGCATGTACTCGATGGTCGTCATGCCGTACTCGCTGCGCAGACGTGCGAATTCGTTGGGTGACTGCCCTGCGTGCACTTGAATCAGCAGATGGTGCGCGTCGGCCACTCGGCGGGTGTCGCGCAGCAGTTCCGGGTCGCAGGTGTCGATTTGGCCGGGTGCGAGCATGGTGCGCAGCCGGTCGTCGAACCGACCGTGCCAGCCAGTGCAGAAGTCGACGCAATCGCGAAACCGCGTGCGTCCGTTCTCGCGGTAGGCCTTGTACCAGACCTGTCCGCCCGGCGCATGGCCGTAGTGCATGGCCCGGAAGCGCGGTGCCGAATAGCAGCGCAGTCCAACATGCATGGCGCGCTCAGCGACGCTGGCCGTGATGGCGATGTCGCCGTCGCCGCCTACCTCGTAGTCGTAGCCGAGCTCCACGATGGTTGTCGAGCCGGTGCGCACCAGTTCGGCGAAGGCGCACTCTGCAGCCAGCACCTGGGCTTCCGGGTCGATCGCATGGCGCACTGCGGGCAACATCTTGTACAGCGTGCCGTAGTTGGTCTCGCGGGCTTCACCGCTGAGATTGCTGGCCTCTTCAAGATAGCCCTTGGTGAAGAGCGTGTCCGTGGCGTGCAGGTGCGTATTGACGAGCCCGGGAATCACGAGGCGCCCGCGAGCGTCGATGCGGACGCTCCCCTCTTCGCGCGGCCGACCGTCCTCGGGTCCAACGTACTCGATGGTCTGACCTGCAAAGACGACAAGAGCGTCCTGCAGCACCTCGTGCCGCCCACCCCGCCAGGCGATGACCGTGCCGTGTTCGATGAAGGTTTGTACGCTCATCTCTTCGGTACTCCTGCCGCGTGGGGACGGTGAGTGCAAGGTCAGACCGCCAGGCGTCCGGCACCGACGCGGGGGTCGGGACGACCGCCGTCGCTGACGGCCATCACCACGAGAATCTCGTCGGGCCGTGGCGCGTCCTCCACACCCAGCGTGAAGGTGTCGAGCTCGTTGAAGCTCCAGACATTGTCCTTGTGGCCCAGGGGTACGTCGATGCGCACACCTGCGCTGGCAACTTTGGCCGTCGACGGGATGATGGCTTCGCCACCGCCTACGGCTAGGCGCATGGCCTTACCCAATTTTGGGTGCAGCACGGCAGCAGCGTGTTCGATGTCGCCGTGCACGCCGACGATGGCGGCCTTGCCGTAGGCCACGACCGGGCCTTCAAGCTGGGCCACCGCCTGGGGCAGCCAGCGTTCGGCCAACAGCGGACCGAGATCTATCAATACCGAAAGGTTGCTTACGAACCGACCTGCCATGGGGTTGGCGATCACAAGAAGCACTGCAGCCCGTGTCACGGTACGTACCGCTGGCGAACCGGCTTCCGCCAGCACGCTCTCCTTGACGACCACGAGCTTTCGCAGAGTGGGGGTCATGGTGTGATCAGTCGTCATGCCGTGGGTCACGCGTTGGCGCCGGGCGCACCGGGCGGGAGAGCGGTGGCGGCCTCGAATTGACGACCCAGCGAACGCAGCCATCCATCAGACCCGGCACGACCCACCAGAGACACGCCAAAGGGCAGGCCATCCGGCCGCAGGGCAGCGGGCAGGGCCAAGGCGCACAGGTCCAGGGGCCCGACGCCATAGGTGTAGTAGCCGACTTCGGCATTGCGCTCGATCGGTGACGCCAGCATCTCATCAACCCGGAAGGGGCGGGCGACCGTGGGTGTCACAAGGACATCGATGCCCGCCAGTTGGCGAGCGAACCGATACCGCAGTTCCAGCAGCCGGTGTTGCGCCTTGAATGCATCGACGGCGCTGTAGTCACGTGCACGTCGCAGGATGCCGGCCACGCCAGGCACCAGGGCATGAGGCAGCCTGTCGAGCACCTCGCCGTAACTGGCGGCACGTTCGGCGACGAAGGCACTTTCGAAGATGAGCGCCCCCGCTTCAAGGAAAGGTGAAAAGTCGATCTCGCACAACTCGCCGCCCAAGGACTGCAACCGTTGCAGGGCTTGCGCGAAACACGCTGGCGACTGGGTGTCGCCGAACCACTCCAGCCGATCTGGGATGGCGAAGCGAAAGGCCGCCACTGGCGGCGCGTCGAGCGCGATCTGGTCAGCGTCCGAGCGGCTGACGGAGTCGAGCCTGTCAAAGGCTGCGATGGCCTCCAGCACCAGATAGGCGTCCTCAACCCCGTGAGCAAACACCGGTATGCAATCGAACTGACGGTTGTTGTAGACCAGACCCCGGCTGCTGACCAGACCCACCGTGGGCCGCAAGCCTACGATGTTGTTCATGGCGGCCGGCACGCGACCCGAACCACCGGTGTCCGAGCCCAACGAAAAACTGACCAATCCTGCCGCGACGGCGACGCCCGAGCCGGAACTGGAGCCACCTGGGATGACGTCGGGGTCGAACACGTTCAGACAATGGCCGCCAATCGTCCGCGTGCCATTCAAGCCGGTGGCGAACTGGTCCAAGGTCTGCTTGCCCACGAACAGCGCGCCAGCGTCCAACGCACGCTGCACCGCGGTGGCAGACGTCTCGGGGTAGCGGTCGAATCCCGCGCAGCCGCAGGTGGTGGGCATGTCGGCCACGTCCACGTTGTCCTTCACACCGAAGGGCAGGCCGTAGAGGGGCAGGCTGTCGATGTCGGCCCGCCGCTCACGCAGAGCCCGGGCCTGCTCACGCAGATGGCCCGGATCGGCGGTTTGGACCCAGACGCGATCGGCACCGCGTGCAGCGATGCGGCGCAGCACCTCGTCCACCACATCGACAGGGTCGACTTCGCCTCCTCGGTAGGCCGCGCTCAGTGTGGTGGCGCGAAGGGACAACTTCGCGAGCCCCAGGTCTTCGGTCATCTCCTACTCCGGCTGGATGCCGGCAGCTCGGGCGGCGTCGCCCCACTTCTTGTGTTCGGATTCGATGAATCGGCCGAACTCCTCAGGCGTGCCACCCAAGGGTTCGAGGTAGCTGGCCTTCAACCGCTCTTGCACGTCGGGTGCCTTCAGGGCCTTCAAGAACTCGGCGTTCAACCGGGCCACTACTGACGCAGGTGTGCGCGCCGGCACCAACACGCCCAGCCAGCCGTAAGACTCGAGCCCAGCGATACCAAGTTCGGCGAGCGTCGGCACGTCGGGCAGTGCAGGTTCACGCTGCGAGCCCAGCACCGCCAAGGGGGTCAGCTTGTGCTTGCCTTCGCGGATGTGCGGCATGAAGTTGGCGGGATTCGTAGCACCGTACTGGATGTGCCCGCCAAGCAGGCTGGTCATCATGGGACCCGGGCCCGTGAATGACACATGCTCAATCGTCATGTGGCCGCGTTGCTTGAGAATCTCGATCGCCAGATGCGACAAGGAACCTACGCCGGGCGAGCCGTAGTTGTAGGCAGCCGGGTTGGCCCTGCTGGCCGCGGCAAGTTGCTTGAAGTCGCGCACGGGAGCTGACGGGCCTGCCAGCAAGACGTTGGACCAGCGTACCAGCAGGCTTACAGGGGCGAAGTCATCGCGCTTCCAACGCAGGTTCTTGAACGCGAATTCGTTGGTGGCGATGTTGGGCGCCTGGATCAGGACGGTGTAGCCGTCCGGCGCTGCACGCGCAACGTACTCGGTGCCCAGATTGGTGGACGCTCCGCCGCGGTTTACCACAAGCACGTTTTGCTTGGTCGACTCCGATAGCTTAGGCGCCAGCAGACGCGCCAGGATGTCCGTGGCGCTGCCGGGTGGGTAGGGGACCACCAGGGTGATGGGTCGTGCGGGGAAGTCCTGGGCCAAGGCCACTGCGCCAGGCAACGCCAGCGTCAAGGCTGCGACACACCAAAAACGCCTCGGAATCGATCGAACTCGAACCGTCATGGGACCGCCTCTTGATTGCCGCAGGGACATACCCGCTTGGGAGAAGTGTCCTGAGGCAGCAGCCTGCGGGCCAGCAACTAATTGCCGGTGGACGGCAAGCCGCGAGTCTTCAGCGCAGTTGTGCGAGCCGCAGCGGCTGCGTCACATGGATACTGCCGTCGGGCTCCTTTTCGATAAGGCCTTCCTCGGCAAAGCGGGCCAAGGTTTGCGAGACCCACTGACGCGTCGATCCGATCATGCTGGCCATGTCACCATGGCTGAGCTTGGTGCATGAGCCCACCTCGCGCGCCGCGAGCATGGCCAGAAGTCGTGCCAGACGCACGCGCATGGACTGGGTAGCCAACAACTGCAGCAGTGCACAGTAGCACTGCGACTTGTGCACCAGCGCGTCGATGAGCGCCAGTGCCAGCTCGGGCCACTCCTGCGCCAACGAGCGCAACTGTGGGCCAGGCAACCACAGGCAGCGGGTCTCGGACTCGGCCACCGACGTCCAAGCATGGAGGCCGCCGCCGAACATCTGTGGCGCACCAACATAGTGACCGGCCGTCCAGAAGCCCAGGGTTAGCTCGCGACCGTCTTCGGACAAGTAGCAAGACCGCACCAGTCCATCATCGATGAGAAAGACACCGTCGTGGTGATCACCCTGTCGGAACAAGAAATCACCGGCAGCGTAGTCGCGTCGGCGGCCAAGCGCCAGAACCGCCTGCCGCGCTGGCTCGCTCAGACGTGCCAGGAGATTCGGCGGAGCCGCGGCGGCAGCGGCCTCGGCGGCAAGCAGAGTGGCCTGCTGAAAGTGGGCCGCCGTTCGATGCCGGGTCTTGGCTGTAGCAATCATCGCAGACCATTGTTGCCTGGCGGCGCTGCCTGTCACGGTGTCCCGGAAGCAACACTGCGATTGCCTTTGCGCGGTATTGCTGGGGAAAGCTCTGGATGGTGGCGCCCCTTTGGGCCGACACCTCTCCACAAAGCTGACTGTCGGGAGCGGCAGGAACTGGCCGTCTGTGTGAGTCGGTTCGCCCGAGTTGAATGCGCGGTCCAGGATCGTCAACAGTCACTCAGGACATAGACCTTGATGCCGGGAATCTGAGGGGCAATCTGTTCGGACTTCCACGCCAGAACAGGACGCATCATGCAGCCTCTTTCACTCAGGCTCCGGGGCTTCCGGGGCATCCGCGATGGCCTCGGGCTGGACGAGCTGACCCTCGATCTGGAGCGGCTGGCCGATGGTGCCGCGCTGGTCGCCATTGCAGGCGCCAATGGCCGCGGCAAGTCCACCGTGATGGACAACCTGCATCCCTACCTGACCATGCCGTCGCGGGTGGCGCAGGCCGGGCCGGGCGGCTTCTCGTACTACGACCAGGTCTGTCTGCCCGAGAACGAGAAGGACCTGCACTGGGCGCATGCCGGGCGCTGCTACCGCTCGCAGGTGGTCATCCGGATGAACGGCCGAACCGCAAGCCGCCGCAGGACCGAGGCCTATCTGCTGATGCTGGATGACGCCGGCACGTGGTCTCCTGCCGCGCTGCTAGACGGCACCGTCTCCGATGGCAAGGTCGAGACCTATGCGCGATGCGTCGAGGCCATCTGCGGGCCGGCGGACACCTTCTTCACCTCGGTCTTCTCGGCACAAGGGAAGCGGCAGCTCAGCACCTACCGCAACGGCGAGATCAAGGCCCTGCTGGCCGATCTGCTGGGGCAGGAGGACATCCGCGCGCTCGGTCAGAAGGCGGGCGAGACGGCGCGGCAGTTGAAGGCGGCGCTGGCGGCGTTGCGCGCCGAGGGAGCCGCGCTCGATGCCGAGCGCCAGCGGTTGGAAGATGACGCCCGTCGATGGCAGGGCGCGGACGAGAGGGTCAAGGCGGCGCAAGCCAGCCGGCAGGCGGCCCATGAACAACGGGAGGCTGCGCGAACGCACGAGGCGTCATTGATGGCCCTGCAGGAGCAGGCGAAGGCCATCGAGAGCCGGCGAGCGCAGTTGATGGAAGAACTGTCGGGCGCCCGTGCTGCGGGTGATCGCACCCTGCAGGACCTGCGCACGCAGGATCTGGAGGCAACGGAGCAACTCGCACGGCTCGACAGCCGTGTGGCGCAGCGTGTCGCGCAGGCCAGGGCGAAGCGCGAACGCCTGGAGGCCCGCATCCGGTTCCTGCAGCGGGCGCTGGCGGACGATGCCGTGGTGGCTCGAGCCGGCCGCCGTCTGCCGCTGGCGACAGAGGTGGTGCGTCGCCGCGAGGACCGCGTGCTGGCGCTTCGCGATGCCGTCCAGGATCTTGCGCGTCGTCGCGATGCCGTCGCAGGGCTCGGGCAGCGGCTGGCATCGCTGGAGCGCGAGGCGGGGCAGGCCGCGCTCCAGGCGGAGGACTTGAGTCGCCGCCTGGCCCTGAGCAACCGCGTGCCCTGCAGCGGCATGCCCATGCAGGGTCAATGCACCCTGCTGTCAGACGCGCGCGAAGCGGCCGCGCTGGCGCCCAGCGCCCAGCAGCGCATCCGTCAACTCGCTGCGGAGCGGGACAGTCTTCGGCTTGAACTGCAAGCTCTGCAAGAGGCGGTGAACCTCAACGTCCGCGCACCGCAGAGCCTGAGCTGGGCCGAGTGCCAGTCGAGGCGAGCCCTGGCCCGTCAGACGGCCTATGCCGCCTTGGCTGCGCGCGGGGCGGAGATGCGCCAGGCGCGCGCGGGTCTTGTCGAAGCGGAGGTCGAACTCGCCGCGCTTCCCCCCGCTCCAGACCCGTCGGCCGGGGCGAACATCGCGATCGACACCAACTCCGAAGCGGCCGAGCGCCAGCAGATCATCGCCAGCCGGATGCGCGTTGCCGAGCGTGTCTCGCTGCTGGAAGCTCAGACCCAGGCGGCCATCCAGCGACTCCAGACCGCGATCGATGCACTGCCGTCACCGCCGGATGCTGCGCGGCTCGTACAGGCCCGGGCCCAGGTGGAGCGCTGGCAGGGTGTCCTGGATGAGGCGGAGCGCTCGCATCTGGCCGCTGTCCGCGACGCGCAGGCGCTTGCCGCCCTGTCGGCCCAGATGGAGGAGCATGGCCGGAGGCGCGACGCAGCCGCGGCCCGCACGGCACGGGTGGAGCAGGAACTCGCCAACTGGCTGCTGTTCGCCCGCTGCATGGGCAACGATGGCCTGATCGCGCTGGCCATCGACGATGCGGGGCCGACCTTGTCCGGCCTGGTGAACGATCTGCTGCTGGCCTGCTATGGCCCGCGCTTCACTGTGGCCATCGAGACCTTGCAGGAGACGGCCAAGGGCGAGCAGCGCGAGGGCTTCGACATCCGCGTCTACGACGCAGAGTCGGGCGAGGACAAGAGCGTCACGGCGATGAGCGGCGGCGAGAGGGTCTGGATCAACGAGTGCCTGGTGAGGGCCGTGGCGCTGTACCTGGCGCAGAACACCGGCCGGCGCTACGACACCCTGTTCTCCGACGAGACCGACGGACCGCTGGACCCGGAGCGCAAGCGCATGTTCATGGCGATGAAGCGGCGGGTGCTGGAATTGGGTGGCCACGCGCGGGAATTCTTCGTGTCGCAGACGCCGGAGCTGACGGCGATGGCGGATGCGGTGATCGATCTGGACGCGATGGCGGCGTTGCACTCAACCGCGTCGGTCGAGTAGAGCAGCGTAGGCGGGCGGAATGGAGCGGTTTCGGCATCTCTGGCGAACACGGCCGGGTACCTGAAGCGCCAGCGCGACTCACGGCTTCAGGTACCGACGGCTCGCGGCGCCACGAGTACTCTTTCGCACATCGAAAGAGGATTCACGATGACGACGCATCCGACCACACCGAAGCAGGCCCGGCACGCCTGCGAGCAGCTGTTGAAGGCCGACCGTGCCGACAAGACTGAGAAGTCGATCCTGCCCAGTGAAGTCAGGGTGATCGACCGACTGCTTGAACGAGGCCTCGAGCTGGAGGACGCCTATGCCGAGATCCACGGCAAGCTCGTCCAGCATCCGCCGGCCCTGAAGGTCTTCTTCGATCTGGTGCAGAGCACGGCGGCGTTTTGGAGTCCTGAGTCGAATCAGGAGGCTCGCAGAGGAAAGGCCAGGCTGGTCGAGGTCAACCAGGAGATCGAAAGGGTTGCGGCGCACTTGGCCGAATTGCTGGACGAGCGCACCGAGTTGAAGAACCATTCCGGGTTCTCTTGTGAAACGCTCTACCACCCGGTGGATGCGATTCACGCTGCTGCCGCACGGAACTACAGCTACGAACAGTGGGTGAAGGCGAGGCTCGAAACCCTCACAGGACAGTTCGATCTCAAGTACTGGCCACCGTTGAGCGCGGTGGCTCAGGCCATTGCCGATGATGCGGCGCGAGCGGCCCCCCTTCCGCACGATGCGCTCACGGCGGCCGGGACCGAAGGGCCGCGTGCGAGCCTGGCGGACACGTTCAGGGCGTTCTTCGTCGCTATTGACGAGGAGAGCAGTCGGAACTTCGGGTTCCTGCCGCATTCCTTCGAACTCAGTGATCGCTGCGTCGCCAGCTTGCTGAGCTGCGCTCTGGGCCTGGGTCCGGACCAGGCGGTCGATGCGCCGTACGTGAAGCGCCTTCGGCAGCGTCAAGGTGAACGAGCGGTGCAGTCGTGACCCGGTGTGGCAGAAAGAGAAAGGGCGCCGGCCCCATCCCCGCCGGGATGGGCGCGCGGCGCCGAGGTCGATCAGCGGGCAGCGTCAGCCCGCCAGCAGCGTGACTGGTGGCCCTTCTGCCAGGTGGCGGATGATGCGGTTGCCCGTGCGTCGACGGCCATCGTCCTCGACCTCGTCGACCAACTGCGCAGGCAGTCGAAGGCCGAGTTCGGCGACCTTGGTGCGCAGGGTTGCGATGTCGGTCCAGTCCAGCAGGGGCTCCTGCAGGCTGGTGTAGAGCATGTCGTTGCGCTCGTCGATGACCTGGAGAAAGTAGTCCCCCAGGCGTCGATCGAAGCCGGCCACGATCTCGACGGGGTGTCCGTCGAGCGTC
>JADCGX010000227.1 GCA_020248785.1 Burkholderiales bacterium | reverse complement strand
TGCCGTCCAGCCTCATCTTCACCGCACGCCGACGACGCTCGTTGAGCGCATCCACCGGCAACGTTCGGGAGTCGATCTTGTCCATGCAAAATCTGACTCTACGGCACTCAATAAGTTCAAATGTTTACTGCCGGATCAATAACTACCGCGGCGTCCGGCGTCCGGCGTCCGGCGTCCGACGCCCGGCGCCCGGCGTCGGTCGCTCGGCGATAATCGCGCCATGCGAGTGCGCTTCACCAAGATGCAGGGCACAGGCAACGACTTCGTGATGCTCGATGGCATTGCGCAGCCGTTTGCCTTGACGGGCGAGCAGTTGCGCCGGCTGGCGGACCGACGCTTTGGTGTCGGCGCCGACCAGGTGCTGCTGGTGGAGCGCAGCGCGCGGCCCGATGTGGACTTTCGCTATCGCATCTTCAACGCCGACGGCGGCGAGGTGGAGCAGTGCGGCAACGGCGCGCGCTGCTTCGTGAAGTTCGTGCACGCTCGCGGCCTCACGCACAAGACCGAGATCCGGGTCGAGACCAAAAGCGGCATCATCGCGCCGCGGCTGGAGCCTGACGGCAACGTGACCGTCGACATGGGTGCGCCGCAGTTTGCGCCCTCCAGCGTGCCGTTCGACACCACTGGCCTGACAGGTACCCGCGCTAATCGCGCACAGCGGTGGACTGTCGATGTCGATGGCGTAGCGCGCGAACTGCAGGTCCTGTCCATGGGCAACCCGCACGCGGTGCAGGTCGTTGCAGACATCGAAACTGCGCCGGTGCTGACCGAGGGTCCGCGCATTGAGCATCACGCGCGCTTTCCGGAACGCGTGAACGCCGGCTACATGCAGGTGCTCGGCCGTCAGCATGTAAAGCTGCGCGTGTGGGAGCGTGGCGCTGGCGAGACGCTCGCCTGTGGCACGGGCGCCTGCGCAGCCGTGGTGGCCGGCATTCATCAAGCATTGCTGGATTCACCCGTGATCGTGCAGGCACGCGGCGGTCAGCTGCGCATCGCCTGGGACGTTGAGACGCCCGGAGCGCATGTGTTCATGACAGGCCCGGCGGAGACGGTTTTCGAGGGCGAGATCGAGATCCAGTGTCCCGACCCATAGATTTCGAATCATTGCCGCGGGCGTGCCGAATGGTGGCGCACAGCACTGGCGAAATGGCCGCCAGACGCGAAGCCGCGCGCAGCCGGGTTGGGAACCCGGCGAGCACGGCAACACCGTGTGGCGGCGAGTCTCGCGATTGTTGTTTCGAAACTTATGGGTCGGGACATCAGACCGGTGCGCGGGCGCGGCGACCGCGCATGGATGCGCCCTCTGGTCGGCAGAATTTGACCGGCTACCAACGAACAACGAACGATGAAGCAGGCCCATGAAGCACGATGACATCGCCCAGTTTCTGGCGCGGCACCCAGATTTTTTCGAGCAGCACCCCGAACTGCTGGCGGAGCTGAACCTCCCGCATCCGCAAAGTGGCCAGGCAATCTCGCTCATCGAGCGCCAGTCGATGATTTTGCGCAACCGCATCACCGCACTGGAGGCGCGCATCGCGGAGATGACGCGCCATGGCGAGGAGAACGATGTCATTGCCGACAAGTTGGTTCACTGGTCGCGCGCGCTACTGCTTGAGGCCGATCCGGCACAACTGCCGGACACGCTGCTGCGCGAGCTGTTGGCGGTCTTTAGCGTCCCGCACGGCGCGCTGCGCCTGTGGGATGTGCAACCGCAGTACCGGGAGTTGGCCTGCGCGCAGGCGGTGAGTGAGGACGTCAAGCGCCTGGTCACCAGCATGGCGGCGCCGTTTTGTGGTGCCAATGTCGGCTTCGAGGCAGCAGCGTGGATGCAAGCGAACGATGGCGCGATCCAGAGCCTGGCCATGCTGCCGCTGCGCATTGGTGCCAAGCCCGCCGCGTTTGGCCTGCTGGTGCTCGGCTCGCCGGACAAGGACCGATTTCACATCGGCATGGGCACGGCGTTTCTCACCCGCATCGCCGAGCTGGGCAGCGCTGCAACGTCCCGGCTGGCGACGGCCTGAGCGGCCACGCGTCGATGCGCCCCCCAAGCCCTGCCTTGCCCGCCGAGGCCGAGGCGTTCCTGCACGAGCTTGCGACGCAACGGCGCATGAGCGCATTGACCGTGCGCGCCTATCGGCACGACCTGCAGGAACTTGCCGCGCTGGCTGGCAGCAGCAGCGTCACCACGCTGGCGCAGGCGGACATCCGCCGCCACGTCGGGCGCTTGCACGGGCGCGGGCTGGCGCCGGCGTCTCTGGCGCGCGTGCTGTCGGCCTGGCGCAGCTTCTACCGCTGGCTGGGGCTGCAAGACAAGGTGAGCGTGAATCCGGTGGTCGGCTTGCGCGCGCCCAAACGCGGCAAGCGGCTGCCCAAGGCACTGTCGGTCGACCAGGCGGTGCAGCTCGTGAGCCAGGCGCCCGCGGACAGCGCGCTCGCGCTGCGCGACAAGGCGATCGTCGAACTTCTTTATTCGAGCGGACTGCGCCTGGCCGAACTGGTGAGCCTGGACTGGCGCGCGTTCCCGGCCGAAGCCCGCGGCGGCGCGCGCAACATGCCGGCGTCCGAGAGCTGGATCGATCTGGCCGAGCGCGAGGTCGTGGTGACGGGCAAGGGGGCCAAGCAGCGGCGCGTGCCGCTCGGCGGAGCGGCTACCGACGCGTTGCGCGCCTGGCTCGCGGTGCGCAGCAGCCTGGCTGGGACCGAAGCACGCGCGCTATTCGTGTCCACTCGTGGCACACGGCTGGCGGCACGCAGCGTGGCCGGGCGTATCGAGCGGTTGGCGCGCGTGCTCGGCCTGGGTGTGCACGTGCATCCGCATGCCCTGCGGCACTCGATGGCCTCGCACGTATTGCAGTCGAGCGGCGACCTGCGTGCTGTGCAGGAGCTGCTCGGCCACGCCAACATCGCCACCACGCAGATCTACACGCAGCTCGACTGGCAACATCTCGCAAAGGTGTACGACGCGGCGCACCCGCGGGCGCGGCGCAAGCCGTGAGCGCGCTCACCCTTCGTGGAAGCGCCGTCCCGGCGTCCTCCACCTGCGGTGCACCCTGGCCCCCACACCCCCGCCCCAGTGTTGAGCCCTTGACCGGGGGCGCGGGGTAGAACGCTGCGGGTGTCGCTTTGGCTGCTGCTCCGTGCGGTCCGTGATTTTCGTGTGATCCTGTTTCCCCTTTCTCCCCTATTTCTCCTCTGTGCCCAGCCGTCCGATGCAAGGTGAACTGATCCTCAAGCCGGGCAAGGAGCGCTCGCTGCTGCGGCGCCATCCCTGGGTGTACGACACCGCTGTGGCGCGGGTGAAGGGCAAGCCGGAGCGCGGCGCGACTGTGGCGGTGCGCAGTGCCGAGGGCAGGTTCCTCGCCTGGGCCGCGTTCGCGCCCGATGCCACGCTGCGCGCACGCTGCTGGAGCTTTGTGGAGAGCGAGCGCATCGATGCCGCGTGGCTGGCCGCGCGCGTGGCCGAAGCGGTGGCACGGCGCGCGGCGCTGGCGACCGACACCGACGCCGTGCGCCTGGTGTTTGGCGAGGCCGACAGGCTGCCGGGGTTTGTCGCCGACCGCTACGCGGAGCAACTGGTCGTGCAATTGCAATCCTGCGGTGCGGAGGCATGGCGCGACGTGCTCGTTGACGCGCTGGCGCAAGCGACCGGCCGCGGCAATGTCTTCGAGCGCTCCGACAGCGCCACCCGTAATCGCGAGGGCCTGCCGCCGGCCACCGGCGTACTACGCGGCGCGGAGCCCGCCGAGCGCATCCGGATCAGTGAACACGGCCTGGCGCTGCTGGTCGACGTGCGGCGCGGTCACAAGACGGGCTACTACGTCGACCAACGCGATAATCGGCACCTCGTGCGGCAACTGGCCGGGCAGGCAGGCGCACGGCTGCAACGGCCCGTGCGCGCGCTGAACTGCTTTTGCTACACGGGCGGGTTCTCACTGGCTGCCGCCGCGGGTGGGGCGGCCGAGGTGTTGTCGATCGACTCGTCGGCCGAGGCACTGGCCCTGGCGGCCGACAATGCCGCGCTCAATGCACAGGCCGTGCACGGCTGGCAACAAGCCGACGTGTTCGAGGCGCTGCGCGCGCTGCGCGAGGCCGGGCGGCAGTTCGAGCTCGTTGTGCTCGATCCGCCGAAGTTCGCCTCGACGCATCACCACGTGGTCCGCGCCGCGCGCGCCTACAAGGACATCACGCTGAACGCCCTGCGCCTGCTGGCACCGGGTGGCGAGTTGCTCACGTTCTCGTGCTCGGGCGCGATCAGCGTGGAGCTCTTTCAGAAGATCGTCGCCGGCGCGGTGATCGACGCCGGTGTCGAGTGCCAGATGCTGCAGCGGCTTGCCGCGGGCAGTGATCATCCGCTGCTGATGACCCATCCGGAGGGCGAGTACCTCAAGGGTCTTCACCTGCGGCGCGTCTAAAGGGTGCGAAAGCGCCCCCGACGGCCCGCCGTGGCGCCGTACTTTCCCGTAGTTCGTGCGCCGCTTGCGACGCGCTGTTGCCCAGCACCTGGTGCCGGCGAGTCTCTATAGAATCCGCTCCCTTCTTTGGGCGCGGCCATGGGCACCGGCGCCCGACGCAGTGCAAGGAGTCCGCCATGCAAGCCGAACCGCAAGTCCCCGTGACCGTGTTGACGGGATTTCTCGGTGCGGGCAAGACCACGTTGCTCAACCGCATCCTCAAAGAGCAGCACGGGCATCGCATCGCAGTGATCGAGAACGAGTTCGGGCCCGAGGGCATCGACAACGAGATTCTGGTCGAGGAGACGAACGAGCAGATCGTCGAGATGAACAACGGCTGCATCTGCTGCACCGTGCGCGGCGATCTGGTGCGCATCCTGGATGACCTGAGAGCCAAGCGAGAGGCCAAGCAACTCAACTTCGACCGCGTGATCATCGAGACCACCGGCATGGCCAATCCCGGCCCGGTGACGCAGACATTCTTCATGGACGAGGGCATCTCCTCGTACTACCTGCTCGACGCCGTCATCACCGTCGTCGATGCCAAGCACGGTCACGACACGCTGGACCAGCAGCCCGAGGCGCAAAACCAGGTGGGCTTTGCCGACCGCGTCCTGATGAGCAAGACCGATCTGGTGAGTGGCGACGAGGTGGAGTCGCTGCGCGAGCGGCTGGTGCGGATGAACCCGCGCGCACCGATCAAGACCGTCCACATGGGCGAGGTGCCGATCAAGGAGATCCTCGACATTCGCGGCTTCAATCTGAACGCGATCCTCGAGATCGACCCGGACTTCCTGGCCGGCGAGCACCCGGATGCCAAGAAGGCGCGTCAGGAAAACGGCGCCGCCACGTCCACTGATGGCGCGCATGACCACGCGCACCATGATCACGACCACGTGCATGGCCCGGATTGCGATCACGACCATGACCACGATCACGCCCACGGCCACCATCATCACCATCACGACGATGCGATCAAGGCTTTCGTGTTCCAGAGCAAGAAACCGTTCGATCCGGCCAAGCTGGAGGACTATCTCGGTGCTCTGACCCAGGTTTACGGTCAGGACATGCTTCGGTATAAAGGCGTGCTTTTCATGGACGGCAGCAACCGACGCATGATTTTCCAGGGCGTCCATATGCTGATGGGAGCCGACGTTGGCCGTCCGTGGGGCAAGGACGAGAAGCCTCAATCTAAGATCGTGTTCATCGGCCGCAATCTGCCCAAGGACGCGATCGTGAATGGCCTCGAGGCCTGCCTGGCACGCTGATCCGAGACCATCGTTCAGGCACGGCATCGCATCACGGCCGCATCGCCAAACAACAAAGTAATCAGCAGCGAGGGAACGTCATGGCAGGCAAGGCAAAGGCGCCCGCAAAAAAGACTGCGAAACTGCCGGTGAAGAAGGCGGCGAGGCCGCCCGCCAGGGCGGTCGCCAAGAAAGCCGCAGCACCCAAGAAGCCTCAGAAGGTCGCCAAGCCTTCGCCCGCGAAAGCGCCCGCCAAAAAGGCGCCGGCAAAAGTGCCGGTCAAGCTGCCCGCCAAAGCACCAGTCAAGGCGCCGACCAGTACGGCAGTCAAGGCCGCCACGCCTGTCGTTGGGCTCGCCAAGTCATCCGCCAGAGTGACTGGGTCGCCGCGACCGGCTGCTAAGCCCGCTGTTCGCGGGGCACCCAGTGTCGTTGCGGCGGCCCCGCCCGTCGCTGTAATGCCCGCGCCCCGCGCTCTCCCACCCCGGCCCCAGCCGGTCAGTCAACATGATGTCGCCGCGGCGCATGAGTATCTGCTTAGCCGCTCGGCCACTCGAAGCGAAGAACCTGTGATCGTCAACGGAAAGAGACTTCCCACCGAAGAGCATCTGCTCAAGATGAGCGAAGCCGACTACATGAACGAAGAGCAGCTGGCCTTCTTCAAGTACCGGCTGCAGCAAATGGAGCGCGAGCTCCTGGCCAACGCGGGCGAGACCACCGAACACCTGCGCGAGACGGTGATCGTTCCCGACCCGGCCGACCGCGCCACCATCGAGGAAGAGCACGCGCTGGAGCTGCGCACGCGCGACCGCGAGCGCAAGCTGCTGAAAAAGGTGCAGCAGGCGCTCACGCGTATCGACAGCGGGGACTACGGCTTCTGCGAGGAGACCGGCGATCCGATCGGCATCCCGCGCCTGCTCGCGCGCCCCACGGCCACGCTGTCGCTCGAGGCGCAGCAACGGCGCGAGATGAAACAGAAGCTGTACGGCGACTAGTCGCCATACAGCTTCTGTTTCACTGATCTCACGACGCAGAGGGGGCGCGGCTGCGCGGCCCCCTCTGGACTCCCCCCGGGCGAAGGGCGCGTTGGCGCATTGATGGCGCGGGTCGCGGTCTCACTATCCGTCCTACGAGGGTAGGTCAGTTGCGTGCGCGCCGAACTCGGCGGACGCTGTAAGGTCTAGGGCTTCGGATCTGCTTCGGATCGACCAGGCCCCTGTGCTGACCGTTCGCTCCCTTACCCATCGCTATGGCGACGTGACCGTGCTCACGGCGCCAGACTTTGCGCTGGTGCCGGGCGAGCATGCGGTTCTGCTGGGGCCTTCGGGCAGCGGCAAGACAACCCTGCTGCATATCCTGGCCGGCATCCTGCCGCCGTCGGCGGGCGAGGTGCTGCTCGGCGCCGACAATCTCTACGCACCGCGCCGCGATGACCGCTGGCGTGCGGCGCGCATCGGCGTGGTGCCGCAGAAGCTGCACCTGGTCGGCGCGCTCTCGGCGCTCGACAACCTGCGCATGGCGCAAGCGCTTGCCGGCACGCCCGACGACGCGGCTGCCAAGGCGTTGCTCTCGCAGCTTGGCCTTGGTGCGCACATGCTCAAGCGGCCCGCCCAGCTCTCCCTTGGTCAGCAGCAGCGCTGCGCCATCGCGCGCGCCGTGGCCAACCGCCCTCGCCTGCTGCTGGCGGACGAGCCCACTTCGGCGCTCGACACGGCCAACGCCACGGTTGCCATCGACCTGCTGGTCGCGACCGCCGATGCCTGCGGCGCGACCCTGGTGGTCGCCACCCATGACGAGCGGGTGCGCGCCCGGCTGGCGCGTTTGATCAGCTTGCAGGCGCCCGCGCCTGCGTCCGTCGCGGCATGACCGACCTTGGCCTCATCTGGGCGCAGCTTAAGATGCGGCCGCTGCGCACGCTGCTGTCGGTGCTGCTGCTGGCGCTCGGCGTGGCGACGCTCGTGTTCCTGCTGCTGGTCCAGTCACAGCTGTCGCGCGCGCTCGCGCGTGATGCGCAGGGCGTGGACGTCGTCGTTGGTGCCAAGGGCTCGCCACTGCAGCTCATTCTCTCGGCTGTGTATCACATCGATGTGCCGACCGGCAACGTGCCGCTGACTACCGTCGAGCAGCTGCGCTCCAATCGCTTGGTGGCCAGTGCGATTCCGATCTCAATGGGCGATAACCACCAGGGCTTTCGGATCATTGGCACCGAGATCGCGCTGATCGAGCAGTACGACGGCCGGCTCGAGACGGGGCGCCTGTTCCAGGACAAGCTCGAGGTGGTGGCAGGCGCAGAGGCGGCGCGCAGTGCGCAGTTGCGCGTCGGCTCGACGTTCTATGGGACGCACGGGCTGGCTGCCGGGGGGTTCGCGCACGAGGATGCGCAGTACCGCGTCGTTGGCGTGCTCGCGCCGACCGGCACGGTGCTCGATCGCCTTCTACTCACCGATTTGGCGAGCGTGTGGTACACGCACGAGGGCGAGGCTGCGGACGACGCGGAACGCAAAGTCCTCGAAGCCGAGCGGGAGGTTACAGCCGTGCTGGTGCGCTATGCCGCGCCAATGGCGGCGGCCATCTTGCCGCGGCAGATCAACGCAGAGCCCCGGCTGCAGGCCGCGGTGCCCGCCAACGAGGTGGCGCGCCTGTTCGCTCTCATGGGCGCAGCCATCGACACACTGCGTGCCTTTGCCGGCCTGCTGCTCGCCAGCGCGCTGCTGGCCCTGTTCGTTGCGCTGATGAACGCGCTCGACGAACGCCGCTACGATATCGCGGTGCTGCGCCTGCTCGGTGCCAGCCCGGCGCGGGTGGCGTTGTGGATGCTGCTGGAGGCGTGGCTGCTGGCCGCCGCTGCCGTGCTGCTCGGCGTGCTGATCGCCTCGGCGGCGGTGGCGGTGGTCGCGCACTGGCTCGCGCAGGCGCGCTCGTTCGCGATCTCGCCGCTCGACTGGCCGCCGGAAGTGGGCGCCGTCATGGTGCTGGCGCTCGCCGTCGCGACACTGGCCGCGGCCGTGCCCGCCTGGCGCGCCGGCCGCATGAATCTGCACACGACCCTCGCGCAAGGTTGAATCGTCACGCGAGGAGAACGCATGCGACTACTCATCCTGTCCATTGTCCTGATGCTCGCGACCAGCGTCGCATCCTCGCAATCGAGCGCGCCCGCGCCCAAGTCCGGCGCGCGTGCGGCCGAGGAGGCCCATCGTCAGGAGGACATTGCCAAGCATCGGCAAATGGCGCGCGCGCACGAAGACGCGGCCAAGTGTCTGGAGGCCGGCGAGAAGGAAAGCGTGTGCCAGGAGCGGCTGCAAGCGGCGTGCAAAGGCATTGCCGTGGGCCGCTACTGCGGCATGCGGCATGCACACTAGTTCCGCACACCACGCGCCATCGTTTGCTAACCTGCTGTCATGTCCTTGTCGATCGACCGCCTCTGCATCGGCCTGCGTCTGCTGGGCTGCGCGCTGAGCCTTGCCCTGCTCGCGCCGATCGTGTCCGCTCAGGCGTCGTCGACGGGTCAGCCGAGCAATTCGCTCGGCCTGCCGATCGACCCGTCGCTGCTGAATCAGCTGCCCGAACTGAAGGGCGTGATTTCCTGGAGCACGCTGGCGCAGGTGAAGTCGCGCACCGAAGGCAAGCGGGTGATCCCCGAGTTCGCGCCAGCCGTGCGCTCGCTCGACAAGCAGGAGGTCAAGCTGCAGGGCTTCATGCTGCCCATTGTTACCGGCGAGCGGCACGATCACTTCCTGCTCACGATGCGGCCGCCGCATTGCCCGTTCTGTCTGTCGCTCGGCCCCGAGTACATCGTCGAAGTGCGAGCCAAGGCGCCGATCAAGCACACCTATGACCCGATCATCATCGCAGGCCAACTCAACGTGCTGAGCGACGATCCATTTGGCCTTTACTATCGCCTCACCGGTGCGCAGCTCAGCCAAGCGTCGCGGTGAAGTCTTGGATTGGTGTCCGTCCTCCGACGTGCCTCCATACCCCTGACGCGGTAGTGAAACGCCGGGCTGACCTTGCGTTCAAATGCCGCGCAAAATGGGGGAATTGATATAGTGGCTGCGTGTTTCCCGCAAGTGCTCAGGGTCTTTGCTCCGGGCACACTTTGCCCGGCCGTACGATAGAGCGTGGTTGAAGGCAGTTTCGGGGGAATCGCTGGCTTTCTGCCTGAAACCGTCCGGACGCTCGCGCACTAAGCTCCTCTGGCTGGGCCTTCTGCGTGTGGCGGCGTCGTGGCGGGCGTGGCGACGCAGCCTCTTTTTGGGGTCGACGTGGTCTTTTCCTTTTTCAAAAAGGATCCCAAGGGCAGCAAGGATGCGAGCCGCGGCGCCGCTAAGGCCAGATCGCGCACGCCGCCCAAGCCCCTGGGCAAGGCCATGCCCGATCCGGCGAGCCGCAACAGCGGCGCGCCGAACAGCCGGTTCGCCGCGACCGAGAACGCAATCCCTCGGGATCTTGCGCGTTCGCTCGCCATGCAAACGGCCGCGAAGATTGATGCCATCGAAAGTGAGATGGCGAGGGATTTCTTGCGTCCTGGCACCAGCAACGGCGGGCCTCCCGCGGAGCCAGCCACACGCGGGCGGCCCGGGCCTGGCAGCCTGCCTCCCCCACCGATCCGTCCTGCGAGCAACATCCAGAACACCGACAAGGCTAATACGCAAGTCGAGGAGGACGCGCTCGCGGGCTCCACGGATCTGCTACTTGGCAGCCTGAGCGCCATTGAACTCAGTTCCTCCGGTGCGGGCTCGGTGCTCGACGAGACCGCGATCCTTTTTGCCAACGGCCAGGCAACTGAAGCGGAGGAAACCCTATGCCAGGAACTGCAAGGCGAGTCCGGCGAAGCTGCAACGCAGACCGCCTGGCTCATGCTGTGCGAGCTGGTCAACCAGCGCAATGACAAGGCAGCCTTCGAGCAGATCACGAGGCAGTTCGCCCTGCGCTTTTCGAACGCGCCGCCGGCCTGGATGGACTACGCCGCGGCGGACAGGCCCCAGACGATTCTGCCGGCAGCCGTGCCAGCGGCTACGCCCGCGCCGGCGCCGGCCGCGGTCTCGATGCTCCCCGGTGGTCAGCCGGTGATCTTGCTGCCTGCCGATGTCGACGCCAATGTGGTCAAGGCGCTGGAAGTGCTCAAGGGCTTGGCCGCGCAGCACGGCGCGCTGGCCCTGGATGCATCCGAGGTCCGAAGCATTGATCTGGTGGGTGCCGAGTTGCTGCTGCGCGTGATCAACGCCTTCAAGCGCTCCAGTCATGAGTTGTCGATCCTCGCCTGCGAAAACCTACAGCTTTCGCTGCGCGCTGCCGTGGAGCCCGGTCGGCGCGATGCTTCCGACGCGGCCTGGATGCTGCTACTCGAACTGCTGCGCCTGCTCGACCGGCAGCATGATTTCGAAGAAACCGGCATCCAGTATTGCATCACCTTCGAGGTCTCGCCGCCATCCTGGGAGCCCCCGCCGCTCAACCTGAAAACCGGACCGGCGCCCGCGCGTGCCGCCGCGCCCGCACCGGCACCGGTCCCCGTGGCTGTGCCCGCAGCCGCCCTCGTTGCCGCGCCCGCGCCTGGTCCGCTGGACTGGCGCGGGGTGGTCGATGGTGAGGGCGAGCCGCAGTTTGGACGCATGCTCGCCGAGGCACGCACCCGCGCGCATCTGCAGATCGAGTGCCGCTACTTGCAGCGCATGGGTTTCTCGGCCGCCAGCGCATTGCTGACTCATGTGATGAAGCTCCAATCGAGTGGCGTGCGGGTCGAGTTCCGCAACGTCAACCCGCTCGTCGCAGCCCTGCTGACGCTGCTCGGCGTTTCGGCGGTGGCCACCGTTCTGCCGCGCCACCCATAGGCGCCTTCGGTCGTCTCCGGACCTCGGGCGTTTCGTCCAGTGCCCGCTGTGGGGCACCGGCACGTGCTTCTGCGCGCCGGCCTGCCGCTTGAAGCTCTGCCGTCACGCCGCCATGTACGCTCCGCAACTCGGTGCGGGGTCTCCGTCGCACGGTAACCAGGAATTTCGCCTCGATGGATCAGTTTCACGGCACCACAATTGTTTCGGCGCGGCGCGGCCAACGTGTGGCCATGGGGGGCGATGGTCAGGTGACACTTGGCAACATCGTCGTCAAGCAAAGCGCACGCAAGGTGCGGCGCCTGTATCACGACCGCATCCTGGCCGGCTTTGCCGGTGCCACCGCTGACGCATTCACCTTGTTCGAGCGCTTCGAGGCCAAGCTCGAGAAGCACCAGGGGCACTTGCTGCGCTCGGCGGTCGAACTGGCCAAGGACTGGCGCACCGACCGCATCCTGCGCCGGCTGGAGGCAATGCTGGCGGTGGCCGACAGGGAAACGAGCCTCATTATCACCGGCAACGGCGACGTGCTCGAACCCGAGAACGGTCTGATCGCCATTGGCTCCGGTGGCCCCTACGCCCAGGCCGCCGCCAAGGCCCTGCTCGACAACACCGAACTGGCGCCGGCCGACGTCGTCAAGAAGGCCCTGACCATCGCCGGCGATCTGTGCATCTACACCAACCAGTCGCACACGATCGAAGTCATTGATTGAGGCAGTGGCGATGAGGCGGCGCCGAGCGGCGAGTGCGGGAGCATCGGAGTGAAGGAGCAATCTCTCGACAGGGCGCCAGCCGGCATCGTTGATATCGCGCGAGCGGCCGCAGGCCACCCTTTGCAGTTGACCCAGGCCCGCTCGCCCGGCCGCCCGAAGGGCGGGCCTCTAACCGGAGCACTGTGCGAGGACGTGCGACTGCGCAACAGTCGCGTACACGCAAAGTGAATGATGATGATGACGCCGAAGGAAATTGTCTCCGAGCTCGACAAGCACATCGTCGGCCAGCACAAGGCCAAGCGCGCCGTGGCCATCGCCTTGCGCAACCGCTGGCGGCGGCAGAACGTCGAGGAGCCCCTGCGCTCGGAGATCACGCCGAAGAACATCCTGATGATCGGCCCCACGGGTGTGGGCAAGACCGAGATCGCGCGGCGCCTGGCCAGGCTTGCCGATGCCCCGTTCATCAAGGTCGAGGCGACCAAGTTCACCGAGGTCGGCTACGTCGGCCGCGACGTCGACTCGATCGTGCGCGACCTGGTGGAGATCTCGATCAAGCTCACGCGAGAGAGCGAGATGCGCAAGGTGCGCGCCAAGGCCGAGGATGCGGCCGAAGATCGTATCCTCGACGTGCTGGTGCCGGCTCCGCGCGACTTCGGGTTCACGGACGCGCGCAGCGATGCCGGCGGCGAGACGCGGCAGAAGTTCCGCAAGCGCCTGCGCGAGGGCGAGCTCGACGACAAGGACATCGAGATCGAGCTGGCCATGCCGGTGCCGCAGATGGAGGTCATGACACCGCCGGGCATGGAGGAGCTCACCCAGCAACTGCAGTCGATGTTCCAGAACATGGGACAGGGCCGCCGCAAGTCGCGCAAGCTCAAGGTGCGCGAGGCGATGAAGCTCGTGATAGACGAGGAGGCCGCCCGCCTGCTCAACGACGAGGAACTCAAGGCCAAGGCGGTGGCGAATGTCGAACAAAATGGCATCGTGTTCCTCGACGAGATCGACAAGATCGCCAGCCGCTCGGAGATGCAGGGCGCGGATGTTTCGCGTCAGGGCGTGCAGCGTGACCTGCTGCCGCTCGTGGAGGGCACCACGATCAACACCAAGTACGGCATGGTGAAAACCGATCACATCCTTTTCGTCGCCAGCGGCGCTTTTCACTTCGCCAAGCCGAGCGATCTGATCCCGGAGCTGCAGGGCCGCTTTCCGATCCGCGTGGAGCTCGAGTCGCTGTCCACACAGGACTTCGAGCGCATCCTCACCAGCACCGATGCCTGCCTGACCAAGCAGTACGAGGCGTTGCTGGCCACCGAGGATGTGCGTCTCGAGTTCACGCCGGAGGGCATCGCGCGGCTGGCGCAGATTGCCTTCGCCGTGAACGAGAAGACCGAGAACATCGGTGCGCGGCGCCTGTACACGGTCATGGAGAAGCTCCTTGAGGAGATCGCCTTCGACGCCGGTAACGCGAGCGCCAAGTCGGTGACGATCGACGCCGCCTACGTGGATGGGCGGCTCGGCGAGCTGGCGCGCAACGAAGATCTAGCGCGCTACGTGTTGTAGTCGGCTTTCGGTGCGCCTGCGACTGGTTCGCCGTCGCGGTTGCGACGTCCGGGCGACGGCGCACTCGTCATCATTGGCGAAGTCCGCTGTGATGTCGTCGTGGATTGCGCCTCGAGCGCCAAGACTCCGCCATGGAGTGCGCTGGCGCCGCTACAGAGATTCCGCGGGACAGACGCGCCGTCCCGCGGCTGCCGCGCTAGGCAATCGGCGTGAACTCGTAGCCCGTGCCGCGCGGCTTCAGGCGGCCGATGCCCGGCGCGCCGAGGTGATAGCCGGCCAGGAGCAGGTTCTCCTTGACCACCAGTTCCATGAGCTGGCGGCGCACCTTGCGCGCGGCCTCGGCGTCGGCGTCGAACATCACGGCCCAGTCCGGATTGCGCACGAACAGCGCCGCGATGTTGGTCGTATCTCCCCAGTAGAGCAGGCGCTGACCGCCGCTTTCGATCACGAACGCGGTATGGCCCGCGGTGTGGCCAAAGGCGGGCATTGATCGGATTCCCGGCAGCAGCTCGCGGCCCGGCTCGAAGCGCTCCACCGTCTGCGCGATCGGACCAAAGACACGGCGCACCGCCATGAAGTTGCCGCGCGCGTTTTCTGCCAGCGCGTTCATGCGCGCATCGTCCATCCACCAGGTCCATTCGGGCGCCGGCACCATGACCTTGGCGTTGGGGAAGGTCAGCTGACCTTCCTTGCTGCGTAAGCCGTTGATGTGATCGCCATGAAAGTGGCTGATGATCACGGTGTCGATTTGCGTCGGCTGCAACCCCGCGGCCGCCAGGCTCTGCACTAGCCGGCCCGCGGTCGGCGCGCCGAACGTGCCGTTGCCGCCATCCAGCAGCACCTTGTTCTTGCCGGTATCGACCACGAACGCGGTGAACGGAATGGTGAGCTTGTCTGTGGGCAGGCCGGCCTCGGCAAGCGCCGCTTGCACCTGCGCGAGCGTTGCATTGCGCACGAAGCCTTCGGCGAGCGGCCGCTCGGCCACGCCGTCGGGCAGCGAAGTCACGGTCATGCTGCCGACCTGTACGCGCGCGATGCCGGGCGCCGCGGTGGTGACTGCGGGCGCGGCAGTGGTGGTCTGGCAACCGATCAAGGGCAGCGCGGCGAGCGATGCGCCGGCGGCAAGAAAGGAACGGCGGGAAGTGGTCATGGGTGCGTGTTGGACAGTGAGGAAAGGGAATTGCGCCGCTTCAGGCAGCACACCGCCATTAGACAGGAGAGGCGGCGCCGCAACGTGAACGCTGGATTGACGCTGCCGTGACTTTAGCGGCCCGCGCTGTGCCCCGTCGCCGTGGCCCGACGCCAGCTACAGCGCCGCAGCCTCGCACCATCGGCGGCCAGCACGGCGTCTCATGCATTGCCGCGGGTTACAAGCGGATGTCCAAGGAGAAACAGAAAAGGCGTGCTGCGTTACTTCTGACGCTGTGTCTGGCGCCGATCTGGCCGGGCAGGACGCACTGTTGCACCAGCGAGTCGCGGCGCGACGTGGTGGCACGCCTTCGCGGCACTACGAGCCTTGGACCGCCGCCGCGAACTGGGCTGGCGAGCGGTGGCGGCCCAAGGCATCGCGCCACCCCAACCTCACCGCAGACCGGCGCCGTGCCGGAGGGATAGTTCCAGGTGAACCACGTCGCCCTCGCGGCGGCGGGTGATCGGCAGGCCACAACGCTCGAACACGCGCAGCATCGACGGGTTCTCCGCCAACACCTGCGCCTCGAACATCGCGATGCCGCGCCGGCGCGCGAGCTCAGTGAGTGCCGCGAGGAGCTGTCCTGCCACGCCCTGGCCCTGGTAGTCCTCCTCCACCGTGAAGGCGACCTCGGCGCGTGCCACCGGCTGAGCGGCCATCACGATGTAACGGCAGCCGCCGATGATGATCTCATCGGTGCCATCGCCCACTGTGGCCACCAGCGCGACCTCCGTCGTCGGATCGGTGTGCATCACGCGGTCCAGCGCGGACTCGGTCAGCTTGCGGTGCGAGAACAGGCGCGTGTAGATGGTCTCCGGCGAGAGCCCGCGCAGCGCTGCGGCAATTCGCTCGCGGTCGGCGGGGCGCAGCGCACGAACCGTGAACGGCGTGCTGTTCCTGAGCGTGGCGTGTACCGGGGTGAAGTCGAGGTCAGGCATGGCAGGCGCGCGGCGGTGTTCAGCGAGCGGCATTGTCCCGCTCAGAACCAGGCGCCGCCAACCTGAACGTAAACGGCGCGCTGTTCCGTCCCCCAGGCCACATCGAGCCCGGCATACAGCCGAGTTGGCGCGCAATCAGGTGGCGAAAACCGGTGCCACGTGCCACCACGCTGTCCGCGTCCGAAAGGCTCGCGCGCTCGCCATGGGCGCAGCCAACGCCCTTGAAGCCAAGCAGTGCCCAGCTCGGCGTGACGTTCCAGCGGCTCCTTCTCCACGACCGCCGCGCGCGTGTCCTGGTAGCGCAGGGCGGGAACGCCGCGCAACGCCACGTAGGGCTTGGCAAGGAACGGCGCGCCCGTCCCCCCGCGGGCCGACCACCACATCCCCCACCGGCACTCTGGTGATAGCCGCACACGTAGAGCGAGCTGAACTCCACCTTGCCGCCGTGCGTGGGGCCGGTGGTCGCCAGTTCCGCTTCGACGAAGCTGCCGCGGCTGGGCGTACAGAAGTTGCCGTACGAGTCCTAGTCGACGATGAGCGTGAGTCGGCCGACGCGCAGGTCCAGGTCGCGCGGCGGAATCAACGGACGACAGACCCAGCCGATCACGGCCGCTCCACACTCTTGCATTTGACCAATTTACGGCCGCGCGAAGCGAACCGGTCTGCGCGAGAGCAGATCCGCGCGGTGCACGCGGCTTCTGGAGGACTAGGAAGAAGGGCCGCTATCGCCGCGGCGCTGTGCGCGCAGCCGCGTACCCACCAGCACGGCCGCCAGCGCCGCGATCAGGGCAAGCGGATGGTGTCGACCCAGGCGCAGAGCGCCGGCGGCCAGCACGGCCACCCACGGCTTCTGGCCGAGCAAGCGGGTTGCGAGCGCGAGCCAGCTGCTTGCACCACCCACACCGCCTTGCACGACGCCTAGCGTGTTGCCAGCGGCGCTGGCAAGCTGGCGCAGCGTTGCCGTACGCGCCCGCAGGTCGCCGAGCGCGGCGGCCAGTTCGGTTCGCTCGATCTCGGCGCGCATGCGTAACGCCTCGAGCCGCAGGCGGTGCTGGTGCAGGCTCACTGGCCGTCTCCAGTGAGGTGCCGAGAGGGTTCGGCGCTATTGCCGTCGCGTGGTGCGACCGCTTGCAGCAAGGCATCGCGATCGCGCGCAATCTCCTGAAGAGTCTCGTGCAGCAGCGGTGGCGCGGCGTCGACTTCGCGCTGCAGCTTCACCACCACCCACGTCGCGGCGGCCAGATAACCCACGGCCGGCACCAGCAGCGCCCCCCAGCCGAGGAGCGGCCACAGCACGAGTGAAACGACCGCCGTGGCCGAGAGCAACCCAAGAAGGCCGAGCAGCAGCGCCAGCGTTGCCAGCAGCAGCCATCGCACGAACTGCGCGCGGACCAGCGCCAATTCCACCGAGGCAAACTCGGCGCGCGCCACCAGCAGCGCCGCGCCTGCGCGAACCAGGCCGGGCAGGGCGCCGGGCGACGTCAGCATCGCGGGCAGTGTTCCGCGTTCAGCAGCCGGGCCAGCCAGACATGCAGCGTCACCACGGACACCATCAACGCCGCGAGATCAGCAGGCCGAGCACCATCGCCACGCCGGCCGCGATGCCCACCGCCTGCCACGGGTGCGTGTGCACCCAGGTGTCGGTGTCGCGCAGCGTTTTGCGTGTCTGCTCGCCGAGCGCTGCCTGCGCCTCGCTCATGCGCAGCCGGGCCCGATGCAGCGCATCCGCCGCCTGCTCCCGCAGCTGCTCTGCCTGTTGACCGGTGGCTTTCGAAGCCTCCTTCAGTAGTGCATCGACGTCATCGAGCACCACTTTCGCGTCCGCAAAAAGCTTCTCGCGGTTCACGGTCGTGCCTGAATGATCCATGGTTACGCTCCTTCTCAAGGTGACCAATGGTAGCGTGTCGAACGTGGGGCCGTGCGCGGCCGCCAAAGACCAAGGCTCGCGCGATCGCGTGGGGGACGTTTTGGGCCATGCCATCGGCCAAATGTTTGCGTTGCGCTCTGCGCCATGCCTCGCATCGCAGGCTGCACGGCACCTGCGACGCTGCCTTTGTTGGTGCAAACGCCAGTTCGTCACCCATCTGCAACCGAGTAGCTTTAAAGCCATGAGCTTTCGCGCATCGCTCCTCGGCCTGTGCTGCCTGCTCGCCGGCTGCGCGGTCGTCGAGCGGCCCGCGCCGGTCTATACCGACATCCAGGCATTTTCTGCCAATCGTCCAGGCATGGAAATGCCGCGCGGGTGGCGCCCCTGGATCATTACCAAAGCCAAGGCACCCACGCAGTACGACCTCGTCGTCGATCCGATCACGCAACGCGTGGTGTTGCATGCGGTTTCAGAGCGAGCGGCCACCGGCTTGAAGCAACGGCTCGATGTCGATCCTGGGCTTCGGCCCTGGGTCTACTGGCAATGGCGGGTCGAGCGTCTGATCGACCAAGCCGACATCACCGCGCGACACGCGGACGACTCGCCCGTGCGCCTGCTGCTGTTCTTCGACGGCGACCACGCCACGTTACCGGCGCGCGAGCGGATGTTGATGGACACCGCCCGCATGCTGACCGGCCAGGCGGTGCCCTTCGCGACGCTCATGTACGTGTGGGAAAACCAGCAGCCCGTCGGTACCGTGATCCCGCATCCGGCCATGGGGCAAATCAAGACGGTGGTGGCGGGCAGCGGACACGATCCGCGGCTCGGCCAATGGAAGATGTTCGAGCGCAACTATGTCGACGACTATCGGCGCGCCTTTGGGCAGCCACCAGGCAAGCTGGTCGGCATCGGCATCCTGACCGACACCGACAACACCGCCAGTTCGGTCGAGGCGTTCTACGGCGACATCGAACTGCGCGCCGCCGGCCGGTGATGGCGGCTGCCACACCTACATTTCGTAGCGGCCCTCGCCGCCCTCCGGCCTGCGTCGGCCGCGTAGCGAGTCGTAGACGGCGCGAGCGTGCTTTTGCGTTGTCTTGATGGTCTCGATCACCGAACCGCGGTCGTAATTGATGATGATCATCAAGCTGTTGCGCGGACGGTCGCCGTTCTGCATCGCGGCGACGCTGTGGTAGCTGTGCGGTGTCACGGCAAACGCATAGCCGGAGTTCGGCGCAAACCGCATCGCCCGCGCCAACCGGAAGCTGCTGTCGGCCTCGCGCGCGTGGAACAACGTGCCCAAGTGCTGCTGGCTGTCGTCCTGCGGGAGGTAGAACTGTGTCGTGACTGCCTTGCGGGGGGAGTCGGGATGAATCGAGATCTTGTAGCCGCCAAGGTCGCGAAACAGGGTCGTGTAAGGACGCAAGCGCACGTGCTCAACGGGCTTTTGCCGCACCCTGCTCAACACGCCCGCGAACTTGCGACGGTAGGCATCCAACACCACCGGAGAATGCAGTCCCGCCGTCACTGCGGCCCAGAAGGTACGCGACGAGTCGGGCAGGCGCCGAATGTTGGAAGCGATGAGGGGAAACTGCAGGCGCGCGCTGCGGCCATCCGGGAGCATCGCGTCGCTATGGTGCAGAGGACGGTAGAACTCGTCCGTCGGCAGCTTGGCCAGGAAGGACGAGTAAAGCGCCGGCGGCAACGGATCGGTCAGAACCAGATGATCGAACGGCTTGTGCTCCAGCGGCGTGGCATCGACCACGCGGGAGAGGTGCGCAGCCACTTCGGCAGCGAGATCTTGCTTTGAATGGGCGTCCATGATCTTGCCAGTCCGAATCGCTGACGAGCGACTGCTAGTGTAGTGCGCCAATTTGTTTTGCACTTATCGCGTCACCTGCGCGAGCGCGGCCTTGGCGCGGGTGACTTTGGCGAGGATGTCGGCGGCGCTGGCAGTCCAGATGAACGGCTTGGGATCCTTGTTGTGATGCTCGATG
>JADCGX010000226.1 GCA_020248785.1 Burkholderiales bacterium | reverse complement strand
CATGGTGAAACGACGCCACTCGCCCTACCGGTCGCATGACCGGACGCTGCCCAAGCGCGTGCTGGCCGTCACCACGCCCAGCATCCTCGACCCGCCGCCCTTGCATCCCAGGCAGCGATTTCCTTGCGACAGCAGCTAAACGAACAGTATTGTCTCAGGTCTTGCCTCTTGCCTCGTCAACGCGCTTGACCGCCTTGGCCGCGTTGACGATCCCGATGCCCTGATGGCTACCGAGCGACAGCAGATGCCGATCCCCTGAGACGACGGTCTCGGCGCCGCCGGCGATGGCCGCGGCGATGACGTGATCGTCATCGACGTCACCAGGAACGACACGCGGCGTGGCCAGCGGCGAGACGCTGATCGCCAGTTCGCCATAGAACCCGATGGCCTGCTTGACGCTGGAGCGCTGCGCGGCCAGGCGCGAAGCCAGCGGTGCACGGCCGAGCACGTCGCGCAGCTCGGCCAGCAGCGCCGGTGAGGTGACGAGTTCGATGTCGCCGGCGGCAGCCGCCTCGATCAACTGGTAGGGCACGCCGCCCCAGACGAGCGCCGAGACGACGACGTTCGTATCGAGAACCAGCCTCACAGCTTCTTCGGGTCTTGGCCCTGCGCCTGGCTGGCCTCGCGCACACGCCGCTCGGCGCGCGCGGCCCTGACCTCGGCGACGATCTCCTCCTCGCTCATCGGTTCGATACCTGCGGCATGCAGCCGCGCGGCCACCTGCATCAGTCGCCGGCCGGCCTCGCGTCGCATCGCCTCTTCGAGCAGCCGCTGGATCGCGCTGTCGGTCAGCAGCCCCGCGCTTCTTGCTCGCTGCGCCAGCTCGTCGGGCAGCTTCACTACCAGTTCCGTCATGGGTGTGCTCCTTGACTGCGGTTGGCCGCTCACGCCGCCCGATTCTCCGCCTTGCGTTTCAGCTGCCCGCGCTCGATGAGCGCATCGATCAGTTGCAGCACCGGGCGCTTCTCGGCCAGGTCCGGCTTCTCGATCGCCGGCAAGCGCCGCCGCAGCCGGCTGTCGCCGTCCTGCTTAACCAGGCGGCGCTTGGCGGCGCGCCCGATCATCTCGTCGATCGACACTCCCAGCACGGTGGCGATCTGCGGCAACAGGTTGGCCGGCGGGGTTGAGTTTGGGCTCTCGTAGTAGCCCACCATGCGCTGCGAGATGCCCGGTTCGGCGGCCAGTTCCACCTGGGTGTAGCCGGCCGCTTTGCGCAGTTGCGCCAGCCGCTCGCCGAAGCGCGCGGCTGCCGCAGATCCGATGCGTTTGCCCATGGCGTCGTTCTCCAGACGATGGGCCGATTGTGGGAAGGCGGGGCAGGTCAATCAAGCCCGGTCATTGACATTTATACACACCACGTAGAGTGTGCGGTCCATCAAGTTGTTTAGCAAGCCGGTGTATCGGGCGAGCCGACGCCTGGTGCCGCGCGGCGCGTGGCAAGGTAGTTGTCGCTTCAGTCACGCCGCGTTCTGCTGAGTATGCGGAGCGCTGGCAGCCATGTTGATGGGCGACTCGCGCTCTGGATTGAGCGTGACCACGCCGATGTGCGACCAGTCGCGCGTGTTGCCGGACCAGCGCCGGGGGTTGCGCTGTCGGGCTTGGGTGTGTAGGGCGTGGCGGGCCGCCCGGACGGGCTGATCGTCGCCGGCGTGGCGCTGCTGCGGGCCGACGTAGCGGTTGCCGCTGTGGCGGTGCTCGATGTCGTACCAGCGCACGAACTCGGCCGCCCAGGCCCGCGCCTCGTCCAGGCTGACGAAGCCCTGGGCGGGGAACTCGGGCCGGTACTTGGCCGTGCGGAACAGCGATTCGGCATCGGCAACCTCGTGCGGACCCGCGACGCCCTGGGCAACGAGGTTGCCGTCGCCTACACCGTTCGCGGCCAGAAGAGCAGCCTGTCCGATCCCGACAAGGGTCTGTGGACCTACGCCTACAACGCCTTTGGCGAACTCATCGAGCAGGTCAGTCCCAACGACCGCGCGTTGTCCCAAAAGACCGTCATCCAGTACGACAAGCTTGGGCGCATCACCCAGCGCGCCGAACGCAGCCAGACCGACGAATGGGTCTACGACAACTGCGCCATGGGCGTGGGCAAGCTCTGTCGCACGTTCAACAGCGCTGGGTTCGAGCAGACCACCGACTACGATGCCAAGGGCCGCGCCTGGAAGACCACCACCACGCTGTCGGGCCCCATTACCTACAGCAGCAGCCTCACGTTCGACGCCGCCACCGGCCGCGTCGTCACGCAGCAGTATCCGACCGGCTTCACCGTCAAGTACGACTATCGCCCCGGCACCGGCTTCCTGAACAAGGTCTCCAACAACGCCACCGGCGCGGTCTACTGGACCATCGACGGCCTGGGCGACTACCCGTTCGACCCCGGCGGCAAGCTCGTGCGCCAGCAGTTCGGCAACGGCGTGCAGACCTGGAACGAGCACGACCGCGCCAGCGGCCGGGCGCTGAAGCTGCGCGCCGGCGCCAACACCACGTTCGCCGTGCAGGAGCAGGCTTTCGCCACCCCGGTCCGCGACGCTGCCGGCAACCTCACCCACCGGCAAGACGCCCGCGCCGCGCTCACCGAGACGTTCCAGTACGACCCCATCGACCGGCTGACCGCGCACACCGTGCTGTCGGCTTTCGCCCCGGCGGCCAATGGCACCGTCGAGGTCTACTACAACGCCATCGGCAACATTCTCTGGAAAGACGGCGTCGGCGCCTACACCTACCCGGCCAGCGGCGCCGGCGTCGAGCGCCCGCACGCGGTGCAGACCGCGCGCGGCTCCAGCTTCACCTACGACGCCAACGGCAACCTCCTGAGCACCAGCGGCGTGACGGCGCGCACCCACGTCTGGACCAGCTTCGACCTGCCGGCCTCCATGGGCATGAGCGGCCGCTCGATGGCCTGGGCCTACGGCACCGACCGCCAGCGGGTGCAGAGCACCCTCACCGATGGCAGCGTCACCCGCACCATCCACGACCTGCACCCCGACCGCACCGGCGGCCTGTTCTACGAGCGCCAGAGCAACGGCAGCACCATCGAGAACCGCCACTTCATCAGCGCCGGCGGCGTTGGCGTGATCGGCGTGGTCAAGACCTACGGCCTGAACAACCCCAACGTCGGGGCCGACCCCAACCACGTCAACTACTGGCACAAGGACCACCTGGGCTCGCTGGTGGCGGTGAGCAACGCCAGCGGCGCCGTGCTCGATCGCATGGCCTATGACGCCTGGGGCAAGCGGATGCAGCCCAACGGCACCGCCGATCCGGACGGCCAGCTCAACCCGGCCAGCACCGACCGCGGCTTCACCGGGCACGAGCACCTGGACGAGCTGGGCTTCGTGCACATGAACGGCCGCATCTACGACCCGCTGCTGGGCCGCTTCCTGTCGCCGGACCCGCACATCCAGGACGAGGGGCTGCTGCAGAACTACAACCGCTACAGCTACGTGCTGAACAACCCGCTGCGGTACACGGATCCGAGCGGGGAGCTCTGGGAAATCGTGGCCTTCATCGTCGGCGCGGCGCTGGCCTCGTCCAACAACCGGGACCTGAAGATCGTCGGCACCTTTCTGATGATGTGGGCTTTGGGGCCCGGGGCCGGAACCGAGCCTGGGCTGCTGATGCAGGCGGGCGCCTCGAAGGGGCTTGCGTACTCGCTGGCCGCTGGGATCTCGAACACCATTGCCTACGGGCCGGAGGCGGGGCTCAAGGCGGGGGCATTCGCGGCGGCGTTTGTGTATGTGGGAGCGAACATCCCCGGGGCAATGTCGCCGGAGCGGATCATTGCGCACGCGGTGCTGGGCTGTGTGCAGCAGGCCAGCAGTGGCGGACAGTGCGGGCCGGGGGCGGCGGCGGCGGCGTTCGGTAAGATCGCGACGGGGTTAACGCAGGACTGGAGCGGAGCGGCGCAGTTCGTGGCGACGACGGTCGTCGGCGGGACCGTGTCGGTGATCGGCGGCGGGAAGTTTGCGAATGGGGCGGCTCAGGCGGGGTTTGGGTACCTCTTTAAT
>JADCGX010000225.1 GCA_020248785.1 Burkholderiales bacterium | reverse complement strand
TGCCGCTCCACCTGCGCTTCGAGTTCGATCTGCTTGGCAACCCGCATCGCTCCAGCCTGCTGGGACATTGCAGCGTGCCGGCGTCCGTAGGTTCTATGACTTTGAGCGCACTACACTAGTACGTACGCGCGTCCTCGATGACCTTGCCGTCGTTCGGCAGGCTACCCGGCGTCACGAGTTCCACGGCGCCGCCGAGCTTGGTGACGGCACGCAGGCTGTCGGCCAGCGCGCCTTGCAGATCGGCAGCCGGATGGGCGACCTCCACCTTGAGCGTCATCGTATCGGTCTCGCCCTGCCGCCCCACGACGAGCCGCCCGCGCTGCGCGCCGGGGTGGCGCTTGATGACGTCGGCCACCTGTTCGGGGCGCACGAACATGCCCTTGACCTTGGTGGTCTGGTCGGCACGGCCCATCCAGCCCTTGATGCGGGTGTTGGTGCGGCCGCAGGGCGAGCCGCCCGGCAGCACGGCCGTCAGGTCGCCCAGGGCCAGGCGGATCCACGGATGCTCCGGGTCGAATGAAGTGACCACCACTTCGCCCACTTCGCCGTCGGGCACCGGCTCGCCGGTCCCGGGGCGCACCACTTCCAGCAGCACGTCCTCCATGACCACCATGCCGGCGCGCGCCGCGGTCTCGTAGGCGACCACGCCGAGATCGGCCACCGCATAGAGCTGGTAGGCATCGATGCCGCGGGCCTTGATCTCGGCCTGCAGGGTCGGCGGAAAGGCTGCGCCCGAGACCACTGCCTTGCCGATGGAACTCGCGTCGCGCCCGGCGCTGGCCGCCGCATCGAGCAGGATCTTGAGGAAGTCGGGCGTCCCGGTGTAGGCCGTCGGCCTGAGCTGCGCGATCAGGTCGAGCTGCTGCTCGGTATTGCCCGGACCGGCCGGAATCACCGCGCAACCGAGCGCGCGCGCGCCGCTGTCGAGGATGAAGCCGCCCGGCACCAGGTGATACGAGAACGTGTTGAGCACGATGTCGCCCGCGCGAAAGCCGGCCGCGTACAGGCCGCGTGCGGCGCGCCAAGGATCGTCGTGGCGCCCCTCCGGCTCGTAGATCGGGCCGGGCGAGGAGAACAGGCGGCCGTAGGCCTGCACCGGCCCGGGCACGAAGCCGCCGAAGGGCGGCGACTCCTTCTGCAGCCGCGTGAGCTCGCTCTTGCGCAGCAGGGGCAGTTGCGCCAGGGCGGTGCGCGAGTCGATGGCGCGCGGGTCGATGGCGCCCAGGTGCTGCTGCCAGCCGGGCGCCCGCAGCGCCGACTCGACGAGCGCCGGCAGGCGCGCCAGCAGTTCGCGCTCGCGCGCGGCGGGGTCGCGCGTCTCGCGCGCGTCGAGGTGACCGGTCATGCAAGCCAGCGCTTGCGGCGGCGATAGAACTTGGAGTCCTTGAAGCTCTTGCGCCCCTCGCCGGAGACGCCGAGATAGAACTCCTTGACGTCCTCGTTCTCGGCCAGCTCGCGGGCCGCGCCGTCCATCACGACGCGGCCGCTTTCGAGGATGTAGCCGTAGTGCGCATAGCGCAGCGCGATGTTGGTGTTCTGCTCGGCCAGCAGGAAGGACACCTTCTCCTTCTCGTTGAGGCTCTGCACGATGCCGAAGATCTCCTCGACCACCTGCGGCGCCAGGCCCATCGAAGGCTCGTCGAGCAGGATCATGTCGGGCCGCGCCATCAGGGCGCGGCCGATGGCGGTCATCTGCTGCTCGCCGCCCGAGGTGTAGCCCGACTGCGACTGGCGGCGCTGCTTCAGGCGCGGGAAGAACGTGTAGACCTTCTCCAGGTCGGCCGCCACCTCGCTGCGGGCGGCGCCGCGCGCGTAGGCGCCGGTCAGCAGGTTCTCCTCGACGGTGAGGTGGGCAAAGCAGCGCCGGCCCTCCATCACCTGGACCACGCCGCGCTTGACCAGGTCGTAGGCCGTGAGCGCCTGGATCCGCTCGCCCTTGTACTCGATGTAACCCTTGCTGACCTCGCCGCGCTCGCCGGCCAGCAGGTTGGACACGGCGCGCAGCGTGGTCGTCTTGCCGGCGCCGTTGGCGCCCAGCAGCGCAACGATGCCGCCTTGCGGCACCGACAGGGACACGCCCTTGAGCACGAGGATCACGTGGTTGTAGATGACCTCGATGCCGTTGACATTCAACAGCGGGGATGCGCTCACGCTTGCGACTCCGGCGATGTTCCGGTTCAACTGGACGACGGGCCCACGATGGGGGGCTTGGGCCAGCGCACGGCAACCCTTGCGCTGGCCCAAGCCGCTGCCGGCCCGCCGGGCCGGCAGCGCTCGGGCTGCCCTCAGACGGCTCTTACTTCTTGGCGGCCGCCGGCGCCTTCGTCTCCGCGGCTTCCTGCGCGCGCAACTCGGCCGCACAGTCGCGCATGGTGAGCTTGCGCTCCTGCACGTAGGCCGCACCCACGCGCCGGATCATCGGCGTGAGGATCGACATGTCGGCCTCGTACCAGTCGGACGTGAAGCTCCACTTGCTGCCGTCCCACTGCTGGATCCGCGCCCACTGCGAGCCCTGGTGGTCGCGGCAGCTGGTCGACACCGGCCGCATCACGCCGGCAAAGCCCAGCGCATCGAGCCGCTTCTGGTCCAGCGCCAGGTTCTCCAGACCCCAGCGCACCTGCTCGCCGGTCAGCGGAAGGTTGCCATAGCGGACCATGCCGCGGCGGATGCCTTCGACGGTCAGCATGGCGTTGACCATGCCGCGCGTGTAGAGCACCTGTCCCACTTCTTCGCGCGGGCCGGTGCCTTGACCCTTGGCATGCACGAGGTTGAGGATGTCCTGATGCACCTTGGCCTGACCGGCACCGTGCTGCAGCGCCAGGGCGTTGTAGCCCTTGGCGTCGGCACCCACCGGCGTCACGTCCGGCTCGGCGCCGGCCCACCACACGCCGTACATGCGGTCGCGCGGGAAGCCGGCAGCCACCGCCTCGCGCAGCGCGGTCGAGTTCATGACGCCCCAGCCCCACAGCAGCACATAGTCCGGGCGCTGCTGGCGCACCTGCAGCCAGGTGGCCCTCTGCTCGACGCCCGGCGAGGTCACCGGCAGCAGGATCAGCTCGAAGCCGTGCATCCGGGCCCGCTCCTGCAGCAGGGGAATCGGCTCGCGGCCGAACGGCGAGTCGTGGAACACGTGGGCGATCTTCTTGCCGCGCAGCTTGTCGAGGCCGCCATTGAGCTTGCCCAGGTGCTGGATCAGCACGTCGGCCGCCACCCAGTAGCTGCCCAGCAGCGGGAAGTTCCAGGGGAAGGCCTGGCCGTCCGCGGACTCGCTGCGGCCGTAGCCCATGGTCACCACCGGGATCTTGTCGACCGGCGCCTTGTCGGTCAGCGCGAACGTGGCGCCGGTGGACAGCGGGTTGAATGCCGCCGCGCCGGTCGGACCCTTGCCCTTCAGGCGCTCGTAGCACTCGACCGAGCGGTCGGTTGCGTAGCCGGTCTCGCACTCCTCGAAAGTGATCCGTACGCCGTTGATGCCGCCCTGCGCGTTGACGAGCTTCAGGTAGTCGACGAAGCCGTTGGCCCACGGGGTCCCATTGGGCGAAAACGGGCCGGTGCGGTACACGAGCACCGGAACGAACTGCTCCATCGGCCCTTTCGCTGCGGCCGCACCCTTTTGCTGGGCGACCGCCGCAGAGGGCGCCATGCCAAGCGACGCAACAGCAGCCACACCGGCCGCTGCGGCGATCGCCTTCAGTCGAAGCGAAATTGCCATGGTCTAGTCTCCTTGGTTAACCAATGACGCGGTTGCCCGCGCCGCCTTGTCTGCCCGAAGGGCTTCGCCCTCCCGTTGCAGTTGCCACAAGAAGATCGTGTGGTTCTTCCACCGAACTTCTCCTAAGTGAAACGCGCAAAGTGGGTTTCACCTTTGCCCGGCCCGCTAATGCGGGAACGGCCAAAGCCGCAGCTTCTCCTTGCCGATGGCCCACAGCCGCGCCAGCCCGTGCGGCTCGACGATCAGGAAGAACACGATCAGCGCGCCGAAGATCATGAACTCGATGTGCGACAGCAGCGCCGTCGAAATCTCGATGCCGAACCAGCCCGGCAACTGGTTCAGGATCAGCGGCAGCATGACGATGAAGGCCGCGCCGAAGAAGCTGCCCAGCAGCGAACCCATGCCGCCGATGATGATCATGAACAGCAGGTTGAAGCTGACGTTGATGTTGAACGCCAGCGGTTCCCAGGCGCCCAGGTGGATGAAGCCCCACAGCGCCCCGGCCACGCCGGCGTAGAACGAGCACACGGCGAAGGCCGACAGCTTGGCCCAGCCGGCGCGGATGCCGATGACCTCGGCGGCCACATCCATGTCGCGGATGGCCATCCACGAGCGGCCGATGGCCGAGCGCACCAGGTTCTTGGCGGCCAGCGTCATCACCACCACCACGCCGAGCACGAACCAGTACTTGTCCACCGGCGAGTCCACGGTCCAGCCGAACAGCTCGATCGGCGAAGTGGACACCGCGCCGGAGGGCGAATTGTTGGTGAACCACTTGACGCGGATGAACAGCCAGTCGATGAAGAACTGCGCGGCCAGCGTGGCGACTGCCAGGTACAGGCCCTTGATGCGCAGGCTCGGCAGCCCGAACACCATGCCGGCCAGCGCCGAGATCGTGCCTGCCAGCAGCAGCACCAGCAGGAAGTTCAGCTCCGGCACGCGCACCGTGAAGTTGAAGGCCGCATAGGCGCCCACCGACATGAAGGCCGCCTGACCCAGCGAGATTTGACCGCAGTAACCCACCAGGATGTTCAGGCCGATGGCGGCGATCGACAGGATCAGGAACGGGACGATCAGCGCGCGGAACCAGTAGTCGCTGGCGATGAGAGGCACCACGAGGAACGCCGCCGCCACCAGCGCGACGACGAAGAACCGATCCTGCAGGATCGGCAGCATCTGCTGGTCCGCCCGGTACGTTGTCTTGAACTGGCCGTTCTCGCGGTAAAGCATCTTGTTCTCGCCCTCGGCCTAGACGCGGTCGATGTGTTTCTCGCCGAACAGCCCCTCGGGCCGCACCAGCAGGAAGAACAGGCACAGCACGTAGGCGAACCAGTACTCGATCCCGCCGCCGGCCAGATCGAAGGTGCGCGCCAGGTACTGGCCGAGGAAGACCTCGGCGAACTTCTCGCCCACGCCGATGACGAGCCCGCCGATGATCGCCCCCGGCACCGAGGTGAGGCCGCCGAGGATCACCACCGGCAGCGCCTTCAGGGCGATCAGTTGCAGCGAGAACTGCACGCCGAGCTTGGCGCCCCAGATCATGCCGGCCACCAGCGCGACGAAACCCGCCACCGCCCAGACGATGACCCAGATGCGGTTCAGCGGAATGCCGATCGACTGCGCGGCCTGGTGGTCGTCGGCCACCGCACGCAGCGCGCGGCCGGTGGGGGTCTTCTGGAAGAACACCGCCAGGCACATCACCAGCAGCGCCGCGATCGCCGCGGCGAACAGGTCTTCCTTGCTGATCAGGATGCCGCCCTGGAACAGTTGCTCGCCGACGATCATCGGCTCCTTGGGCAGGCCCAGATCGATCTTATAGATGTCCGATCCCCACACCGTCTGGCCGAAGCCGTCGAGGAAATAGGTCACGCCGAGCGTGGCCATCAGCAGCACCACGCCTTCCTGGTTGACCAGGTGGCGCAGCACCAGCCGCTCCACCAGCCAGGCAAACACGATCATGATCAGGATCGCCAGTCCGAAGGCGACATACAGCGGCATCACCTCCGACAGCCGCGCCAGGGCGAGTGCGGCAAACAGCACCATCGCCCCCTGCGCGAAGTTGAACACGCCCGAGGCCTTGAAGATCAGCACGAAGCCCAGCGCCACCAGCGAATACAGCACGCCCGACATCAGGCCGCCGAGCATCACTTCGATGTAGAAGCCCAGCGCCGAGGCACCCGTGGCCAGCGGCAGGACGAGGCCGATCGCCAGCAGCGCCCCGAGGGCGTACACCGGCCAGTTGCGCTTGAGGTTCCTGCTCATCAGTGCGCCACCCCGAGATAGGCGTCGATCACCGCCTGGTTGCTACGGACTTCCGCCGGCGTGCCGTCGCCGATCTTCTTGCCGTAATCGAGCACCACCACGCGGTCGGAGATGTCCATCACCACGCCCATGTCGTGCTCGATGAGGACGATGGTCGTGCCGAACTCGTCGTTCAGGTCGAGGATGAACCGGCACATGTCCTGCTTCTCCTCGACGTTCATGCCGGCCATCGGTTCGTCGAGCAGCAGCATGGCGGGCTCCATGGCCAGCGCACGCCCGAGGTCGACGCGCTTTTGCAGGCCGTACGGAAGACGCCCGACCGGGGTCTTGCGGTAGGCCTGAATTTCGAGAAAGTCGATGATCTTCTCGACGAACGCCCGGTGCTCCATCTCCTCGCGCTCGGCCGGCCCGAGGCGCAGCGCCTGCAGCAGCAGGTTGGTGCGCATCCGCAGGTTGCGGCCGGTCATGATGTTGTCGAGCACGCTCATGCCCTTGAACAGCGCCAGCGACTGGAAGGTGCGGGCGATGCCCATCTCGGCCGCGCGGTGCGGGCTCATCTGCTCGAAGGTCTGACCCTTGAAGGTGATGCGGCCCTGCTGCGGCGAATACACCCCGTTGATGCAGTTGAGCATCGAGCTCTTGCCGGCGCCGTTGGGGCCGATGATGGCGCGCACCTCGTGCTCGCGCACGTCGAACGAGACGTCGGTGAGCGCCTTGACCCCGCCGAAGGCCAGCGAGATGCCGTCCACCTTGAGAATGACCTCGCCGATCGTGCGTGCCATCGTTAGCTCTTCGTGTCCTGCCTGGGGTGGTCCAGCGGGCGGTCTTTCATCGACCAGGCCGCGTCGGCCGCCGGGGTGATTGGCGCCTGCGCCCCCATTGGCCGGCTGGCGCCGGCCACCCAGGCGTAGGCGAAGTAGACGAAGGTCATGACCAGCGCCAGGCCCGCCAGCGCGAGTAACAGGGCGCCATAGGCCAGCCCGTAGGAGGCCAGCGCCACGCCGGCAACCAGGCACAGCAGTGCAAGCCACGCTTTGCCGCTCATGGGTTGCTCATCGTCCGCCGATCGTTCGCATCAGGCCGCCCGGGCCAGCGGCTTGAACGCCCTGGCCTCGCGGATCTTCAGGGTCGCGCTGATCTTGCCGGTGCGCCCGTCCTCGAACTTGACCTGCGTCTCGATGTACTGCTCGCTCTTGTCGCTGTACAGGGCATCGACGAGCACGCCGTACTTGTCCTGGATGAAGCGACGCCGCACCTTGCGCGTGCGGGTGAGCTCGTCGTCGTCGGGGTCGAGCTCCTTGTGGAGCACCAGGAAGCGGTGGACCTGCGAGTTGCAGAGCTTGGCGTCGTTGGCCAGGTCGGCGTTGACCTTCTCCACGCACTCGGCGATCAGGTCGAGCACCTCGGGCTTGCCCGCCAGATCGATGTAGCCCGCATAGGGCAGGCCGCGACGCTCGGCCCAGTTGCCCACCGCCTCGAAGTCGATGTTGACGAACACGCACACGCGGTCGCGGGCGTGGCCGAAGGCCACCACCTCCTTGATATGCGGGAAGAACTTGAGCTTGTTCTCGATGTACTTGGGGGCAAACAGCGTGCCGTCGGCCAGCTTGCCGACGTCGTTGGCCCGGTCGATGATCTTCAGGTGGCCGTCGGTGTCGATGTAGCCGGCGTCCCCGGTGTGGTACCAGCCGTCGCCGTCGAGCACCTCGCGGGTGGCCTCCGGGTTCTTGTAGTACTCCTTCAGCAGACCCGGACTCTTGATGAGAATCTCGCCGCTGTCCTTGATCTTCAGCTCCACGCCCTTGATCGGCGGGCCGACCGTGTCGGACCGCACCTGCCCGTTCGGCTGCACGCAGACGAACACCGAGGTCTCGGTCGAGCCGTAAAGCTGCTTGAGGTTGATGCCGATCGAGCGGTAGAAGGTGAAAAGGTCCGGACCGATCGCCTCGCCCGCGGTGTACGCGACCTTGACGCGGCTCATCCCCAGCACGTTGCGCAGCGGGCCGTAGACCAGCAGGTTGCCGACCCCGTAGAGCAGGCGGTCGCCCAGGCCCACCTCGTCACCGTCGAGGATGCGGCCGCCGACCTTGCGCGCCACCTCCATGAAGAAGTGGAACAGCCGGCGCTTGATGGCGCTGGCGTCTTCCATGCGGATCATCACCTGCGTGAGCATCCCCTCGAAAACGCGCGGCGGCGCGAAGTAGTAGGTCGGGCCGATCTCGCGCATGTCGTTGGGCACCGTGCTCGGGCTCTCGGGGCAGTTGACCGTGTAGCCGGTCACCAGCGCCTGCGCATAGGAGAAGATGTTCTGCCCGATCCATGCCATCGGCAGATAGGCCAGCACGTCCTCGTAGACGCTGAGCCGCTCCATGTCGGTGCACACGCGCGCCCGGTCGATCAGCGCGCTGTAGGTCTGCACCACGCCCTTCGGCTTGCCCGTAGTGCCCGAGGTGTAGAACAGCGCCGCGGTGTCGTCGGCGCGACCCTTGGCAATTTCGTCTTCCACCAGCGTGGGCCGCTCGGCCAGCACGCCCTCGCCCAGGCGCTGCAGGGCGTCGAAGGACATCAGTCCGGGCTGCGTGTAGTGGCGCAGGCCACGCGAATCGTCGTAGATGATGTGCGCCAGGTCCGGGTGCTCCTCGCGGATCTCCAGCAGCTTGTCGACCTGCTCCTGGTCCTCGACGATCGCGAACTTGATCTCGGCGTTGTGGAAGACGTAGATCATCTCGCCGGCGACCGCGTCCTGGTACATCGGCACCGGAATGCCGCCCAGGCACTGGGTGGCCATCATCGCGAAGTACAGGCGCGGCCGGTTCTCGCCGATGATCGCCAGGTGGTCGCCGCGGCGGAAACCCTGCGCGTACAGGCCGGCGGCAAGCTTCCTCACCTCGGCCGCGGTCTGCGCCCAGGTCCAGGTCTGCCAGATGCCGAGGTCTTTCTCGCGCAGCGCCGGATGCTTGTCCCGCCAGTGCGCGTGATAGAGCATGAGGCGCGGGAACGTGTCCGCCTCGTCTGGCGATTTCGGAAAGTCAGCGACGGCCGCGGCCATGCCGTTGTCTCCAGTGTCCGTTGCGCAGCGCGTTGACCGTTGCGCTGTCCTCACGTGGGGCCGTTCGTCGCACGCCGGGCCCCGCGAGCGCGCAAGGGTGCCGCCTTGCCGCGCGCCGTGCTGTCAACCCGGCGACAATGTGCCGACAATTGCGGCGACAATCGATGCTGCACTCGCACACCGAGCCATTTCACTAAGGGTTGTCCCGATGCCGGCCGACAGTCTCGAACAGGCTTTGCGCGCCACCCGCTGGGGCTCGCTGCTGCCCGCCGAAGACCTCTCGCGCGTGGCCGCCGAGTCCACCGCCGTGCCGGTGCAGGAGGGCGGCTACCTGTGCCGCAACGGCGAGCCGGTGGACGCCTGGTACGGCGTGCTCACGGGCTTCATGAAGATGATGGTGACGACCCCCGACGGCAAGGCGGCCACGTTCACCAGCATGCCGCCGGGCAGCTGGTTCGGCGAAGGCAGCCTGCTGAAGACCGAGCCGCGCCGCTACGACGTGGTGGCCCTGCGCGACTCGATGGCCGCGCGCGTGCCGCGCCGGACCTTCGAGTGGCTGATGAACACCAGCATCCCGTTCAACCGCTTCCTGCTGGTGCAACTGAACGAGCGGCTCGGCCAGTTCATCGGCATGCTCGAAACGCAGCGCCTGCACGACCCGGACGCGCGCGTGGCCCGCTGCGTGGCCGGCATGTTCAACCCGGTGCTGTATCCGGGCCTGGATGCGCGGATCGAGGTCTCGCAGGAAGAGATCGGCCACCTCGCCGGCATCTCGCGCCAGCGCGTCAATCAGGCGCTGCAGGCGCTGCAGCAGGCCAGACTGCTGCGCGCGGAGTACGGCGCCGTGGTGATCGAAGACCTCGACGGGCTGCGGCGCTACGGCATGTAGGGCCACCGGTTGCGCGACCGCCAGACGCGCGGGCGGGCAGCGGCTACCATATTCGGCGCCAAGTCTAGAGAACCCATGCGATGGGCGACATCACTGCGCTGATCCAACGGGCCAACGACGGCGACCGCGCCGCCTTCGACCAGTTGTTCGAGGCGCTGTATCCGGAACTGCGGCGCATTGCCCATCAGCGGCTGACGCGCAACCAGCGCGACACCCTGCTCGACACCACCGTGCTGGTGAACGAGTGCTACCTGAAGTACGCCAACGCCGAGCGGCTGCGGCCGACCGACCGGGTGCACTTCCTGGCCTACTCGGCCTCCGCCATGCGTTCGATCATCGTCGACTTTGCGCGCGCCCGCGCCAGCGAGCGGCGCGGCGGCGACGCGGCGCACCTGACGCTGGACACGGCGCTGGCCGCCAACCTGGGCGGCGGCGAGGACGAGATCCTGCGCGTGCACGAGGCGCTGGAGAGCATCGCCAAGCTCGATGGACGCCTGGTGCAAGTGGTGGAGATGCGCTACTTCGGCGGCCTGAACGACCTGGAGATCGCGCAGGCGCTCGGCGTGACCGACCGCACCGTCCGCCGCGACTGGGAAAAGGCGCGCCTGCTGCTGGCGGCTGCGCTGCGCAACTAGCGGCGGACCGCCAACGCAGCCTTACTGCTCGGTCGCGGCAGCCTGTATGCCAGCGCGCTATTGCGTGGCGACCAGCGCGGGCGTGCGGGCATCCAGCCGCACGGACCCTTGGCCGTCGCTGACCGTCAGGCCCTTCGGCTGTACCAGCGCCTGCATCCCGTGCTCGTCGTCGCGGAACACCAGCACGTCGACCCGTCCGTCGAGCGCCGGTCCGTCCACGCCGAACGGGCAGAACAGGCCGAGCGACCACTGCAGCGTGAAGGCCCCGGGCGGCAGGTCCGTGCCCGGGATCACCGGACGGCCATCGGCATGGACCTCGGTGGCATCGCCGCACAGCGGACCGATGTGCACATCGGCAAAGCGCGTGATGTCGCCGTCGTCGAGCAACGGCACCACGAAGGCGCTGAAGGCATGCCGCTCGAGCCGCCGCAGCGTCTCCTCGCCCGGCCCCTGCGCCCGCGCCGGCCCGGCGCCGGACTGCGCCGCCAGCGCCTGGCCGGCCAGCAGCGCCGCCTGCGGCTGGCAGCCCGCCAGCGCGATCGCGAGCAGCGCCGACGCCCATCCCTTGAGCACCGCCCGCACGGCGGCGGCCGAACCAGCGTCCTTGTCCATCTTCTCCTCCCTGTTATGCAGCGGCCGACCGGGCCGGCGTGAACGACTGACCGCAATCTGGGGAACAGCCGCCCACGGATCGCCCACGGATTGCGCGCGAACACTCGGCTGACAGCTCCACCCCTCGCAGCCGACACTTGCCCCCACGTCATCCTTTACGGAATGACGCGGTCGATCCTGTCGAACCCGCGACTGCCGAAAATTCACGACACCGCGATGTCCGGATCCCGCCCCCCCTTCCGTATTGGAGGCAGGTCAGCGCGATGCAGCACGACTGCGAGCGCTGCGGCACCTTGGGGGAACACGACATGGACTGGGGCTACAAGGCCGTGCTGACAGCGATCACCGTGGCGCTCGTGCTGCTGGTGGCGCAAGCGCTCGGGCGGCGACTCGCCGGCCTGCTGGCCGGGCTGCCGATCGTCACGGCGCCGGCCTTGCTGTGGATCGCCAGCGACCAGGGTGCGGCCTTCGCGGCACGCGCTGCGGTGGGCAGCATCGCGGCCAGCGGCCTGATGGCCTTGTTCGCGCTGGCCTACGAGCGGCTCAGCCGCCACTGGGGGCCGTGGCGCACCCTGGCGGCCAGCCTGGCGGCCGCCGCCGGTGCTGCCGTGCCGATGGCGCTGCTGGCAGGCCATCCACTGCGCGCGGTGCTGGTGACCGCGGCCCTGTGCGCCGTCGCCGTGCTGCTGCTGCCGGCCGGCGGTCCGCGCTCCGGCCCGGTGTCGCGCCGACGCGGCGAACTGCTCGCCACCGCCCTGGTGGCCGGTGCGGTCAGCGTGCTCGCCTCCGTCATCGCGCGCGAGATCGGCGCCTTCTGGGCCGGCCTGTTCGCCGCGCTGCCGATCATCAGCGGTGCGGCGCTGCTGCACCAGCATCTGACGGCTTCGCACCAGGACATCCAGCGTTTCCTGCGCGGCTACGTGGCCGGCCTGTTCGGCAATGCGCTGTTCGCGCTGGCCTTTGCCGCCACGGCCGTGCAACTGGGCGCCACGGCGGCGCTGGCTGGTGCGCTGGCCTTTGGCCTGGCGGCGACGGTGGGGCTGGTGCGCACCCTGGACTGGATGGAGTTGCGGCCCCTTCCGGCGCGGCCGTCGGCCCGATAGAGTCCCGTCGCCGCTTCACCCTCTGCCTGCGCGGGCCAACAGCCCGCATGAGCGTAACGCGATGTCCCTGCCTGTCCTGACCGCCGCCACCTGGAGCGAAGTGAGCGCCCTGCTCGACGAGGTGCTGGCGCTGCCGCCCGAGGCGCGCGACGGCTTCGTCGAGGCCCTCGACGGCGAGCGGGCGGTCCACCGCGACACGCTGCGCGCGCTGCTGGCGCAATCGGCCGCCGTGGAGACCGGCGACTTCCTCGCCACCCTGCCGCGCCTGACGCGGGTGGCCGCGGCGCCCGCCGGCGCGCTGACCGAGCTGTCTGCCGGCGACTCCATCGGCCCGTATCGCCTCCTCAGCGAACTGGGCACCGGCGGCATGGGTGCGGTGTGGCTGGCCGAGCGCAGCGATGGCCAGCTCAAGCGCAAGGTCGCGCTGAAGCTGCCTCGCCTGGTCTGGGCCAAGGGCCTGGCCGAGCGCATGGCACGCGAGCGCGACATCCTGGCCTCGCTCGAACATCCGCACATCGCCCGCCTGTACGACGCCGGGGTCGACCAGCACGGCCGGCCGTATCTGGCGCTGGAGTACGTCGAAGGCCAGCCGATCGACGTCTATGCCAAGGAGCGCGGCCTGACGGTGCGGCAGAAGCTCGACCTGCTGCTGCAGGTGTGCGCCGCGGTGGCCTTCGCCCACAGCCGGCTGGTGGTGCACCGGGACCTCAAGCCGAGCAACATCCTGGTCACCGCGGATGGCCAAGTACGGCTGCTCGACTTCGGCATTGCCAAGCTAATTGAAGCCGACAGCGCCAAGGAGACCCAGCTCACGCAGCTGGCGGGACGTGCGCTGACGCTGGACTACGCCAGTCCGGAGCAGATCAAGGGCGAGCCGATCGGCACCGCGAGCGATGTGTACAGCCTGGGCGTGGTCGCCTATGAGCTGCTGACGGGCGCCAAGCCGTACAAGCTCAAGCGGGGCAGCGCAGCCGAGCTGGAAGAGGCGATCGCCGCAGCGGATCCGGTGCAGGCGAGTGACGTCGTCGCCGACAGGGCCACCAAGAAGCAGCTTCGCGGCGACCTCGACGCGATCCTGAACAAGGCACTGAAGAAAGTGCAGGGCGACCGCTACGCGACTGTCGACGCCGTCGCCGAGGACCTGCGACGACACCTTTCGAGCCAGCCAGTCAGCGCACAGGCTGATGCTGTCGCCTATCGCGTTGCGAAATTCCTGCGGCGCTATCGCTTGCAAGCCGCTACTGCTGCAATCGCCACACTCGCGCTCTCGGTGGGCACTGCAGTGGCGCTGTGGCAAGCCGGGCAAGCGCGAGCCAAGGCCGCACAAGCCGAGCGAGAGGGCCGCCGCGCAACCGCCGTGCAGAACTTTATGAAGGATCTTTTTCAGGCGAATGCGGGCACGCAGTCGGACCCGCTGCAAGCACAGAAGACCACAGCACGCGAGCTGCTCGATCTTGGCGCGAAGCGCATTCGCACCGATCTGGCAACGGAGCCCGAGGCGAAGTCGGAGGTACTTCGGACGTTGGCGCAGATGTACGAAGACCTCGCGCTGAGCGAACAGGCTGCCGAACTGGCTGGCGAACGCGTCCGGCTGCTGCGGCAGATGTATGGCGACCGCGATGGCCGAGTGGTGGATGGCCTGATGTTCCAGGCATGGCAGTTCGAGGATCCCCAACGAAGCCTGCCGCTTCTTCTGGAGGCGAAGCAGATCCTCGACGCGCTCGGGGAGACAGCCACTCGCAGACGCGGCGAGGTCATGACAGCGATTGCAAAGATGCACATGTTTGCCAGTGCCGTTGACAACATGCAAGAGGCCGCTGACGAGGCTATTCGCATCTTGCGTCCGTACCAGGTTGAAAAGGAGGACCGGATGAGCTCTGCGCTGTTGTATGCGGCGCGAGCTCGTCAGCAGCGTGGCCAGGTGGTCGAGGCCGAGGCACTGATGCGCGAGGCCGTTGCCGAGCAGAAGAAGGGCGGCGCTCCGGTGCACCGCGCTGTCGTCCAGACGCTGGTGACTCTAGGCGAAGTGCAGGCGATGCTCATGAAGTACGAAGCAGCCGAAACGACCTTCCGCGAGGCGATTGATTTGGCCCGGACCAAGCTCGGTGAGCGTGACATCACGACGCTGTCGACGCAGCGACGTTTCGGCGCTGTGCTGCACGCTGGCGGGCGTCGGGCCGAAGGTCGTCCGCTGCTCGAGCGTGCGTTGGTCGAGATTCGCGACCTGCGGGGTGACGACGATCCCAACTACACCTCGGGGGCGCGCATCAGTCTGGCCGCCGCACTGCTCGCCGAGGGTGATCTGGGTGCAGCGCTGCCACTGGCCGAGCAGGGCATGGCGCCGAGCTTGAAGCACTACCCCGGAACGCAAGTGCTGGCGAACGAGATGCGGCTGGTGGCTGTCATCGCACTGCACCAGGGTCGATACGCCAAGGCAGCCACACTTTTGGGTGAGGCAGTAGCGATCGAGCGCGCTCTGCAGGTACAACCTTGGGTTCGCAACCGCTTCCGGCTCGCTGAGGCAAGGCTGGCGCTGGCGACCAACCAAGTTGATCAGGCGCTCGCCCGACTCGACGAGATCGTGCCGCCCTCGTACGTCGCCGCGCTGCCGCTCGATGTCGAGGGCGCCGAGCGCGACATCCTGCGTGCTCGCGCCCTGTTGCAGCTGGGTCGACGTGATGAGGCCCTTGGCGTTGCGCAGCGGGCGCAGACCGATGTGCGCGCATCGGCTGTGCGCGAACGGTTCGCAGCGCTTGAAGCCGAGGTTGCGCTGGTCATCGGCATGGCCGCACTACCGCTCGACGCGAAGGCAGCAGTCGAGTCGATGGAAGGCGCCGTAGCACTGTTCAAGGCCAGTCACACGGGCTCCAGCCCGTGGTTGGCCGAGGCGAAACTCGCCCTCGCAGAAGCGTTGGAGCAGTCTGGGGCAGGTGCGCAAGCGGCATCGCTCCGGCGCGCAGCAGAGAGCGCTCTGGTCAAATCAGGGGCGGGCCCGCACTTTCGGCCCTTCGCAACAAGCTCGCTGCGCCGCATGCCATCAGCATGATGTCGCGTCGCCTCGAGCACCCGTTCAAGCCCTATGGCTGACGCGACGCCCGAATCGTGGCCTGCCATCAGCGCGCTGCTGGACGAAGCGCTCGCGCTGCCGGCCGAGGCGCGCGACAAGTTCGTGCAGTCGCTCGAAGGTGAGCGAGCGCAGCATCGCGAGACGCTGCGCTCCTTGCTGGCGAACGCGGCTGGTGTCGAGACCGATGCCTTCCTGGCCACCCTGCCGCGGTTGACGCGGGTCGCCGAGCGCGGGCCGCTGACCGAGCTGGCTGCCGGCGCCAGCATCGGCCCGTATCGACTGATCTCCGAACTCGGCACCGGTGGCATGGGTGCGGTGTGGCTGGCCGAGCGCGCCGACGGATCACTCAAGCGCAAGGTGGCGCTGAAGCTGCCGCGGCTGGTGTGGGCGCGGGGTCTCGCCGAACGCATGGCGCGCGAGCGCGACATCCTGGCCTCGCTGGAGCACCCCAACATCGCGCGTCTGTACGACGCCGGGGTCGACCAGCACGGCCGGCCGTATCTGGCGCTGGAGTATGTGGAAGGCCAGCCGATCGATGAGTACGCGCGCGAGCGCAGCCTGTCGGTGCGGCAGAAGCTCGACCTGCTGCTGCAGGTCTGTGGCGCGGTGGCCTTCGCTCACAGCCGGCTGGCGGTGCATCGGGATCTCAAGCCCAGCAACATCCTCGTCACGGCGGACGGACAAGTCAGATTGCTGGACTTCGGCATTGCCAAGCTGATGGAAGGCGACCGCACACAGGAGACGCAGCTCACCCAGCTCGCCGGCCGCGCGCTGACACTGGACTACGCCAGCCCCGAGCAGATCAAGGGCGAGCCGATCGGCACGGCCAGCGATGTCTACTCCCTGGGCGTGGTGGCCTATGAGCTGCTGACCGGCGCCAAACCGTACAAGCTGAAGCGCGGCAGTGCGGCAGAGCTGGAAGAAGCGATCGCAAGCGTCGACGCGGTAACTGCCAGCGAGGCGGCCACCGAGACTCCCGCCCAGCGCGCGTTGCGTGGCGACGTCGACGCCATCCTCAACAAGGCGCTGAAGAAGACCCCTGCCGACCGCTACCCGACCATCGATGCGCTGGCGCAGGACATCACGCGGCACCTGAACAGCGAACCCGTGAGGGCGCAGCCGGATGCCTTCGCGTATCGCGCGGCGAAGTTCATGCGCCGCTACCGACTGCAGGTGGGTGCAGGGTCGATCGCTGTCGCTGCGCTGGCCGTCGGCGTCACGGTCGCCCTGTGGCAGGCCCAGGAAGCTGACCGGCAACGTGACCGGGCAGTGAGAGCTGCTGAAGCGGCCGATGAAGGTGCGAAGCGAGCGGTCGAGGCCAGGCAGGTCGCCGAGCAGCAGCGGAGCCTGGCATTCGCCGCGCAGAGCGAAGCAGACAATGCGGCAAGCGAGGCCACCGCGGCGGCTCGCCGCGCCAGCGCCGCTGCCGAGGCGGAGCGCCGCGCCGCCGAACGCGCAAGGACGCAGGAAGCGGCAGCCCTCAACCAGAGCGAACGCGCAGCCGCAATCAAGCAGGTGCTGTTCGACGTCTTCAGCCGCATGACGGTCAGCGAAGGCGGCAAGGCGGTGTCTCAGGTCACCGTCGCCGATGCGATCGACGCCCTGGCGCGCGACTTTGGTACCCGCCTCGCCAAGTATCCGGATGCCGAGGCGGAGGTGGCAGCGTTCCTCGGCGCCATCTATCGCGACATCGACCGGCCTGAGGACGCGTTTCGCTGGATGGAGCACGCGCTGCAGGCGATGCAGCGGGCAGGCGTCGCGGTCGGCGCGCGTGACCGCATCGATCTGACCACGAACGTCGCTCAGTCGGCCTTTCTGTTCAACGATATGCGTCGCTTTCGTCCAGCGGTGGAGGCACTGGAGGCTGAGATCGCCGCGGCCGGCGCCGAGGGCGAGCGGTTCCGTGCCCGCGCGCTGTCCTTGCGGGCCCGACTGCTGGCACGCGAAGCGCGCAGCAGCAGTGAGTACCTGCCGCTGATGCTGGAGGCCGCGCAGCGATTCGGCCGCGACGAGCCCACCAGCATGCTCCGTCTGTTCAACGAGAACGCACTGGTGACAGTGCTTTCGATGGAAGGCAAAGATGCCGAAGCGCTCCAGCATGCCGACGAAGCGGTCGCCTTTGCGCAGCGTTACGGCGTCCGCCGGCTCGACCTGCCCGATGCCCTGTCGGTCCGTGGCCGCCTGCTGCTCGATCTCGGCCGGGGTGGCGACGCGGTGACGGATCTGCAGGCCGCGAGAAACGGCTACATCGAGGCGGAAGGAGAAGCGGCGTTCCGCAATGCGCAGAACGATGTCCTGCTCGGGCGTGCGCTGGTGGCCACGGGGGCGATCGACGCCGGGCTGAAACGTGCTGCGGACGGGGTGGCCGCTATGTCCAAAGCGCGGCCGAACAGTGCGTCGCTGGCCCAGTCGCTGGAGTGGCAGGCGCTGGCGCTGCTGTCCGCCGGCCAACCGGCGGCGGCGCGGGAGGTGCTGGAGCGCGTCATCAAGCTGCGGCGTGACACGCTGAAGGTTCCGCCACGGGCACTCGCAACGACGCGCCTGCTGGCTGCGCGTGCAGCACGCGAACTTGGCGACCTCGCGACCGCTGCGGCGCTGCTGGCCGAGGTCGAGCGCAGCCGCCCTCAGGGCGGGCTTGCCGCTCGCGCTGAGCGGCTCTATCAGGACGAAGCCGCCGCGCTGGCCGCGATCATGCCCTGATTGCGCGCCCGACGCGCAGCGGGTACGTCGCCCGCGTCCGAGCGCGCCTCCTGCGTCGAGTGGTGCTGAAGCGCACCCGGGCAGGCGCTACCGCCCGCCCAGCTTCCGCCGCTCCGCCACCCCGATCTGCCGATTCACGAACCGCGTATCCGCCACCTTGGCCAGATCCACCTCGCCCGCCTTGTACAACCCCGCTCGCACCATGTTGTCGTAGAAGTCGCGGATGCGCGCGGAGTTCATCGCGCCGATGCCGCGTTCGCGCGCCTCGCCACTATCGACGATGCCCTGCGTCTTCATCAGCGCGACGCTGGCTTCGAGTTCTTCTTCCGTCATCTCGGGGTTCTCGCGCAGCATGCGCGTGTTGGCCGCCTTGCGGTCGCCGTTCAGGTACGCCGCCCAGCCGAGGATCGAGGCGTCGACGAAGCGCTGCACGTACTCGGGGCGCTTGTCCACGGTATCGCGCCGCGTTTCGATCAGCGTGCTGTAGGTGGAAAAGCCGTGGTCGGCCAGCAGGTGTACCACCGGCTCGAAGCCGCCCTGCTTCTTCACGTAGATCGGCTCGGCGACTGAGTAGCCCTGCTGGATGGCGCGCTTGTTGGCGAGGAACGGGCCCAGGTTGTAGTTGTACGGGCGCAGCGCCTCGTCACGGAAACCATGCCGCACCTTCAGCCACTGCCACCAGGTGAACTGCGCATCCTTGGCAATCAGCGCGACCGGCGCGTCCTTTAGCTTGGCGAAGTCTTCATAGCCCTGGTCCGGATGCGCGATCAGCGCCTGCGGGTCTTTCTGAAACATGGCCGCCACCGCCAGCACCGGGATGCCCTGCTTCACGTTGTCAAAGCAGTGCAGCAGATTGCCCGCCATCAGGAAGTCGATGCGGCCGGCCGGCAGCAGCGGCCGGTTGTTGACCTGCGGCCCGCCGGGGCGGATCTGCACGTCGAGACCGAACTGCCGGTAGGTGCCGTCGACCAGCGCCTGATAGAAGCCGCCGTGCGCAGCCTGCGCCTTCCAGTTGGTGGCGAACACGGCCTTCTCGCGTGTGGGTGAGCTGGCGAGCGTGCGGCCGGTCCAGACGGTGGGCGCGGCAATGGCGGCGGTGAGGAGGAAGCGGCGTTGTTCGTGCATGAGGGAAGTCTCCAAAGGTGACGGACGCTGGATGCCCGCCTGCGCGGGCACGACACCACGCGATCACCGATCGCCGCTCTCGCTCGCGTGCCAGCGGCCCAGGAGCCATCGCGACAGCAGGTTGAACAGGACGAAGATCGCGACACCGGTCAGCGCCACGAGCAGCAGCGCAGCGTACATGCGCGGGATGTCGGTACGGAAGCTGGCTTCGAGAATGCGCGAGGCCAGGCCGGTCTCGCGGCCGGCAGCCCCGGCCGCGAACTCGGCCACCACCGCGCCGATCAGCGCAAGCCCGCCGGAAATCTTGAGCCCCGCGATGAAGTACGGCAGCGCACTGGGCACCATCAGCCAGCGCAGCCGCTGCCAGGGCGTGGCGCGATACAGGCGAAACAGATCGCGCAGGTTGGGATCGGCGGCACGCAGGCCGATCACGGTGTTGGACAGGATCGGGAAGAACGCGACGATCCAGGCGCAGATCAGCAGCGCCGCGGTCGTGCTTTCGACGTAGATGAGGATCAGCGGCGCGATGGCGACGATCGGCGTCACCTGCAGCACGATCGCCAGCGGAAACAGGGCCAGTTCCACGCTGCGCGACAGGGCGAACACCGTGGCCAGCAGCACGCCGCCGGCGGCGGCGAGCAGCAGCGCGCCGAAGGTGATCTTGATGGTGAACCACCACGAGACCGCCAGCGATGGAAAGTGTTCGACCAGCGTCGCGAGGATGCGACTCGGCGCCGGCAGGATGTAGTGCGGGATCTGCGCGGCTCGCACCAGCAGTTCCCATCCGAGCACCACGCCGCCGAGCACCAGCGCGGGCACGACGACACGCAGCAGCCGATCGTTCATCGTCATGCCGCGGCGGTCGTCGTGTCCGCCACGCCGGCAAACCCCGCCTCCAGTGCGGCGGAGGCCGCGCGGCACAGCGCCTGGTAGCGCCCATCGAGCCGCCAGTCGTTGGCGCGGGGGTACGGCGCATCGACCGCTATGTCCGCGACGATCCTGCCGGGCCGCGGGCTCATCACGATCACGCGCTGCGCGAGGAACACCGCCTCGAACACGCTGTGCGTGACGAACAGCGCGGTAAAGCGCTGCGCCTGCCACAGGGCCAGCAGGTCGCCGTTCAGGCGCTGGCGCGTGATCTCGTCGAGCGCGGCGAACGGCTCGTCCATCAAGAGCGCATCGGGCCGCGTGACGAGCGCCCGCGCGATCGAGGCGCGCATTTTCATGCCGCCCGACAGTTCCGCCGGCAAGCTTGCCGCAAAGCGTTCGAGTCCCACGGCCGCCAGCGCCGGCGTCACGCGCGCGCCGATCTCTGCCGCGGGCAGCCGCGCGATGCGCAGCGGCAGCGCCACGTTGTCGGCCACGCTGGCCCACGGCATCAGCGTCGGTTCCTGAAAGACATAGGACAGGGTCGGCCGCGCCGCGCCGAGCGCGAGCGTGCCGCCCGACGGCTGCTCCAGTCCGGCGACGAGGCGCAGCACCGTCGTCTTGCCGCAGCCCGATGGGCCCAGCAGCGCGACAAAGGCGCCGGGGGCAACGTCGAGCGAGATCCGGGTCAACGCTTGCACGCCGTTGGCGAAGCGCTTGTCGACGGTGGTGAGCGAGATGGCCAGCGACATGGGAGGCGATTGTCACACCGGCCGGCGCCTGCCCCGCCTGCCGCTCCGCCTGGCACCCGGCCGTGTGTTTTGGCTGCGCGCCGTCGCCAGGCGCTGCGGCGGCGGCCCGACCCCCGTGAATCTTCACGCCGGTGACTTGGGTGCTCCGTGGGTGCGCGGCCGCCACTTTGCTGCCGAGGAGCTGCGAACTCGGGCCATGACACAAGTGCGCGCTCACGCGCCGGCAAGCCAGCGCGCAGCCACGCCGCGCCGCCCGGGCGGCCCGCCGAACGTCGGCCGGGGCGGTCGGCGCGCGCCCGTCATCTGCGCACTCGGGCGTCCGCCCCGTCTTGCGACCGCGATGTCCGGACGCCGACCCAGTTCGCCTAACTGAACCGGGCAGCGCCTTGCACGGTCCCGGCCTGCCCTGCGGCAATCCCGGTAGGCGACACGCGCCGGGCCTCGGCACCGGCGTCTTGCCGCAAGGCGACAGATCGAACCGCGCGACGACCACTCGGCACGCCGGCGCCACTTTCACGCGGCAACCGCGCCAGGGGCAACGAATTTTCACGGGGGCCGGCGCCCTCATCCGTGGGCGATCCGTGGGAGGTGCGCCGCGACAGTCCTTTCCGGCGATCCGCATGTCCGGGCTGCGAGCCGGATTGCGTACTGAGGTCAGACCGATCGCTTCAAACCCCACAACAAGACGGAGCTCTGCATGGACTGGGCCTACAAGGCGGTGCTGACCGCCACGACGGTGGCGCTGCTACTCGCGGTTGCCCAACTGTTCGGACGCCGTCTTGCAGGCATCCTGGCCGGCCTGCCGACCGTAACCGGGCCGGCACTCGTCTGGCTGGCGCTGGACCACGGCACCGACTTTGCCGTGGAGGCTGCGCTGGGCAGCGTGGCCGCCAGCGCGCTGTGCGGGCTGTTTGCCGTCGGCTACGAGCGCGCCAGCCGGCGCTTCGGGCCGGTGGTGGCAGTGCTGGCGGCCTGTATGGCGAGCCTCGCGCCGCTGCCGCTGCTGGTCGGCTGGTCGAGCGCGCCGGGCAGCCCGCTGCCGCTGCTGTGTGCCGTGATGACCGTGTGCGTGCTGTGTGTGGCCTTGATCCCGGCCACCTCGGCCCGCCGCGACATCGTCGCCCAGCCGTCGCGCCGCCGGGCGCTGGAGCTGTGGATCACCGCCGGCGTGTCCGGCCTGGTGAGCGGCGTCACGGCGCTGGCCGCACCCCAGGTCGGGCCCTTCTGGGCCGGCGTGCTGGCCTCGCCGCCGCTGATCGCCGCGGCGGTGGCCATCAACCTGCATGTCACCGCGCCGTCACGCAGCGACGGCGCGGTGGCGCGTTTCCTGCGCGGCTATGCGGCGGGCCTGATCGGCCGCAGCGGCTTTGCCGCGCTGTTTGGCGCGCTGCTGGCACCCACGGGCGTGATCGCCGCCGTGCTGCTCGCCACGGCTATCGGCTGCCTGGCCACGCTGGTCACCGCCCAGGTGCTGCGCTCGATCGAGCGGCGCGTCCCGGCCGAGGTCGTCCTCGTCGAACAGCGGGCGGAGCACTGAACCGTGGCCCGCCGCCGACCTGTCCCGAACTGGCCGCGGGTGCGCCGCGCGGCCCCGCTCGCCTTGCTGGCTGCAGTCCTGGTCGCCTGCGGCAGCCGCTCGGCCGACCCCCATGGCACCGCGGTGCAGGCAGTGGCGGGCCCGGTGGCGGGGCGGCTGGTCGGGGCCGCGGCTGGCCGTGGACTGGCCGGCGTCAGCGTGGCGCCCGACGGCCTGGCCGAGATGGCGCCGCAACTCTTGCAGCCGCCGCAGTCGATGCTGGTGCGCGAGGGCGACAGCGTGCTGTTCAGCGTCGAGGCCGTGGGCACGGCGCCGCTGCAGTACCAGTGGCTGCGCGACGGGGCGACCATTGCGGGCGCCCGCGGCCCGCTCCTGCGCATCGACGCCGCACAACGCGCCGACGATGGCGCGCACTATCAGGTCGAGGTCAGCAACAGCGCCGGCCGCCTGCTTTCGCCCGCGGCGCATCTGGCCGTCGAGCGGTTTGGCTGGCGCGCCCCCTGGGACTGACGCATGACCGAGCCCGCACCGCAGCCGCGTCCCGGCGCCCGGCGCCTGCCCCCGCTCGCGTGCTCGCCGGCGCGCCCCGGCGGCGTCCGGCGCGGGCCTGCCATATGAAGAGCGACCTTACGGTCACGCGCCGCGGCGCGGCAGAGCAGACGCGGTCGGCAAGGTACCCGGAACGGCCATGCTGAGCGAACTGCCCGCCCCGGGCCTGATGGGCTTCCTGTTCGGCTACCTGCTGGTGCTGCTTGCGCCCGGTCCCAACATGATCGCGATCGGCTGCCTTGCCGCCACCGAAGGCTTGCGCGGCGCGCTGCCGATGCTGTTCGGGATCCAGTTCGGTGCCGTGTCCCTCGCCGCGGCCGTGCTGTCGGCCAGCGATGTGCTGGGCACCGACACCGGCTCACCGACGCTGCGCCTTCTCGCCGGCCTGCTGCTGCTCGGTCTGGCCTGGTCGATTGCACGCAAGCGCACCGGGCCAGATGCCACGGCGACGGCGGCGCCGCGGCGCGCCGAGGGCGAGGGCCTGCAACGCTTTCTTGCCGGCTACTGCACCGCGGCCAGCAACCCGCTGACCGCCACCTTCTTCGCCGCATCGCTGGTGGCACTGCGCCAGAGCGGCGGTGCCGCACCGGTGTCCGCCCTGGGCGTGCTCGGCGGCATAGCGGTCATGGCGGGCGCCTGGTGGCTGCTGCTGGCGTGGGTCATGGCACGGCCGGCCCTGCGGCGGCGCGTGCTGGCGCGCGAGGCGGCGATCCGCATGGTCGCCAGTTGCTTCATCACCGTGATGGCCGTGCCCACGCTGTGGACCGCCGCGCGGGCACTGCCCGTCGTCGACGTGCTGAGCTCGTCCGCGGAGCTGCCTGCGCCCGTCATCGCGCCGTGAGCGGGGCGGCCGCCGCCGCGCTTCTGTTAGCCTGGCAACTTCACCAGGTCGCCCCGTGCATCCACGATCTGCCTCCGTAGGCTGCGGCGGCACCCTGCACTTGGCCCAAGCCACTTTGGACGGCCGGGGCTACGCGGGTTTGCGCGGCGCCCGGGCGACCATCTCGCTCGAGCGTTCGCCGATGCCTGCGGGCATCGGCTGCGCCCCTCTCGCGCTATCCGGCTCGTGCGCGCATCCGCGCAAATCCCGCGTCCCTGATGAAACATCCGGGCTAGAGGCCCGACAACACAGCGTCGATGGATGACACCAGCGCGCTGGATTGCGCAGCCACGTTGTCGACCGGTCGCCGCAACAGCTTGGCGGGCAACGGCGCGGCATAGTGCGCCAGAGCGTGCAACCGCTGTCCCTTGACGACGATGACAGGACACAGCGCGGTCGGCACCTTGGCCGCAGCATCGAACTCGGACAACGGTATGGTCAACCGCGTAGCAAGCGCATCGAGCAGGTCGCTCTGGACCACGACCACATAAGGGATGCCGCTGGCCGCGCTGTTACTTGGGTTGGAGTAGACGTCGTACTGCGCCATCAACGACTCACCAGGGTCGCAAGTCGGCGCCCGGAATGCCAAGCGCTTCGAAGCGGGCGTTCTGCGACGCGATCCAGTCACCGAACTCGGCTTCAAATGCCTTCTTGCGCGCGGCGCGCGCTGCTTTGTCCTGGTTGGCCTGCAGCGCCTGGTAGTGCTCGGCCGAAAGGATCACCGAGTCGATCTGCCCGGCCTTCTCCACGAACACCGGTTCGCGTTTGGCATGGGCGCACAGGCTGCCAAAACGGTTCTTGGCTTCGGTCGCGGATACACGCATGGCGGTGATTCCTTCATTAAGTAGCCATTTTAGCCATTGCACGGCCGCAGACTCCAGAAGCGGCAACAAGCCGTGCGAGCGGCGTCGAAGCAGACTGACCGCAATGACCGCGGTTGACCGGTCCGTGTCATTGGGCATCAGCCGGCGACGACTGGTCGCCTCGCCTGCATGCCCCGAAGCGGCCTCTTTACGCGGGTGCCAGTAACGTGAACTGACCGCGCCCGAGCAGCCTCCTGAAGTCGCGATCGAAGCTCACGAGGTGCTCACCCAGGTGCACCACGGCTGCCGACAACCAGGCATCGGGCAGATCGTTGCCGCCGAGCCGCTTGGCGAGGCACAGCTCCCGCAACCGCGACCACTCCGGGCCCAAGGCCGCAAGCTGCACCCCGGGCGCAGCCAGAAGCGCGTCGACGAACGCCACCGCATCACCGACCGGGGTGGCCTGCCGGAAGATCTTCGGGCTGGTAACCAGCCGCAGGAAACTGGCAAGCACCATCGGCATCAGGGTGAAGGATGCCCCTGCACGGGCGGCGCTGATCGATTTCTCGAGCCAGTCGCGTGCGACACCATGGTGCGGGTGGTCGCTGCGCGAAGCCGCGACCAACACATTGACATCAGGCGTCATCGTCGAGGGCCTCGAGAAGCGCCTTGTTGCTCAGGGGGTTCACGCCCTTGACCAGACCGCCGCGACCCTTGAACACAGGCAGGCGAACCCTGCCGTGTGCAGCAGCGCTCGCCTTCGCGCGAAGGCGCAACTGAAGCCCTTCCTCGATCAATCGCGTCAGGCTCGTTCGCTGTTGGGCCGCAAGCGCCTTGGCATCGGCCAGCAGTTGATCGTTCAGGTTGAGGGTTGTCTTCATGCTCTCATAGTACAGATTTCTGTACTCGAACTACAAGAAGCCCGACTCAACCCGGCCCTCTTGCCCACGACGCGAGGCCGGTAGTTCCAATACGCCGAAGCCGCTCGCCGCGGCCGTCCGCTTGTGGCCGGTTCCCGCAATTCAACATCAGACCGCCGGGGACGGTAACCGCTGAACACCGGCCCGTGCCCCGGGAATGACGGCTCCAGACTGGCGAGCTACGTCGTCGCCGTGATCGGCCTGCCGATGGCCATTGCCATCTTCTTCTTCGAGCAGCGCAAGGAGCGCGCCAACGAAGAGGCCGAGGTCTACCATCTGCTCGCCAACGCCTACACCGACTTTCTCAAGGTGGTGCTGGAGCACCCCGACCTGCACCTGTTCACCAGCACCGCCGCGCCCGACCTTACCACGGAGCAGCGTGAGCGCATGCGGGTGATCTTCGACATGCTGATGTCGCTTGATGTCGCTGTTCGAGCGCGCCTATCTGACCGCCTGGCAGCCGCGCATGAACAAGGCGCAGGGACGCCGCTTGGCGGTGTGGGAGGACTTCATGCGCGAGTGGATCCAGCGCGACGACTTCTACGCCAGCGCCGAGTCGCTGCTGCTGGTCGGCGAGGACCCGGAGTTCCAGGCATACTTCCGCCGGCTGCTGGTCGATGAGCGCGGCGCGCCGGCGCCGGCCACCCGGGTCCTGCTGGAAGGGTAAGCGGTACTTCGACCGACCCGCGCGGTCCGCCTGCGACTGAGTCTTGCAGCGCTGCAACGGCGCGCGGCGGGACCCTCGGCCGTGCGATCGGCGCCGTCACCGCCACGGCCTGCCGCCTGCCCGACCCGCGGTGCGCGCGCCCCGTGGCCCCGGTCTTGCGGTCTAGCCTTCGACCGAATTGGCGCGGTCTAGCCAGTCGATTCTTCAGTACTCAAACGCATCCAACCCCTCAATAATCTAGTCAGGAAGGCTCCGGCGAGCGCTGCGCACGACGCCCGCCAGGTTCTTGACGCTGATATCGATGGAGTTGATAGTCCGAGGCTGCCGGAACCGTTATCGGTGCCGAAGTGGTACACAGCGCGGGCGGCGCCGAGACGCTGTCGCCCTGGCGACAACAGAACGAGGAAGATCATGCGCAAGTTTCACGCACTGCTCGCGGCGGCCGTACTCATGGCGGCCGAAACCGCTCTGGCGGCCAGCGGCGCCGCCAGCGGTCCGCAGCCGGGCCGCGAACTGGCCCTGATCGATGTCGTCGTTCTGTGCCTGGCCGGCTCGCTCGTGTTCTTCATGCAGGCCGGGTTCGCCTTTCTTGAAAGCGGGCTGTCGCGCGCCAAGAACAACGTGAACGTGCTGATGAAGAACTTCCTGGACATGTGCTTCGGCGCCACGGTGTTCTGGGCGGTCGGCTACGGCCTTCTGTTCGGCTTCAATCCGAGCGGCTGGTTCGGCACCAGCGACTTCTTCCTGCTGGGCCTCGGTGGCAGCGGCTTCGCCTTCTTCTTCTATCAGATGATGTTCGCCGCAACGGCGGCGACCATCGTCAGCGGCGCGATCGCCGAGCGCGCCCACTTCAAGGCCTACATCATCGGCTCGATGGGCATCGCCGGCCTCATCTATCCCGTCTACGGCTCCTGGGTCTGGGGCGGCTGGCACGGCGGCAGCGGCTGGCTGGCCAACATGGGCTTTATCGACTTCGCCGGGTCCACCGTCGTGCACTCGATCGGCGGCTGGTGCGCGCTGGCTGCTCTGATTGTCATCAAGCCAAGGCTCGGCCGCTACGCGCCGGACGGCACGCCGCGCAACATTCCCGGTCACAACCTGTCGTCGGCCACGCTCGGCGCCCTGATCCTGTGGCTCGGCTGGTTCGGGTTCAACGGCGGGTCGGTCGCGCTGCTGCCGGGCGGCACGGACATCTCGCTCGGCCAGGTCGTGGTCAACACGCATCTGGGCGGAACCGCCGGCGCGCTCGGCGCAATCGCGGCGATGGCCTTCTTCCGCAACAAGATCCTGCTGACCGTGGTCCTGAACGGCAGCGTCGCCGGGCTGGTCAGCGTCACCGCCGGCTGCCATGTGATGACGCCGGGCTTTGCCCTGCTCACCGGATTCGTCGCCGGCATCCTCGTCAGCGTCGCCGAGGCGCTGCTGGTCCAGATCCGCATCGACGACGTGGTGGGCGCGGTCGCCGTACACCTGGTCGGCGGCATCTGGGGCACGATCGCCGCCGGACTCTTCAATGCGAAGGCACTGTTCAGCCTGGATCAGGTGGGGGTGCAGTTGCTCGGTGTCGTCGCCGCCGGCGTCTGGGCTTTCCCGTTGGCCCTCGCGATGTACTGGCTGATCGACAAAGCCATCGGCCTGCGCGCCACCCCGCTGCAGGAGCAGCGCGGCCTGGACTTCACGGAACACGCAGAAGTCGGCTACCCGGAGTTCCAGCAGGAAATCGTCCACAGCGGCAAGCCGCAGTAGACCGGGCCTGCAGCGACGTGACCGCCTTCCTCGAAACAGCACCTGCCATCCGGCGCCGGCGTGCGTTTTACGCCGCGCTGGTGCCGCTGGTCGGTCGCGACACCGCGCTCGAGGCGATCAACATCTGGGAGCACGCGTTCGGGTCGGAGCAGCCGCTGCTGCGCGGTATCTCGCAGTTCGCCGCGTTGATCGTGGTCGAGCTGAAGCTGAAGATCAACGCGAACGATCTGTCGATCAAGCTGCTCGAGCACTTGCAGCAGGACGAGAGCACGCTGCCGGCGGATCCCTTGCCGGTGCTGACCGGCCGGGCGCGACGTCCCAGTACCGAGACGAAGCTCCCCGAGCCGCCGCCCGGCGCCAGCACCGCACCGGCGGACCCGCCACGCGTCAGCCCAGCCACGCACACCCTGTCGGCCTTGCTGGTCAAGCTGTGCGATGCCGCCGGCCAGGCCGACGTGCGCAGTCAGAAGGACCTGGTGAGCCAGTTCATCGCCGGCTGCGGCAAGCGCTTCGGGGCGGTTGCAGCTCAGGACATCGCCGCGCTGCTGAGCGGCCGCGCGGTGGTGCTGAGCCGCGACTACGCGCCGACCAACGCGAGCGTGATCATCAACCTGTTCTATGTACCGCTGGCCGAACTGTACGGCCCGATTAGCGCCGACCGCATCCTTGGCTCCGCGGTGCGTGCAGTCGAGCAATTGCCGGAGGCACGCGCGTTTTCGCCGCGCGATCTGCTGTAGCCCGCCTTATTCCGGAGGCAGCAAGCGCGTCCGGCCCGGCCACCGGTGCGGCCCGGCCTGCCGAGGCGCTTTCATTCACGACTCGAAGGCCCAATGCTTCACTGGCTGCCGCACTCGGTTGCACGGACACGTCGTGTGATGGCTCGGCCGCTGCGGCCACGGCTCGTGGCCTCACGGGCGCGCGGCCCTCAGGCCCCCGCGCGCAGGCGATCACGCGCCGCGAGCAAGACTGATCGCAGCATCTCGTCGGCGATTGGCTTGCGAAGCTGCAAGGCACCGCCGCCGTGGCCGGCCCTACGTTCTCCTGGCGGACCCGGCGCGGCTCCCAGCAGCCGGAGCACTGCCACGTCGTCGGGATCACCGCTGCGGCTTCCCCGTGCAAGAAGCAGAGCGTCGAAGGGTAGGTGCTCGACGATGCGCCAACGAGCGGCCACATCGTGCAGGCGCGCCAATGCGGACATGAGCTCAGCGGTTTGGGCCTCGCTGAACCCGGCGAGACCCAGGCGGTAGACGCGTTCAAGTTCGGCCATGTGAGTTCGGTCAGTTGTCTGTCGGTTTCGATGTGAATGCGAATCGGCCGCACCTGTTCAGCTCGCGCCAATCACCGCCCGGTGCATGCGAGATTCTGCATCCATGTCACCGCATGCGCCAGATCCCGGCCTGGTATCTCGCGCCCGCCTCAATCTGCGCAGGCCTTGGCCTCGCGGCCGCGGCGCTCAGTCTGGCACCTGCGACGCTCGAAGCGCTGGATGCGCTCTATCCGCCGCCCCGTCGCAAGCGCGCGCTGGCGATGATCTGACCGCGCGGTGCGCCGCGCCGCTACGATCACGGCATGGATGCCGGTTTGTGGGAGCTTGCCAGCTATGTCGTGACCGTGGTCGGCCTGCCGCTGGCCATTGCCGTGTTCGTCTTCGAGCAGCGCAAGGAGCGCGCCAACGAGGAAGCCGAGGTCTACCAGCTGCTTGCCAACGCGTACACGGACTTTCTCAAGGTGGTGCTGGAGCACCCCGACCTGCATTTGTTCAGCAGCTCGGCCACGCCGGACCTCACGCCGCAGCAGCGCGAGCGCATGCTGGTGATCTTCGACATGCTGATGTCGCTGTTCGAGCGGGCCTATCTGACGGCCTGGCAGACCACGATGAACGAGCCGCAGGCACGCCGCTGGGCGGTGTGGGAAGACTTCATGCGCGAGTGGATCCGACGCGACGACTTTTTCGCCAGCGCCGAGCAGCTCCTGCTGGGCGAGGACCCGGAGTTCCAGGCTTACTTCCGCAAGCTTCTCGTCGATGAGCGCGGTGCGCTGGCACCACCGTCGGCGCGGGTGGCCTTGAGTTGAGGGCTAGCGGATCGATACAGGTCCCTTTGCACTAGCTTTCTCATCCCGCCCGACAAATGCATACCACACGACGCCTTCTGACTCTGACACTTCCATTGCTGGCAGCTTCGGCAGTGGTGGCGCAGAACGCGCCCGCCGCGGAGGACCAAACGCTAGACCGGGTGGAGATCACGGAGCAACGCGATCCCGAGTTCATTCCCTATCGCGCGGTTTTCGCCTACATCGAGAAGTTCGAGCAGTTGCGCGAACGAGATCGCATCGCGCTCGTGCTGCGGGTGGTGCCCCAGCGTGACGATGTCGAACTGTCGGGCCTGAAGGTGCGGCTCGTGGGCGATGGCGACTACACGCGGCCGATCGAGGTGTCCACGGGGGGCCGCCTGGCGGTGCCCTACGACCGCAGCGCGCTCGACCACAACGCCGACTTCATGTTCAACGTGAGGAGCGGCAGCCTCAAGCCAGAGATCAACGTGCTGATCCGCTTCAACGGGCAGACCATCAGCTACCGCGAACTGATGGACTCGCTCAAGCAGGCGGACAAGGCCGAACGCGAACTCATGACCTTCGCGCAACGCCTCATGTTTCCGCACAGCAATGCCGTGGCGGCGGGCTTTGGCCAAGGTGTGCAGGCCACGGTCACGATTGAAAGCGCACGCCTGGGAACACAGCGCCTGGCGACGAACCGCCGCGGTGTGGTCGGGATCGAGTTCAACGATGAGCTCTACGCCGAGAACCCCGCTGTCGAATTCAGCACCGCGCCCGATTGGCTGATTGCCGCCATCGCGCCGCGCAAGTCCGAGCCCAACTGACGCCAGATCAACTGCTGGGAGGAGCTCACGTCCAGCGCGATGACCGAGGCCGCTGGCGCCACTTCTAACTGGACCGAAGTGCCACCGGACCGCGCAATGCTAGCCCCGTCGCTTGCGAATCTGGGGATCGACTCGCTGGGTCAGCGACGGGGCCTCGAATCTCAGCCCTCAAGGTAGCCCAGGGCCAAGTTTCGGTCTTGACCCAACCGAAGTTCTAGCGATACACGTAGTTCGTCCGATAGAAGTAGTCTTCCAAAGATTCATACGGCGGCCCCGGCGGGAGTTGACCACCCTCACCGCCACCACCGCCACCACCGCCAGCGACTAACCCTAGAAACCGCAGTTGTCATTGCTGCCAAACAGCGCAGATCGAGTGTTGGCGCGGCTTTCCGGGCAATTCCCGCGACTGCGGAGCAGTTCCAAACCGGTGATCGACCGCCGCTCGAATTGTTCAGTCGCGACAGCGACTCGGTGCGTCTTGCGGCCGTCAACTGCGGTTCTTAGGCTATCGCAAGATCCGAAGCTTCGAGATCAACGAGCAAAGCATCGACGTTCATGTTCGCTTCCTCCGGTAAGTTGGCACAGCCACACCATGGCGCACCGAGGACAAAGTCTTGTGCCACGGCAATAGGGCGTAACTCCCGCATTTTTGCTACTGGAGCGTGATCAGGGGTCTGAGCCGAAGGGACAACTCCTCGGGCGCCATCAAGCGCGGGTGCGGTGTCGGATCAAAGGGGTCGCGTCACGCGCATCGCCCTTGTAAGTCAGCGCTACTTGGGCGACTTCAGCGGCCTGCAGCACGCTCACATCTCGGGGCTGCCGTGGCTCGACTACCCACGGGCCGAAGCCCTTGGCCCCGGCCTATGCCGCCACAACCCGCCGCTCGACCTTCGCCTCGCGGATCGGCAGGTTGCACAGCGCCGCGGCCAGCGCCAGCACCGCATCGGCGTACCACATCCACAGATAGCTGCCCTGCTGCGCGACCGCGATGCCGCCGAGCCAGGCGCCGAAGAACGCGCCGATCTGGTGTGACAGCAGCGTGAGGCCGAACAGCGTCGCCAGATAGCGCGTGCCGAACAGCTTGCCGACCACGCCCGCCGTGGGCGGCACCGTCGCCAGCCAGGTAAAGCCCAGGCCAATGGCAAAGAGATAGAACGTGAGAGCCGTCTTCGGCGCGGCCAAATAGACCAGCACGAGCAGTGCGCGCGACAGATACATCCAGAACAGGATGTACTTGCTGCGATAGCGGTTGACCCAGTAGCCCGCCGTCAGCGAGCCGGCGATGTTGGCGAGCCCGATGATGGCCAGCGACCAGCTCGCCACCGACGGCGGCAGCCCGCACAGCGCAACTTCACCCGGCAGGTGCGTCACCAGGAAGGCGATGTGAAAGCCGCAGGTGAAAAAGCCCGCGTGCAGCAGCAGGTAGCTGCGATCGGCCAGCGCGCCGCGGATGGCCTGCTTGAGGCCACCATCGGCCGCAGGCGGGGCGCCGGCCGCGGCGGGGCGCTTGCGCAGCGCACGCGCCAGCGGCAGCGCAGCGAGCGTGAGCAGGGCCAGCGTGAACATCGCGTTCATCCAGCCGAAGCTTTGAATCAGCTTTTGCAACAGCGGCGCGAAAACAAACTGGCCGAACGAGCCACCCGCATTGATGACGCCCGAGGCGGTGCCGCGGCTTTCGGCCGGCACGCGCTGCGCGGCGGCGCCAATCAGCACCGAAAAGCTCGCCGCGCCCGCGCCGGCCGCCATCAGCAGCCCGAGCATGACCGTGAGTCCGAGCGTCCCGCTCATGAACGGCGTGAGCGCGGCGCCGACGGCCATCACCACGATGCCGGCCGCCAGCACGCGCCCGGTGCCGTACTTGTCGGCGTAGGCCCCGGCGATCGGCTGCGCCAGCCCCCAGATGAACTGGCCCACTGCCAGCGCGAAGCTGATGGCGACGATACCCACGCCCGTGCTCGTGTTGATGGGCGAGACGAACAGGCCCATGGACTGCCGCGCGCCCATCGTGATCATCAGCAGCGCCGCGGCCGTCAGCACGACGGGCCACCAGGTGCGCGGAGTCGGGGTAGACGTCATCGGCGAACGTGACTGCATGATGGGAGCGGAGACCGATTAGACCGCAGCGCCGTGCGTGCAACAAATGGCGCAAGCGATAAACCTAAAGACCGCAGTTGACGGCCGCAAGACGCACCAAGTCGCTGTCGCGACCGAAGAATTTGAGCGGCGGTCGATCACCGGTTTGGAACTGCTCCGCAGTCGCGAGAATTGCCCGGAAAGCCTCGCCAACACTCGATCTGCGCTGTTTGGCAGCAATGACAACTGCGGTTTCTAGGATAAATGGCGCAAGTGATGCAAAGAAGGCTGTGACGCAGTGGAGGCGGCTGCGCATGGGCCGCATGCGTGGCACGTACGCTGGCGCACAGAGCGCTCTGTCAGAATCGTCGCCAGACGAAGTCGCAAGCAGGAGAACCGGCATGGGCGCGCTGCACCCGTTTCATCTGGCCTTTCCCGTGACCTCGCTCGCCAAGGCGCGGTCGTTTTACGGCGAGCTGCTCGGCTGTCCCGAGGGGCGTTCATCCGATGCCTGGGTCGACTTCGACTTGTACGGCCACCAGATCGTGGCGCATCTGGCGCCCGAGGAGGCCGGCCACCGCAAGACCAGCGCGGTGGATGGCGATGATGTGCCGGTGCGCCATTTTGGTGTCGTGCTCTCGATGCCGGAGTGGGAGGCGCTGGCCGACAAGCTGCGCAAGGCCGGCACCAAGTTCATCATCGAGCCTCACATCCGCTTCAAGGGCGAGGTCGGCGAGCAGGCGACGATGTTCTTCCTTGACCCTTGCGGCAATGCGCTGGAGTTCAAGGCGTTTGCGGATATGTCGCGGTTGTTCGCGAAGTAGGCTCAACGCGTGAACGCGACGCTGCGCATCGCACGTGCACGCGTTGCGGTTTGATCAGATGACCGTCCTTGGGACGGCCGGGTGGATGGCCATGAATCGACCCGCCAACCCCTGTGCGGTTGGCTCGGGGCGGGCGGTTGCTTGCTCCGCGAAGCGGCAGGAAGCGCATTGCCTGTCGCGCCGGCGCAGGCCGGGGCCCCATTGTGTTGCCTGAGACTCAGGGATGACACTGGGCCCCGGCCTGCGCCGGGGCGACGATGGCGGCCGTCATTCCCCGAGTGGCAAGCTGTCGCGTTCGCTTTGCGCAGATCAGCGTTACTCCAGGCGCAGCCCGCGTGCCTTGATCAGTTGGTGCCAGCGCTGAACCTCCGCCTGGGTGTATTGCGTCATGCGGGCGGGATCGCTGGGGGTGACTTCGAGGCCGAAGTCGGTGAGCTTCTTGGCGACCTCCGGCGCGGCCAGCGCCTTGTGCAGTTCGCTCGACAGCCGCGCGCTGATGTCAGCCGGCAGCCCTTGCGGAGCGACGAGACCCTGCCACGCGAACATCTCGCTGTCCCTGATGCCCTGCTCCTCGAAGGTCGGCACGTCGGGCAGCACCGCGAGGCGGTTCTTGGAGGCAACGCCAAGGGCAACCAAGCGGCCGGCGCGGATGTGCGGCAAGCCAACGGCCGTGTCGATCATCATCATCGGCACCTGGTTGCCAAGCACATCCTGCACCGCCGGCGCGGCGCCGCGATACGGCACGTGCACGATGAAGGTCTGCGTGCGGTCCTTGAGCAGCTCGAACGCAAGATGGTGCGGGCTGCCCGCGCCCACCGAGGCATAGCTCAGCTTGCCCGGCTGCTTGCGCGCGGCCTCGAAGAGCTCGCGCGCGGTCTTGTGGCCGAGCGAGGGATGCGTCACCAGGATCAGCGGAAAGCGCGCCATCAGCCCCAGCGGTGCCAACTGCGCGGGGTCGTAGGTCAGCTTGGGATACAACGCGGCGTTGAACACCAGCGTGGCGTTGTCCGCCGACATGACGGTGTAGCCATCGGGCGCGGCGCGCTGCAGCTCCTGCGCGGCGATGGCGGTGGCCGCGCCAGGCCGGTTCTCGATCACCACCGACTGGCCCAGTTGGGTCGACAGCTGCGCGCCCACGGTGCGCGCGAGGAAGTCCGAGCCGCCGCCGGCCGGATAGGGCACGAGCCAGCGGATCGGCTTGTTGGGGTAGCCCTGCGCGAGCGCGGGTGCGGCGATGAGGCCGAGGGGAAGCGCGGCTGCGGCGGCGAGCAGAGTGCGGCGCTGCAAGTGAGTACGGCGAGCTTGGATCATGCGGGTCTCCATTGTTGTGCGCGCCGGGTGGCGGGCCCAGCGTCGTGTGTTTGCCAAGGCTGAGGCACTGACCTCAGGCGGTCAGGCCGGGCGCCTTGCGGCCCGAGCCGTCGTGCGTGGGGCCGACGCGCGCTTCGACCGCGCGGCGCAGCGCGCCGCTCAGGCCGAGTGCATAGGCGGTCTCGACCACGAGGAACAGCGGGCCGATGAGCAGGCCCACCAGATCGTCGACGAAGGCGGGCTTGCGGCCTTCGTAGTAGTGGCCGAGGAACTGGATCGCCCAGCCGATCACAAAGAGGCCGAAGCCGGCGCCCAGCCACAGTGCCGTGCCGCCGGCCGCGACGAAGCCGGCGGCCCAGGTGATCAGCGCCAGCAGCACGGTCATCACGAGGCCGTAGCCGACGCTCATCGAGACGTAGAACGCGCAGGTCGCGGCCACCAGCAGCCAGGCCGGCGTGAGAGGCAGCCCGGCGAGCTCGAAGCCGGGGCGCGACAGCAGGATGGCGACCGCAAACACGATCATGGGCACGCCGACGAAGTGCGTGGCGATGTTGCGGCGGTCGCGGTGGTAGGCGGCATAGTTGGCCACCTGGTCGGTGAGGCTGGGCATGACGGTCTCCTGGCTGGCTTGCGTGGATGGAACGTCTCGCGCGTTCCTGGCCCGGATGCTTCACCAGTTCGCCCACGCAAGCGGTAGCTCTCATTCTGCAATCAGCTTGGCGAAGTGATGTTTGGACAGGACCACTTTGGTCCGCCGAGGCTACGCGGGCTTGCGCGGCGCCCCCGCCTTCGCGGGGACGGGCTCTGCGCGGCCAGCTTGCGCTCAAGTGCTCGCCGATGCCTGCGGGCATCGGCTGTGCCCCTATCGCCCAATCTGGCTCGCGCACGCATCCGCGCAACTCCCGCGTCCTTGATGAAACATCCGGGCTAGCGGGCGACAAGCGTACCGCCGGGCAGGGCATGCACAAAGCCCTCGATCAGCGCGCGCACTTCCGCGGGCCGCTCGGTGAGTGGCCAGTGATGGCAGTCGATCGTCTCGATGCGGCCCTGCGGGAAGCGCTGGGCCACCGCGCGCGTGGCATCGAGCGCGGCAAACGTGGCCCCGGTCGAAAGCAGCACGAGCACCGGCAAGGCGGTCGCCTCGGGCGGTGGCGGCGGGCGGAACAGCTCGATCAGGTTCTGCAGGTAGTGCGCGGTGCGAATGTGCTGCAGGTCTGCCGTCGTCGAGCTGTACTGGCGGACGAATGCGGCCTCGGCGTCGGGCGATTGCAGCGCGATGCGCGCCTGACGGTCGAGCTCGCGCAGGTCGAGCGGCGGCAACAGGCGGCGCCGCAGGCCCAGCGCGTTGGCTGCGCGCAGCAGCGCGACCAGCACGTGCAGCAGCGGCGAGGCCTGCGCCAGCAGGCGCCAGCGCCCCGACAGCGCCGCGCGAAACACGGGGTCGATGAGCACCAGCGCCTCGGTGCGCGCGGCATGACGCGCGGCGAACTGCAGCGCGACCTGCGCGCCCAGGCTGTGGCCAACCAGCACGGCACGCCGCAGTCCTTCCGCATCGAGCAGCGCCGCCAGGTCCTCGCACCAGAGCTCGAGGCTGAGCGGGCCGCGCGTGGTCGAGGCGCCATGCCCGCGCAGGTCCACGCGGACCAGCGTGCCGGCCCCGGCCAGCGTGGTGTGCTCGACGAACTCCGACCAGCGCGACAGGTTGCTGGCCAGCCCATGCAGCAGCACGATGCCGCGCCCGGCCGGCCCGCCGCCGCGCGTGACGCGATACGCGAGCTCGACACCCGGGCGGGCCAGGCGCTGGTCGATCTCGATGGACTGCTGCATGCGGTGGGGCTGCGTGTCGCCCATGGCGAAGGTATGCGGCCTGAAAAGGTCTGCTCTCGTTGGAGTATGCCCATGATGCGATCCGACCAACGACAGGCAACAACGACAGGCCAACGCAGCAGCGTGCCGTGGAAGGCAATCCGCAGAGGCTGCCGGGCTGGGCGCGCCCAGCCCCCGCGCCTAGACTGCGCGCTCCTCAGCACGGAGCGCGCCGATGTCCCGCCGCACCCTGTCCCTCGACGACACGCTGCTTGCCGACGTGCAGGAGCACACGGCGCGCGAGCATCCCGAGCTCGCCAAGCTGCGCGAGTTCACGGCTGGCCACCCGCGCGCCGGCATGCAGATCGCACCCGAGCAGGGCGCGCTGCCGTAGCCGCTGGTGCGGCTCATGGGCGCGCGCCGCGCGATCGAGATCGGCGTGTTCACCGGCTACAGCGCGCTCGCGGTGGCGCTCGCGCTGCCCGCCGAGGGCCGCATCCTCGCCTGCGACATCAGTGACGAGTTCACCTCGGTCGCCAGGCCCTACTGGGAGCGCGCCGGCGTGGCCAACAAGGTCGAGCTCGTGCTCGAGCCCGCGCTGCACACGCTCGATGCGCGCATCGCGGCCGGGCAGGCGGGCCAGTACGACTTCGCCTTCATCGACGCCGACAAGTCCAACTACGACGGCTACCACGAACGCTGCCTGACGCTGCTGCGCCCGGGCGGGCTGACCGCCATCGACAACACGCCGTGGTCGGGCCGGGTGGCGCAGCCGGTCGATGCCGCCCGCGACGCGAACACCGCCGCCCTGCAGCGGCTGAACGCCAAGCTGCCGGGCGACAAGCGCATCGATCTCGCCTTGCTGCCCATCGGCGACGGGCTCACGCTGGCACGCAAGCGCTGAGCGGCGGAGCGGCCATGAACGCAGAGACTCCCATCGTCGTCACGGCGCACGATGCCTGCCCGCCGGAGGCGGCACGCGTGATCGACACCGATCTGGGAGACTACAACGATGCGGCGGCACCGTTGCACGAGGTGCGCCCGATCTCGGCGGTCGCGCGCGACGCGACGGGCGCCGTGCTTGGCGGCGCGATCGGCCGGCGCTGGGGACCGTGCTGCGAGCTGCAGCAGCTCTGGGTGCACGAGGATCTGCGCGGCACCGGCCTTGGTACGCGCATCGCGCAGCAGTTCGAGCGGCACGCAGCAGCCCACGGCTGCACGGTCGTCTTGCTCGAGACGCTCAGCTTCCAGGCGCCCGAGTTTTACAAGCGGCTCGGCTATCGCATCGAGCACGAGCGGACCATGTACCCGCACGGCATCACCAAGGTCTTCATGACGAAGACGCTCGCGCCGGCGGCGTAGGACGGCACCATCAAGCTGCCTTGGCGGTCAGCAACCCGTTGCAGGTGGCGCGCTCCGGTGCCTGCGCGGGGAGCTGCGTGCACACCGTGCCGAGCTGCGTGCGCAGGCGCGCCAGCACCGCGTCCTGTTTACCGTCCTTGTTCCACTCGTTCAGTTGCCGGCCCGCGCGCTCAAGGATGGCGCGGTTGCGCCCATGGAAGGTCTCGGGCTTCGGCTCGAGCTCGCTGAGGATGCTGCGCGCGGTGCGCTCGATCTTCTCGCTCTGCGCGGGCGCGAGCGTGATGAGCGAGCGCAGATAACCGGCGCCCCATTCCAGCCGCGTGGCCGGGCCCTTGGCGCTCGCGTACGCCTTCTCGGACCAGGCGAGCGCGTTGGCCGTGTCGCCGCGCTCGCGCGCCAGCGCCGCCAGCACGCGCATGTGGTAGTACGGTGTCGCCGAGCGCTCCATCTGCGCGCGCGCCACCGCGTCGGCTTCGGCAGCCAGGCCCGCGTCGGCCAGCGCGCTGGCCGCGGCGACCGACAACGCTTCGCGCTCGAAGGGGTCTTTCACGTCGCGCAGCGCGGTCATGACCGCACCGCGCACCTGTGTCTGCAACTCGACCGGCACCGGGCCCTTGCCGACCTCGACGCGCGCCAGGTTCACGCGCGCATTGGCGGCCATGACGCGGTCCATGCGCGACAGGCCGCCATCGTCGACCAGGCGCACCAGCGCGCGGTCCCATTCGCGCAGCAATTGCGCGCGCTGCGGCGCGCCCGCTTCGGTCAGGAAGGGCGGCACCCGCTCGGCGCCATAGGCGAGTTCGGTCAGGTTGGCGCGCGCAATCGGCGGTGCGGCGAGCACGGCGCGCACGCGCTGCAAGCCTGCGCCCTTGTCGAACGGCGCTGCCTTGTCCGCAGTCTCACCCGCGGCGATGCGCACGGCCTGCATTGCCAGGCGTGCCGAGGCCTCAGGCGCGGCCGTGTTCGAGCGCCGCGCAAGGTCCCACAGCACCGCGGGCAGCTTGTCTCTCGGCAGCGCCGTCCCCATGTCGACGTCCCACGAATGGAACGCAAGCTGCTGCCACTCGGTGGGCGACAGCGGCTTGCCCGCCTGCGCCCGGGCCAGCAGCGCCTTGACCGGCTTGCCGCTCATGCCTTGCGCGAGCGCCTGCATGTAGCGCTCACCGTCCACCTCGGCGGGCAGACGCGTGACCTCGGTGCCGTCGGGGCGAAACAGGATCGTGGTCGGGTAGCCGCTCACCTTGAAGCGGCTGCCCAGTTGCTGCGCGGCGGGCGCATCGCCGTCGATGTACACGGGGATAAAGTGGCGCGCGCGCTCGATGAAGTCCTGCCGGCTGAACACAGTGGCCTTGACCTGGTTGCACGGCGGGCACCACACCGCGCCCCAGTAGAGGAACAGCGGCCGGTTCTCCCTTTTGGCCTGCGCGAAGGCCGCATCGACGCTGCCGCCGGCCTTCACATCGACCCACTTGATCCCCGCCGGCATGTCGGCGCCCTGCGCAATTGGCGCAACGAGCAGCGCAAGGGCAAAAGCGAGGCCGGGCAGCGGGCGTAGGCGCATGACGATCTCCGTGCGAGAGGGCGGAGCGTAGCTCGCACGAAGGTCGCCGCCTACTTGCGATGTAGGTCGCGATGCAGGCCGCGATTCAGGCTGATCACACGAAGGGCAGATCGGGACTGAGACAGACCAGGACGGCAACGAATTAGGCTCGATCGACCGATACCGGCCTGAGCGCCGAGCACATCCCGACACCCACCGCCGCGGCCGCTTGCTGCGCGCCTCGCTCTCGCCCGAGAAGACGGCCTTGTGGCGCCACGACGATGCAGCCCGCAAGCTTGCGGAATGCCACATCACCAAGCGCCAGCGCCACCGATACCCCGAGTCGCCGCAGCTTCTGAGACCAGCATCTGAAAACCGGGGTCAGACCCCGATTTTCAGGCGATTAAAGCGGCGCGGCGCGGTCGGTCTGCTCGGCAACGACGTCGCGCGGGGCGTCTTTGGGGTCGCGGCGCATGCGCACCTGCAGCGCCTTCATCTGCTGGCCCAGCCCGTCAAGCGTGGCGGGTGCCATCAGCGTGCGTGCCTTGGGGAACAGGTGTTCCTCTTCTAGGTGATGGTGATGCTCGGTCTGCTCGGCCAGGACCTTGAGCTTGGGCTCGAAGGTCGGATCGTCGAGCGGCAGCGCCAGCAGGTCGGACAGCAGACGCTTGAGCGACAGGTGCTCCTCGAGCGATTCGAGCAGAACGTCCTCGGTCGATTGCTGCCTGACTGCCGGATAGAACACCTCCTCCCCGGAGGTGAGATGTACCGCCAGGTGGTCGCCGATCTCGGCCAGCCGACGGCTGCGCTCGGCGGGCTGACGGTGGAGGCCGTCGATGGCTGCATCCAGCCGCTGCTCCAGCTCGCGATGCTGGTCGATGAGAAGTTGGACGCCATTCACGCTCTGCGTCCTCGTCGTCAAGGTCAATGGGCAACTTGCGCGCCGTCGAGCAAGATTGGGGCCCACGCGACAGGAGTTTTGGCGCTTTGTGAGTCGATCTTGGCGTTCATCGATTGCATTAGGCGCAGAACGGTTGGAAGCAGATCCGCAGGTAGGACGACAAATGCTCCAAGCGATGCTTTTGGTGGTTGGTGCTGCGGTCGGACTCGTTCTGCTGGTCACCGCGGCTCGGAGCCTGCAACCCGCGAAGACGCCGGCCGCGCCGCCCGTAACCGTGCCGTCCGTAGCCAAGTCGGCACGAGCGGACGACTCTCGTTTTGTATCGATGCCCGTCGCTGCGGGGCAGCGCGCGGAAACCGTCCACGTCGTTGCCGCCAAGAACTGCACCCGAGACGAGGCAATGCGCGCCGACCGGCTGACCGCCGACCTGAAGTCGCGTGGCATTTCAGTCGAGCGCACCGATGGCGTACGGTTCCCAAAGGTGTCACCCGACCAAATGGCGTCGACACAGCGCGTCATGCAAGGCCCACTGCCGATTGTGTTCGTCTCCGGCGCAGCGGCAAACAATCCATCTCTTGACGACGTGCTGCACGAATACCAGCGGCGGCAGACGTAGTGCGTGCACTCTGGTACGACTCAGCTTCGGCTGTGATCGCTGGCAATGCCGTGTTTCGCGCAGCAGAGTCCCGCCAAACCGCGGCTCGACAAACCCCGCTCCAAAGGTCGATAGGTCTACATGGGATACCTTCGCCTCGTTTTCCTCGCCGTCAGCCTCGCTTTCCTCGCCTTCGGTGCGTCCGCGCTCTTCCACGGCGAGTTCACCGCCATCTCTCGCTCTGGCGGTCGCTTCATTGTCTCGGGGTCGCGCGCGGTCTGGATAGGCCGGCTGCTGGTTGCGCTTGGTAGTGCTTTCGCGTTGTTCGCGGTGGGCCGCTTCTCGGAGCGCTCGGTTCGCTATGCGTTGGCCCTTTTCTGTGTGCTGGCCCTCGTCGTCGACGCCTGTGCGCCACATTAGCGGCTTCAATGCGTTTAGCTGCCTTGTGCACGCCAGCGCTTGACTTCCGCACACGACGGGACCCGCGCGCTCGCCCTGCTAAGCTGAACAGCGACCCCGATCCGCTACCCTCCGCTACCCGGATGCCGCTGTACTGACAGTTCGGTCAGCGCAGTCAACGCCAAGCCCGCTTCGCTTGTCCCCCGTGCCCGCCCCTGCCGCCTGGTTGTTTGCCTACGACTGGGACCTCCAGGCCCTCGCGCGCCTGCGGGCCGAGGGCAGCGCGCGCTTCGACCGCGCGGGCTTTGATCTGTTCGCCTTCCCAAGCAACCTCGCGCTCGTGCGCTTCGACATTGACGCGTTCGTCGAGCGGCAGGTCAAGCGCGGCCGCAAGCGTGGTTGGCGCGCGGTGCTGTCGCACCACGAACAGTTTGGCGCGCTGGCCGCCGCCCTGGTGGCCGAGCGCCTGGACCTGCCGGGCGCGCGGCCGGAGGCGATTCTGGCCGCGCAGCACAAGCTGCACGCGCGCCGCGTGCTCGACCGCGTGGCGCCCGAGGCGAGCCTGCCGTTTCAGAGCGTGGACGCCGGGCATGGCGAGCCCTTGCCCCGTGACTTGCAGCTGCCGGCGTACGTGAAGCCGGTGAAGGCCGCGTTCTCGGTGCTGGCGCGGCGCGTCGACACGCGCGCGGCCCTGCAGGCGCACCTGGCCTTCACCCCGCGCGAGCGCTGGCTGCTCACGCGGCTGGTCGAGCCCTTCGAGCGCGTGCGGCGCGCGCGCTTGCCGGAGGCGGGCAGTGCGCATCGCGTGTTTCTCGAAGCGCCGGTCCCGCTGGGCACGCCGCAGTTCAACCTCGACGGCTGGGCCTTCGACGGCCGCGTGCACGCCTTGGGCGTGGTCGATGCCGTGACGGTGCCGGGCACGCAGGCGTTCCTGCGCTGGGAGGTGCCGAGCCGGCTGCCTGCGGCGGTGCAGACGCGCGCGCTCGACGTGGCGCGCCGCTTCCTGGCGGCCATCGGCTACACGCACGGCTTCTTCAACCTCGAGTTCTTCTACGACGCTGCGAGCGACCGTCTCACGGTGATCGAGTGCAACCCGCGACTGGCATCGCAGTTTGGCGACCTGTATGCGCGCGTTTCCGGCGCCGACGCGCACGCCATGAGCGTGGCGCTCGCGTTTGGCGCAGACCCGCGCAGCGTGCGGCGCCTCGCGCCCAGCGCGCAGGTGGCCGCGAGCCTCGTGTATCGCGCCTTTCCCGGCGACCCGGTGCCGGCCGCACCGCGCAGCAGGCAGCGTGCGCTGCTGCAACGGCTGCACCCCGATGCGCTGTTGCTCGCCTTTCCCAAGCGCGGCGCGGCGCTGGAGCGCGACTTCCGCTGGACCGGCAGCCACCGCTATGGAGTCGTTCATCTGGGCGCAGCCGACTGGGGTGCGCTGCGCGCGGCGGCTGAAGAAGCCAGCAGGCTGCTAGGCTGGCCCGCGCCCTACGCCAATCAACTGGCTGCGCCCGCGGCGGGCGAGCGCTGGCGCGACGCGGTCGCGGTCTGATGAGCATCACGCACGAACATTCGCCGCCGACCAGCGGCGCGGCGACCCAGCGCGAGCGCGAGCAGCGCGTGCGGGAGCGCTCGGTTGCAAAGTATCGCGAGCGCGCGGCCGACTATGACGCGAGCTGCGGGCCCACCTGGCCGATCCGCGAGCGCGCGGTGGCGCTGCTGGCGCCGCGGCCTGGCGAGCGCGTGCTCGATGTCGGCTGCGGCACCGGCCTGAGCATCCCGCTGCTGCGGCAGCGGGTGGGCGAAGGCGGTGCCGTGATCGGCTTCGATCACAGCGAGGCGATGCTGGCGCAGGCGCGGGCACGCGCGGCGGCGGCCGGCTGGCGCAACGTCACGCTCCTGCACCGCGCGGCGCAGGATCTCGCGGCGGCCATCGACGGCGGGCCGGTTGATGCCATCCTCTTTCACTACACGCACGACATCCTGCGCTCGCCGACGGCGCTTGCGCACGTGTTGGCCTGTGCCCGGCCGGGCGCGCGCGTGGCCATCGCCGGCATCAAGTACTTCCCTTGGTGGCTCGCACCGCTGAACTTTTGGGTCTACTTCAAGAACTTCGGCTACAACGGCGCGCCCGGCGATCTGACGACACCGTGGGATCGAATCGCCCCGCGGCTGACCCACTGGACCTGGACACCGACCCAGTACGGCATGGGCTACCTGGCCAGTGGCCGCCTGGCAAGCAGCGGCGCGTAGGCTGGCTGATGAACGCGCGCCTCGTTCTGCGGTCGCTGCTTGCGCTCGCGCTCCTGAACACGCTGCTGTCGATGAAGAACTGGTGGCCGACACCGGGCGTGCTGCCCGATGCGCGGCTGGCGCCCGAGGCCGTGTTCGGCTGGGTGCTGCTGCTGGCGTGGGTGGCGTGGCGTGGTGCGCTCTCGGCACGCGCGCTGTGGGCGATGACCGGCGTGGTGCTGCTGTTCGTGCTCGGCCGCTACTTCGACGTCACGGTGCCGGCCCTCTTTGGCCGCCCGGTCAACCTGTACTGGGACGGGCAGCAGATCCCGACCTTCCTGTGGGTCTCGGCACGTGATTACCCGTGGTGGGTCAGCGTGGTCTTTGTCGGCGTGCTGCTGGCGGTGCTCGCCGTGCTGCTGCTGGCGATCCGCTGGGCGATCGGCGTGGCCGCGCGCGAGGCGGCACCGGCGGCGCTGCGTGCGCGCTGGACCTGGGCCGTCACCGCGCTGGCCACCCTGACCGTGATCGTGCACCTGGCACAGTGGGCGCCGAGCGTGACTTGGCACGCCGTCACGCATCCGGTCTCGCCCACCTACGTGCGCCAGGCGGGCCTGCTCGCCAATGCCCTGCTGCCCGGCCGCGTACAGCGCGTGCTGCCGCCGTCGAACACGATAAAGCAGGCGCTGGCGCAGCCGCAGCAGTCGCTCGCGGCGCTGCGCGGCCGCGACTTCAAGCTGATCTTTCTCGAGTCGTACGGTGCGATGGCGTTCGAGCACCCGCGCGCCGCACCGGCGCTAACCAGGGCCCGCGCGCGCCTTGCGCAGGACCTGCAGCGCAGCGGGCATCGCGTCGCTTCGGCCTACGTGAAGGCGGCGACCTTCGCGGGTGCCTCGGAGCTGTCGCACCTGTCACTGCTGTCGGGCATCGATCTGACCGACCCGCTGCGCCACGACCTGTTGCTAACGACGGACCGGCCGACGCTGTCGCACGTGTTTCGCGCGGCCGGTTACGAGACCGTGGGCCTGTACCCGGCGCTCAGCTGGGACTGGCCGGAGAGCCGCTTCTATGGCTTCGACCGCTTTCTCGATGGCCGCGACCTCGATTGGCGCGGCCCCGCGCTCGGCTACTGGAAGATCCCCGACCAGTACTCACTCGTCAAGTTCGAGGCGCTGCATCCGCGCAGCGCCACGGCGCCGCCGCGCTTCCTGTTCTTTCCGACCATCACCACGCACCTGCCCTTCGGCCCGGTGCCGCCGTACCAGCCCGACTGGGAGCGCTTGCTCAGCAGCGATCCCTACGGTGCCGAGGAGTCGCAGCGGCTGCTCGCCTCGTTCGTCGACTGGGTCGACATGCTGCCCAATTACATCGGCATGTTCGAGTGGACCTACCAGTGGCTGGGCGGCTGGCTGCAGCGGCCGGAGCCGCGCGAGAGCGTGATCCTGCTGGTGGGCGACCATCAGCCGGCCGCGAGCGTGAGCGGGGCGGGCAGCAACTGGGACGTGCCGGTGCACATCGTCACGCGCGATCCGGCGCTGATCGAGCGCTTCGTCGCGCTCGGCTTCACGCCAGGGCTCGAGCCGCGACGGCCCGTGCTCGGCGGCATGCACGACCTCACAGCCCTGCTGCTCAGGGCCTTGGCCGAGCCGCCGCCGGCCACGGCACTGCGCTAGTGTCCCAACCCATAAGTTTCGAAACAACAATGGCGAGAATCGCCGCCACACTTTGTCGCCGTGCTCGCCGGGTTCCCAACCCGGCTGCGCGCGGCTTCGCGTCTGGCAGCGATTTCGCCATTGTTGTGGGCCACCGTTCGGCACGCCCGCGGCAATGCTTCGAAACCTATGGGTCGGGACACTAGAACACGGCCCGTCCTGGGTCGACTGATCAGCGCAATGTCTGCAGGTAGGCAACGATGTCCTCGACCTCCTGCGCGCTCAGCCGCGGCGGATCATCGCCGCGTGACTTGTGGAAGCTCGGCATCGCCTTGCCGGCCGCGACCTTGGCGTAGTCGACCACCGAGAGCCGCAGTTGCGGCGCGGTGAGCGCGGCGCCCACGCCGTCGAAGCTCGGCGCGCTGCTGCCGCCCTTGAGCTCCTTGCTGCTGTGGCAGTTCAGGCAGTTGGCCTGCTCCTTCTTCCGCAGCAAGGCCTTGCCGCGCGCGGCCGCGCCCGGCGTGGCCGTCAGCGGCTTGGGAATGCCGTCCTTGACCACCTCGTACGTCGCCGTTTGGGCCGCCGCGGGCGCGGTCAATGCGGCCAGCGCGATCAGCGCGACCGCGCCTGCAAGCGTGAGCACGACACGCATCGTTTGCCTCCACACCTGATGGATGCTGATGCGGGCCAGCATGCGCCTGGCGCGCCGGCCCGGGTGTGCCGTAGCTCAAGCCAGCGCGCCGGTGTCGAAGCCGCCGGGGCGGGAACGCCCTCGCGGCGCAGCGCGCTCGGGCACGGTAGCCTCCAGCCGTGCCGCCCACCGAACCCAACCGCCCCGCGCCGCCCGACCTGCCACCGTGCGCCCGCGCACAGGAGCCGCATCCGCCGTCGCCGCGTCAGCAGCGTAGGCGGGCGCTGCACCCTGCCGATGGCGCCACCCGCCATGCCGGCCCGGTCCCCGCAACGCGCCGCCGGCACTACCTCGCCGCGCACTGGCACGGCGACCTGCCGCTACTGGTGGCCATTGCGCTCAGTGCCGCGGCGGTCTACCTCGTCGTGCAGGGCCTGCGGCTCGCGCGCGATCACTTCTCGCTGGTGGAGACACCGCAACTCGGCGCCGTGTTGTGGCTGGCCGAAGTGGCGGTACTGGTCATCGGCGTGCTGTGGTGGGGCGTGGGCGTCCAGCGCGCCGCCGTACGGCACGTGGATCGTGGCGGCACCGTGTTGGTGGCGCTGCTGGCCGGCGTGGTCGGCCTCGGCGCCTTCTTCTGGGTGGCCGCGTACTGGTGGCTGGCCGCGCGCCATGTCGCGCCCGATGTGTGGGACACGCTGACCGGTGAGTCGCGGCCGGCCGAAGTCGCCGTCGACAGCCGCAACGGCCTGCTGCGCGTACGCGGCGACCTCGAGTTCGGCACCACGCGCGCGGTGCGCGCCGCCCTCGACGGCACTGCGGGTGTGCGGCTGATCGAGCTCGACAGTCCCGGCGGCCGCGTGCTCGAAGGCCTGGCGCTCGGGCGGCTGCTGCGCGACCGCAACCTCGACACCGTGGTGCTCACCGAGTGCAGCAGTGCCTGCGTCACCGCGTTCTCGGGCGGCAACCGGCGCCTGATCGGACCGACGGCGCGCATCGGGCTGCACAGCGCCGGCGGCGCGGGCAGCAATGCCGCCGGTGTCGCGCAGGCCAATGCCACCAGCGACGAGTTCATCGCGCGCCAGGGCGTGGACCTGCGCGTGCTCGCCAAGGGCTCGGCGGTGGCGCACACGGACATCTGGTTTCCGGAGCACAGCGTCCTGTTGGGCTCCAACCTGGCCACCGACCGGCTCCGCTAGGACGCGCGGCCGCGGCGAGGGCGGCCACGGCGGCGGCGGCGTCCGGCGGGCTGGCTCGGCGCGTTCGGCGCGACCGCGTCGCCGACAAGCGCCCGACTACACTCGCGCGCCTGTACCGCCCTCGACAACACGACTTCCGCGGAGAACTTCCATGCCCCTGCTGCTGCTTGGCCTCGTGCTGTTCCTGGGTGCGCACTCGATGCGCATCGCGGCCGATCCGCTGCGCGCGCGGCTGATCGGCAGCCTCTCGCTCAACGGCTACAAGGGCCTGTACTCGCTGGTCTCCCTGGCGGGCTTCGTGCTGATCGTCTACGGCTACGCCGAGGCGCGCACGGCACCCACGGTGCTGTTCAACCCGCCCATCTGGACCAAGCACCTGGCCGCGCTGCTGACGATCCCCGCCTTCATCCTGCTGGCGGCGGCCTACGTCCCCGGAACCCGCATCAAGGCGCTCGTCGGTCACCCGATGGTGCTCAGCGTGAAGACCTGGGCGCTGGCGCACCTGATCGCCAACGGCACGCTGCACGACGTGCTCCTGTTTGGCGCCTTCCTGGTGTGGGCGGTACTCGACTACATCAGCGCGCGCAAGCGCGACCGCGCAGCGGGCACCGTCTACGCGACGGGGCCGGTGAGCCGCGACCTCATCGCGGTGGTGGTCGGTCTGCTCGCCTGGGCCGCATTTGCGTTCTGGCTGCATGGCGCGCTGATCGGCGTGCGGCCGTTCGGGCGCTGAGGCGCGCGCTGACGCGCTAGAGCGGCGCGGCCTTGTTGCGGCGGGGCCTTTCCTGCCGGCGTCATCGCCGCGCCGGATGCTGATGCCCACACCGGCGCCGAGCGGCTCGTTGAGCCTGCGCGCGTTGTCCGCCGCGCGCAGCTTGCCCGTGTGGTCGAAGTCGCAGAACACGTGACGCAGGCCGCGCGTGGGCGCGCCGCCAGCACCGCGTGCCACACCTCCGACTGCGCATGCCGCCTGCACCAGCGCCGATACCCGGAGTGCGGGTTACAGCAGCACGTAAGGCCGAGCCGCGGCGTTCGCGCCGCTCGGCCGGCGCCCGCATGGCTATCATCCGCGCCCGCATTCCCTCCATCTGAGCATGTCCGCCGCACTCGATCCCCGCCAGCACGCCCGCATCTTCGAACAACTGTCGCGCGACATCGCGGCGCGGGCGCCGCAGGTGCGGGCCGCCGTGGCACTGCTGGACGAAGGCGCCACCGTGCCCTTCATCGCGCGCTACCGCAAGGAAGCGACGGGCGGGCTGGATGACACGCAGCTGCGCCTGCTCGAGGAGCGGCTGGTGTACTTGCGCGAGATGGAGGAGCGGCGCAACGCGATCGTCGCGAGCATTGCCGAGCAGGGCAAGCTCACGCCAGCGCTTGCCGCTGATCTCGATGCGGCCGACACCAAGCAGCGGCTGGAGGACCTGTACGCACCCTACAAACCCAAGCGGCGCACCCGCGCGCAGATCGCCAGGGAGGCCGGCTTGGAGCCGCTTGCCGATGCCCTGCTCGCCGACCCGACGCTCGATCCGCACGCCGAGGCGCAGAAGTACGTCGATGCCGAGAAGGCAATTGCCGACACCAAGGCCGCGCTAGACGGCGCGCGCGACGTTCTGGCCGAGCGCTTCGCCGAGGACGCGACGCTGGTGGCCAGGCTGCGCGAGTATTTGTGGGACAAGGGCGATGTGGTCGCCGCGGTGGTCGAGGGCAAGGAGGCCGAGGGCGAGAAGTTTCGCGACTACTTTGCGCACCGCGAGCGCATCGGCACGACCCCGTCGCATCGCGCGCTGGCGCTGTTTCGCGGTCGTGCGGCGGGCGTGCTGCGGCTGAAGCTCGCGCTGCCCGAGGAGCTGGAGTCGCTCGAGCCGCATCCCTGCGAAGCGAAGGTCGCCGCGCACGCAGGCATCAAGGCCTTGGGCCGTCCGGCCGATGCGTGGCTGGCCGATGTGTGCCGTTGGACCTGGAAGGTCAAGCTGTCGCTGGCACTCGAGCTCGAATTCTTCGGCCGCGTGCGCGAGGCCGCCGAGACCGAGGCGATCCGGGTGTTCGGCCGCAACCTGAAGGATCTGCTGCTCGCGCCACCCGCGGGCGGCCGTGCCGTGATGGGGCTGGACCCGGGCCTGCGCACCGGGGTGAAGTTGGCGGTGGTGGATGCCACCGGCAAGCTGCTGGCCACGGGCACGGTATTCCCCCACGAGCCACGCAACGACTGGGACCGCTCGATCGCGACGCTGGCCGCGCTCTGTGCGCAACACCAAGTCGAGCTGATCGCCATTGGCAACGGCACTGCCTCGCGCGAGACCGACAAGCTGGCCGGCGAGCTCATCAAAAGGCATCCGGAGCTGAAGGTCGGCAAGGTGGTGGTGAGCGAGGCGGGCGCGTCCGTGTATTCAGCCAGCGCGCTGGCTGCGCAGGAGTTTCCGGACCTCGATGTGAGCCTGCGCGGCGCGGTGTCGATCGCGCGGCGCCTACAGGACCCGCTGGCGGAGCTGGTGAAAATCGACCCGAAGTCGATCGGCGTCGGCCAGTATCAGCACGACGTCAATCAATCGCAGTTGGCGCGCGCGCTCGACGCCGTGGTCGAGGACTGCGTCAACGCGGTGGGTGTGGACGTGAACACCGCCTCGCCGGCACTGCTGGCGCGCGTGGCCGGGCTCACACCGGCGCTGGCGAAGAACGTGGTCGAGTGGCGCGAGAAGAACGGGGCGTTTTCCTCGCGCGCGGCGCTGCGCAGCGTGCCGCGCTTTGGCGAGAAGACCTTCGAACAGGCCGCGGGTTTTCTGCGCATCGCCAAGGGCGACAATCCGCTCGATGCATCCGCCGTGCACCCGGAGGCCTATCCGGTGGTCGAGCGCATCCTCGCCAAGGTGGGCCAACCGATCACGCGCGTGATGGGCAATCGCGACGTGCTGAAGTCGCTGGCACCGGCACAGTTCACCGACGAGCGCTTTGGCCTGCCCACCGTGCAGGACATCTTCGGCGAACTCGAGAAGCCCGGCCGCGATCCGCGTGGCGAGTTCAAGACCGTGGCCTTCAAGGAGGGCGTGGAAAAGGTCAGTGATCTGCAGCCCGGCATGGTGCTGGACGGCGTGGTGACCAATGTCGCCAACTTCGGTGCCTTCGTCGACATCGGCGTGCACCAGGACGGCCTGGTGCACGTCTCAGCGCTGTCGGCCAAGTTCGTCAAGGACCCGCGCGACGTGGTCAAGGCCGGCGACCACGTGAAGGTCAAGGTGCTGGAGGTCGACGTGAAGCGCAATCGCGTGGCCCTGTCCATGCGGCTCGACGATGCGCCGGGCCAGAGTGGCCGCAGCCGTCAGACGCAGGACCGACGCTCGGCGCGCGACTCACGCGCCGAGCGCGCACAGCGCCCAGCGCCGTCAACCGCGATAGCCAACGCGTTTGCACGCCTGCGCAGGTAGCGCGCGGTGCGGCGGCCGGAGGGTGGTGACGCCGGAGGGTGGTGACACCGGAGGGTGGTGAAGCCGGAGCGAGGAAATTGCGGGTCAGCGAAGGGAAATTGGGGTCTGCCCCCAGTTTCGCTGCTCGTGAGCGGAGACCGATCTCCGACGCGTGTCCGCCAGATGCCCAAGAAACGCCTGGTCCTCGACCGCGCCCATGTCACGCGGATGGCGCGGGCCGCTGATGCGGACGAAGCTGCGCACCCAAGCTGCGTACCCAGTCGACGCGGGCCTGCTCGATTCGTGAGGTGCAATGGCGATCACGAATGCGCTCACGCACCTGACCGAGCGAGCTGGAGGAGCGTAGCGGCGGACGGTCGCTTTCGTGAATGTACTGTTTCTAACCTATTAATCCGGCAGTAAATATTTGAACGTATTGAGTGCCGTAGAGTCAGATTTTGCATGGACAAGATCGACTCCCGAACGTTGCCGGTGGATGCGCTCAACGAGCGTCGTCGGCGTGCGGTGAAGATGAGGCTGGACGGCACG
>JADCGX010000224.1 GCA_020248785.1 Burkholderiales bacterium | reverse complement strand
GGGCGAGGGTCTGCATCAGCTTTGCGTAGCTCCCGTCGGCGCGAGCCAGCACCAGTTCTTCGCCGAGGAGCCGCGGCACGCGCACATAGCGCACGGAGTGCCCCTGCCGACAGGCGCTGTTGCCGAGCGCACAGGCCAGCCAGGACTTGCCCGTGCCCGTGGGGCCCGTGATCAGCAGCGTCTGGTGTTGGCGGATCCATTCGCCGCCGGCGAGCTGCAGCAGCCGACTCCGTTCGAGGCCGCGTTTCGCGCGGAAGTTCACGTCTTCGACGCACGCGGCATAGCGCAGCCGGGCGAGCTGGAGCAGGCGCGCCAGGCGCCGGTCATGCCGGCGGGCCTGCTCGCGCTCGAGGAGCAGCGCGAGCCGCTCCTCGAAGGCGAGGGTGGTGAGATCGGGGATGCCGCGCTGTTCGTCGAGCGCGGTGGCCATGCCGTGCAGCTTGAGGGCGTGCAGCGTGGCGAGGGTCTGTTCAAGGAGCATCAGGGGCTCAGCAGAGGGGAAGGTGGCGAGGGAGCGCCGGCAGCGGCTCGGGGATCGCCTCAGGGCCAGCGGTTTCGTAGTACGCCGGCCCGCGCACGTGCTCGTGGTGGGCCGGCAGCGGGCGCGTGGCCGTGGGCTCCTCGAGCGGCAGCCGGTCGAGCTGTTGCTCGAGGATCGATTTCACCGAGCGATAGGCGAGCGTCCCCGCGGCATGCGCTCGGGCACACGCCGCGTTGACCCGGTCGGCGGGATAGCGCCGCGCGAGGGAGAGCAGGCCCAGGCAGGACCGATAACCCTGCTCCGGATGCGGCCACCGCGCGAGCATCGCCTCGATGAAGGCAGCCGTCGGCGCCCCGATGGAGCGCCCCCACGTGATGAGGCGCGAGGGCGACCAGTCGAGATGCTGCTGGTGCGCCTTGGGCCGATGCGACGGATCGGTGGTCATCCGCCCCTTGAGGAAGCTCCGCGCATGCAGCCCGACCCGGCGCCCGCCGTGCAGGATGTCCACGAGCGTGGCGGTGAGCCGGACCGTGACCGTCTCGCCGACCAGGCGATACGGCACGCTGTACAGGTGCCCCTCGACCGAAATGTGGTAGTCGATGTTCGCCTTGGCCGTGCGCCACTCGGCGAGCTCGTACCGCTCCGCCGGCAGCGGCCGCAGCGTCTCCCGCTCCAGCGCCTCGTAGACGCTCCGCCGCGAGCCGGCCAGCTTCTGAAAGGGCCGGTCGTTCACGCGGGCACAGCCAAAGGCGAGCGCCTGCTGCAGCTCCGCGAGCGAGGTGAACACGTCATGCCGCAGCGGGGCCAGGATCTCGCGCTCGACGATCTGCACGGCCGTCTCCGCCTTGGCCTTGTCTCGGGGATGCTTCGCCCGCGCCGGCAGGATCACGGTGCCGTAGTGGCTGGCCAGATCCTGATAGGTCGGGTGGATCGTCGGCTCGTAGTAGCACGGGCGCACCACGCCGGCTTTCAGATTGTCGGGGACGATGGCGCGGGGCACGCCCCCGAAGGCCTCGAGCATCGCCACGTGCGCGGCGATCCAGTCGGTGAGTGTCTGCGACCACGAGGCCATGACGAACAGGAGATGGCTTGCCCCGAGAGCGCCGACGAAGATCTGCGCGTCCCGCGTGGCGCCGGCGGCCATGTCTCGGACCGGCATCGTCTGCCCGGCGTAGTCGACGAACACCTTGTCCCCGGGCACGTGCACCTGCCGCAGCACGGGCTCCAACGTGTCGGCCCACGCATGGTAGCGGGCACAGAACGGGGTGTACCCGTACCCGGTCGGCTCCTTGGCCTTGTACTCGATCCAGCACTGCTGGAGGGTCATGCCCGGCGCTTTCCGCTCGCGGTGCACGGTGGCCCAGTCCGGCTCGGGCCGCGGCACCAGCGCATGCGGGGTCGGGGGATAGAGGCGCGCCTCGAGCGCCGCCTCGTCGAGCTCGGCTGGCAGGGGCCACGGCAGCCCCGACGCCGCGAACCGGCTCCGGTACTCGCTGATGGTGCTCTGGGACACGCCGAGGGCCCGCGCGATCTCGCGCTGGCTCCGGCCCTGGTCGTACGTGAGGCGCAGCGCCTCCACTACCTGTCGCATGGGGATCCTCACTGCGGGCACTACCCCTCCGGAAGAGAGTCCGAAGGGAAGGTGCCGCGCGGGTGGTCCCCGTCCGCGGCCTACCGGGTGATCGACATCAGCCGAAACGCCTGATCGCCATCACCGAAACGGGTGATCGACATGGGCTGAAATGGGTGATCGACATGAACCGAAACGGGTGATCGACATCAGCCGAAATACGCACTTGCTCCGCGGTTCTTGCGTACCTGTTCGCATGCGGCGTCGTAGGTCAGCGAGCTGCGGCGCAGTTTCGGGCGACAGGCGGCGGCTAAGGGGCGAATCAGTCGCTCGTAATTACGCCGAGGCGCTGCTCACTCTGGCAAGGAAGGCCGAAGACGCCGCGGGGGGGCCTGCTCCGTCAGGTCGCGAACGCCAAGCGCACCGACGTCGCGCTGTCGCGCTTCCTCGAGTCGCTGCGCATTGGCGCGGCTTTGAACTCATCGCTGAAAGCCCGATGCT
>JADCGX010000223.1 GCA_020248785.1 Burkholderiales bacterium | reverse complement strand
CCTGGAACGAGCGCGCACGCCGACTCATGGCACACCATGATCGATCCGATTGGGCTCCACTGGCCTGGGTCTGGCTGGCCGAAGCACGTATCCTCGCAACTAGACTGGCGACGTAGATCATTTCGACTACACCCTCTCAGGTGTGGGCGACGCTCTCCGAGACCGATCGTGCCGCCCTCAAGAGTGCGGCACTTGCCGCGGCGGTGGCGACACGCCAGCGGGTCGGCTTTGACGAAATCCGCGCTATCGATCAGCTCCGCCAGGCGGGCATGCAGGTCAACGTCTTCGTTGACGGGCCGGCGTTCCGGCGTTTGCTGCGCGATCAGTACAAGCAGTTTTGCCCGGAAGTAGATCGCCAGATGCTGGAAGCGATCCAAAGGGGCCTGTAGTCTCGACGCCGCTTGCCGACCGACGCCTCATCTTTGACAGCCTAACGAGTTGCTTCCGTGCGCCGTCCGCTGAAGTTCGTGCATACCGTTGCCACGGCTGCCCTGGTGGGCGCGCTGGCGCTGCAACTGATCATTGCGTTTCGATACAACCCGGCGCTGGCGGCGAATGACGCCACGGCCCTGGGCGCGCGGGCGGTCCTGGTCGAGGTTGCGCGCTGGGTCATGGGGCCCGCGCTCGTCATCTGCGTGGTGAGCGGTCTGCTGCTCATGGGCTTGAACAAGACCTTCGCCAGCGCCGGCTGGGTCTGGGCCAAGGCGCTGCTTGGACTCATGCTGGTCAAGGGCGTGATCACCATCCAGGACCCGGCGGTGCACGAGCTGTACGCGCTGGCGACCCAGGGCATCGCCGGCAACCCGGACGCGCTGGCCGAACTGGCGCGGCTGACGCGCATGGAGTGGCTCGGTGGCTGGCTGGCGCTGGCGCTGGCCATCGCGGCCATTGCCTTCGGTGTCTGGCGGCCGCGTTTTGCCTCGGCGGCGCAGTCCAGGCGGTCGCGCGACGACGCCGCCAACGATGGCACCGCCGGCGAGCCTGCGGTCGCGCCCAGCGGTGTGCTGGCGCGCCGCGGCAGCGCGGCCGTGGTGGCGCGGGATCGCGCAAGCGACTGAACCGTAAAGACTTTTTCCAGGATTATTGGCGCCCGAGGCGGATCGTCCTTAGCCTGTCTGCATTCCAACGCAGGAGAGCGACGTGACCTTGACGCGAAAGGCCACCGGTGCCCGACCCGCTGCCAAGACCGTGGGCAGGCCCACCGACTGGCGCAAGCGCTTCGCGGCCAACAAGGGTCCCAAGGTCGTCGTGATCGAGAGCGACTTCGCCGGCATCAAGGCGGGCAGCAGGCTGTTCGTTGCGACGCCGGGCGTGATCGCCAACTACGTCCAGCGGATTCCGGCGGGACAGACGCGCAGCATCGAGCGGTTGCGCAACGCGCTGGCGCGCAAGCATGGGGCTGCGGCCACCTGTCCAGTGACCACCGCGATCTTCTTGCGCGTCGTTGCCGAGGCGGCATGGGACGACCTGATGGCCGGTGCTGCGCCGTCGGCCGTCGTGCCGTTCTGGCGCGTGATCGAGCCCGGCAGCCCCATCGCCCGGCGACTGCGTTGCGACTCGCGCTGGATCGAAGTGCAGCGGGCCGTGGAGGCGCAGGGCGGCTAGGCACCCACGGCGCTGTCCTGCGTCAGGCCAGCGAGACGCAGGCGCGGACGGCGGCAAGCGGCGCTGACCTTGGTCAGCGAATGCGCACGGGTGGGACGCTAGCCTGTGGCCATTCCAACTGTGCAGGGGCTGCTAGCGGGCCCCGCGGCCATGGCCACCACACTGTTCCTGTACTCGAGCGTCTACGGTCTGTCCCGGCGCATCTGCGAGCGCATCGCTGCGCGCCTGACGGCGCAGGGTGAGACGACGCACGTAGCCGCCCTCACCGACACCACGGTCGACTCGTCCGCCTTCGATGCGATCGTCATCGGTGCCAGCATCAAGCATGGCAAGCACCACCCGAGCGTGCTGCCGTTCCTGCGCGAGCACCAGGCGTTGCTCGAGTCCAGGCCGAGTGCGCTGTTTTCCGTGAACCTGGTGGCGCGCAAGCCTGCCAAAAACACGCCGCAGACCAATCCGTACATGAAGGCACTGCTGGCGCAATCGCCGTGGCAGCCCAAGCTTCTGGGCGTGTTCGCCGGAGAGCTCGACTACTCTCGCTACGGTCCAGTGGACAAGCACATGATGCGCTTTGTCATGTGGATCAATCGCGGCCCGACCGACCCGCGCACCAAGATCACCTTCACCAACTGGGACGAGGTCGACCGCTTTGCGGGCCAGGTGCTGGAACTCGTGCGCGGCCCTGCGGTGCGACCGAGCGCTGCGGAGGCGCCGGCAGCGCGGCCCGCAGCGGCCCTGGTCGCCGGCTAGGCGGGCCGCCCTCGCGCGCATGAGGACACTGCTCGAACGCGTGTCCGGCCTGCTGCACGCGCTGCTCGCGCCCGCTTGCATTTTCCTGCTTGCCGCCAGCCCGTGGATCGGCATGTACCAGGCCCTGCCCGCGGAGCCCGGGTGGACCAACCTGTCGCACGTCGTCGTCGGGCTCATCACCCTGCCGCTCGTGCTGCTGTATCTGTATGCCTGCATCCGGCGCGGGCTCTGGCGCACCTACTTTCCGTGGCTGGCGGGGCAGGTCGGTGGCATCCGTCGCGATCTGGCGGGCCTGACGCGCCTGCAGCGACCGATGAGCGAAGGTGGCGGCCTGTTCGCCGCGCTCGAAGGCCTGCTGCTGCTGGCGCTGCTGGTCGTTGCACTCACCGGCACGCTGTGGTTCATCCTGCAAGGCGGCGATGCCGCCGTTGGCTTGCGGGCCGTCCATGCGGTGGCAGCGCATGTGTTTGGCTGGTTGCTGGGCGCACACGTGGTCGCGGTATCGCTGCACCTGGTGGATCTCGTACGCGGTTAACAGCGTCCCTGCGATCCGCGTCCGCCAACCGCGACAACTGTTTGCCAGCGCGGCGGGGTGCATTGGCTGCCGGCTGCGCTTCGTTGTAGCGTTCGCGCCGCCGGAGCACGCGTGGCGCCCGTCGCGCGGCCGGCTGCGGCTTAGCAGCGAGGGACACGATGGCCGGACAGGCAGCAAGGGCAGTGGTGCGGTGGCTAAGCGCGATCGTGGCGCTTGTGCTCGTGGCGCATGCTGCCGCGGCGGCGACGGCAGCGGCAGGCGGCACCGAAGCGCCGATGCCGCAATCGGCGCCGCCGTTGGCCGCCGACGGCCTTCGGGCCAGCGCGCCAAGCGAGCAGCGGCCGCCGGAGGCGACGTTCCGTCTGCTCAACCGCGAGATCATCACCTTCCGCGCGAGTCTCGCCGGCGCATCGCCGCAAGCGCGCGCTGAGCGGGCGCGTGTACGCTTCCGCGAACTGCCCGAGTCCGCCATCGACCTGCCGTTGCGCGCTGTGCCGTTCTCCTTGGGCGGGTTGGACGGCGTGCAGTTGCTCATGGGCGACCATCTGCTGTTCGGGGTCCTGGCCGCCGATGCGGACGTCGAGAACAAGCAGTCGCTGGACGCGTTGAGCAAGCAGACGCTGGCGCGGCTGGAGGAGGCGCGCGCGGCCTGGCACCAGACACGCGATACCCCCTTGCTGCTGCGTGGACTGGCCCAGGCCGCTGTGGCGACACTCGTGCTGGGGCTGCTGATCTGGGTCGTGTTTCTGGGCAGCCGCAAGGCGGTGCGATGGATCGAGAAAGTCCGCGACCGCCTGGCTGTCGGCAGCGCGCGCGTCGACTGGCGGGAGCTCCTGGCGCGCCTGACGGTGGGCACCATGCAGCTTGTGCAGTGGTTCGTGCTGCTGGCGCTGGGCTATGTGTGGCTGCGCACGGTGCTGGCGAGCTTCGTGGCGACGCAGCCGCTGGCGACGCAACTGGGCAGCTGGTTCTGGGGCAAGGTGCAGTGGGTGGCCGACGGCGTGCTGCACAGCCTGCCGGGCATCGTGACGCTGATCATCGTCTTGGTGCTCACGCGCGCGGTGGTGGATGTGTTCGGCTACTTCTTCAATGCCGTGCAACGGGGGCGGCTGCAGTTGCCGTTCCTGCACCCGGAGACGACGAGTGCGACGCGCCGCATCGTGTCCCTGATCGTGTGGGGCCTGGGCATCGCCATCGCCTATCCCTACCTGCCGGGCGCGAGCAGCGAGGCGTTCAAGGGACTGTCGGTCCTGCTCGGTGTCATGGTCACGCTGGGCTCGGCGGGGCTGGTGACACAGGCGATGAGCGGGCTGGTCCTCATCTATGCCCGCGCCCTGCGCAAGGGCGACTTCGTCGAGGTCAACGGCGTGCAGGGCGTCGTCACCGAGGTCGCCGCGCTGGCCACCAAGATCATCAACATGCGCAACGAGGAGATCACGATCCCGAACTCGGTGCTGATCGCCTCGCCCATCCACAACTACTCCAAGCTTGCCGGCACGCAGGGCACGCTGCTCACCACCAAGGTGACGATTGGATACGATACGTCGTGGCGGCAAGTGCACGCGATGCTCGAGGAGGCGGCGCGCCGCACGGCCAACGTGCGCCGGGAGCCGGTGCCGTATGTCTACCAGCGCGCGCTGTCGGACTTCTACGTCGAGTACGAGCTGTTCGTGAGCATCGACAAGCCGCTCGAGCGGATCCCCATCCAGTCCGCTTTGCACGCCTCGATCCAGGACGTGTTCAACGAGTACGGTGTGCAGATTATGTCGCCGCACTTCCTCGGCCAGCCGGAGCAGGCGGTGGTCGTGCCCAAGGGCGACTGGTTCAAGGCGCCGGCGCGCGCGACGCCCGGTGCCGCTGCGGCCACGGGCCCTTCGGCATAGGCTGCGCCGCAGTCCGCGGTGGGATGGCGCCAGATCAGATGTCAAGCCCTGCCGCGCTCAATCTGGGTCAGTGGCGCGTTCGCCGGCATGATGCGAGACCGAAATCACTGACAATCACGGCTGCGCCAAGCGGCCACGGATCCGAGGCGCGGTCGAGCCGGGCCGGCGGGCAGGGCCGAGCCGGCTTTGATCTAGGGGAAGCGATGAGCAATATGACCCGGCACGGCGGGGCGATGGCGGCACTGCACGCTACCGCTCCGATGCCGAGCGGCCGACACATCAGCCGAACGGCCCGATGGTGTTCGTGCCGTAGGCTTGCGCCCGCAACGGTCGTTGCCATGCTGGCCTTGCCGTGGCGCCGCGCCGTGCTGTGGCGTGACGCTGTCGTGTGACATTGAACCGAGGACTTATGCAGACCAATCGACCCACGCGTGCGCTTGCCGTGCCCGCCGCCCTCAGCCTTGTTCTGGTGCTGGCCGCATGCGGCAAGCAGGCGGCCGTACCGACGCCCCCGCCGGTGCCCGAGGTGGGCGTGATCACGGTGGAGCCGAAGTCCACGCCGCTGTCGATCGAACTGGTCGGCGACATTCGCGCGTTCCGCGAGGTGGAGTTGCGTCCGCGCGTGACCGGCGTGGTGGAAAGGCAGATGTTCCGCCCGGGGCAGATGGTGCGCGAGGGCGACCCGCTGTTCCTGATCGACACGCGCACGCTCGACTCGGCGGTGGCCGATGCGCAGGCGCGCCTGCTCGAGGCCGAGGCCCAGTTGCAGCGCGCGCAGCAGGACGTCGAGCGCTACAAGCCGCTGCTGGTGGACGACGCGATCCCGCGCCAGACCTATGACCAGGCGGTGGCTGCGCAGAAGCAGGCGCAGAGCCTGGTCGAGTCGCGCCGCGAAGGCGTCACGCGCGCGCGCATCGATCGCGGCTTTGCCGAGGTGCGCGCGCCGGTTACCGGCCAGATTGGCATCCAGCAGGTGGAAATCGGAGGACTTGCGACCTCGGGGCAGACCGTGCTCGCGGTGGTCTCCACGCTCGATCCGGTGCTCGCTTACTTCAGCGTCTCGGAGAACGAATACCTCGATTACATGCGCCGGATCGAAGTCTCGCGCGCTGCGGGGCGGATTGCGGCGCGCGCGCCAATCGAGTTGCTGCTGGCCGACGGCTCGCAGTACAAGCACCCGGGCCGCTTCGACCTGGCCGACCGGGCCATCAACCCGCAAACGGGCACGCTGACGCTGCGTGCGGTCTTTCCCAACCCCGAGCAGTTGTTGCGGCCGGGCATGACCGGCCGCGTGCGCATCGTCTACGACGTCGCCGATGCCGCCATTGTCATTCCGATGAAAGCCGTGACCGAGCTGCTGGGGCGTCAGTTCGTGTCCGTGGTCGGGGCGGACGGCAAGGTCGAGCAGCGCGCCGTCACGGCGCGTGAACGCATCGGCGATGAGTGGCTGATCCAGGAGGGGCTCAAGCCGGGCGATACGGTGGTCGTCGAAGGCGTGCAAAAGGCGCGGCCCGGCGCCACGGTCAGACCCGTGCCGGTTGGCTCGCCCGCGGCACCGGCGGCGCCCGTCGGCGCGGCGAAGAAGTAGGGGGGGGCGGATGGCACGCTTCTTCATCGACCGGCCGGTGTTCGCCATCGTGTTGGCGCTGGTCATGCTGATCGGCGGTGCGTTGGCGGGCGTCAGCCTGCCGATCGCGCAGTTTCCGCAGATCACGCTGCCCACGATCCGCGTGCAGGCCGCGTATCCGGGCGCCAGCGCCGAGGTCGTCGAGCGCGCGGTGGCGCAGGCCGTGGAGGAGCAGGTCAACGGCGTCGAGGGCATGGTGTACATGCAGTCGAGCTCGGCCGGCAACGGCGCCTATCAGCTCGACGTCACCTTCGATCTCGCGCGCGACGCCGACATTGCCAGCGTGCAGGTGCAAAACCGCGTGTCGCAGGCCAATGCGCGGCTGCCAGAAGAGGTGCTCTCGGCGGGCATCACGACCAAGAAGAGCTCGCCCGACACGCTGATGTACGTGGCGTTTTATTCGCCCAACGGCACCTACGACGAGCTGTTCCTCAACAACTACCTCACCATCAACGTCATCGAGTCGCTCAAGCGCGTCAAGGGCGTGGGCAACGTGCAGGTGTTCGGCGCCGAGTTCGGCATGCGCCTGTGGCTGAAGCCGGACCGCATGTCGGTGCTGGGAATCTCGCCCACCGACGTGTTCCAGGCCGTGAAGGAGCAGAATCTGCAGGCGCCGGCCGGCCAGATCGGCGCGCAGCCGGCGCCGAAGAACCAGCAGTTCCAGTATGGCGTCGAGGTGCGCGGCCAGCTCGAGCAGGTCTCAGAGTTCGAGAACATCATCGTGCGCGCGCTGCCCGATGGCTCGTTCGTGCGCGTGAAGGATGTGGCGCGGGTCGAGTTGGGCGCCAAGGAATACTTCTTCACCGCGCGCTACAACGGCAAGCCGGCCGCTGCGTTCTCCGTGAGCCTGACGCCCGATGCCAGCGCGATCGAGACCGCGGATCTGCTGAACAAGGAGCTGGCGAATCTCGCGCAGTCGTTCCCGTCGGATCTCGCCTACGACGTGGTGATCGACAACACGGTATTCGTCAGGGCCTCGCTCGAGGAAGTGGTGCACACGTTCTTCGAGGCGCTGCTGCTGGTGCTCATCGTGGTGTTCCTGTTCCTGCAAAGCTGGCGCGCCACGCTGATCCCGATGCTGGCGGTGCCGGTTTCGCTGGTGGCGACCTTCGCTGCCTTCACGCTGCTCGGCTTCACCATCAACACGCTGACGCTGTTTGGCATGGTGCTGGCCATCGGCATCGTGGTGGACGATGCGATCGTGGTCGTGGAGGCGGTGGAGCATCACATGCACGCCAACGGCCTGTCGCCCCGCGACGCCACCATCAAGGCGATGGAAGAAGTCAGCGGCCCGGTGGTGGCGATTGCGCTCATTTTGATGGCGGTGTTCGTGCCGGTCGCCTTCCTCGGCGGCATCGCGGGCGTGATGTACCAGCAGTTTGCGATCACGGTGGCCGTGTCCACCGGCCTGTCGGCCTTGGTTGCGCTGACGCTGACGCCGGCGCTATGCGCGCTGATGCTCAAGCCCAAGGATCACCACGCCAAGCCGGGGCTGATCGGTCGCTTCTTTGGCGGCTTCAACAAGGGCTTCGATGCGGTCACGGCGCGCTATGGCAACGGCGTGGCGCGTGCGATCCGTGCCAGTGTCGCCACGCTCGCGGTGCTGGCGATCCTGATCTTTGCCGCCTTTGGCCTCATGTCCAAGGTGCCCAGCGGGTTCGTGCCGCCGGAGGACCAGGGCTACTTCCTCGGCTCGTTGCAATTGCCGCCGGCCAGTTCGCTCAACCGCACCATGCAGGCGACCGAAGAGGTGCAGAAGATCATCGACACCACGCCGGGTGTCACGCGCTCGCTCGTCATCAACGGTTACAGCCTGCTCACCGGCGCCGTGCAGCCGGATGCCGCGCTGATGGTGATCGCGCTCAAGCCCTGGGCCGAGCGCGTCGTGCCCGAGGAGCAACTGGGCGCCATCATTCGCGGCTTCTATGGCCGCGCGCAGTCGATCCGCGAGGCGAACGTGATCGCCTTTAATCCGCCGCCGATCCCCGGCCTGGGTTCCACCGGCGGCTTCAGCTTCAAGCTGCAGGACCGGGCCGGCAACTCGGCGCAGGATCTGGCGCGCGTGGCGCAGGAGTTCGTGACGGCGGCCAAGCAGCGGCCGGAGATCGGCAACGCGTTTTCGAAGTTCGATCCGCGCACGCCGGCAATCCGCCTCGACCTGGACCGCGAGAAGGCCAAGAAGCTCGGCGTGGCGATCAACGATGTCTCGCTGGCGCTGCAGACCTACCTCGGTGGCCTGAACATCAACGACTTCTCGCGCTTTGGCCGCAGCTTCAAGGTGTCGATGCAGGCCGAGCCGCAATACCGCGCCGACATCAAGGGACTAAACCTCATCTACGTGCGCAGCAACAAGAACGAAATGGTGCCGCTGTCCACGTTGGTGACGCCGGTGTCGATCAGCTCGCCCACCAACATCCAGCGCTTCAACCTGTATCGCACTGCGGACATCGGCGGTGATGCTGCCCCCGGCTTCAGCTCCGGGCAGGCCATCGCTGCCATGGAAGAGGTGGCTCGTGCGACGCTGCCGCCGGGCTATGGCTTCGAGTGGGCGGGCATCAGCCTGCAGGAAAAGAAGTCTGCGGGGCAGGCGCCAATCATCTTTGCCTTCGCCATCCTGTTCGTGTTCCTGTTCCTGGCAGCGTTGTATGAGAGCTGGGCGGTGCCGTTCGCCGTGCTCTTTGCGGTGCCGCTGGGCATCTTTGGCGCGATGACCGGGTTGTACGTCACGGGGCTGTCCAACAACATCTATGCGCAGATTGGTCTGGTGCTGCTCATTGGTCTCGCGGCCAAGAACGCGATCCTGATCGTCGAGTTCGCCAAGATGAAGCGCGAGGAGGGCCTGGACGCGGTGGCGGCTGCGCTGGAAGCGGCCAGGCTGCGCCTGCGCCCGATCATCATGACCTCGTTTGCCTTCATTCTCGGCGTGGTGCCGCTGATCCTTGCCAGTGGCGCCGGTGCGGCCTCGCGGGTCTCGATGGGCATCACGGTGTTCAGCGGCATGCTGGCGGCCACGCTGCTGGCGATCTTCTTCGTGCCGGTGCTGTTCGTGGTGGTCGATCGCCTCGTGCAGCGTTTCAGCGGGCCGAAGAAAGTGGTGGCGCAGCCGGAGGGAGCTGAATGAGCGCCGCTCGTGCACCTCGCACACTGGGCGCGCCGAGCGCACTGAGGACACTGCGCGGCCTGGCGCTTTTGTCCTCCGCCTTGCTCGTCGGCTGCGCGGTCGGCGAGGACTACAAGCGCCCCGAAGTGAAGCCGCCGGCCGAATTCCGCGGCACCACCACGCCCGGCGCATCGCTGGGCGCCAGCGACTGGCGCAACGTGTTCGCCGATCCGGCGCAACAAGCGCTGATCGACGAGGCGCTGAAAGCCAACCTTGATCTGCGCACGGCCGAGTCGCGTATCCGCGAGGCCCAGGCCGGTGTCGTGATCGCGCGCTCCGGCGGCCTGCCGACCGTGGCGCTCGGCCTGAACACCAGTCCCACCGCGCGGTTGCCTGGTGACAGCCTGACCTCGAGTTTCCTCGCGGCGGGGCTCCTGAGTTGGGAGATCGACCTGTGGGGCCGCGTGCGACGCGGCACCGAGGCGGCGCGCGGGGACCTGGCGGCGCGCGAGGCGGCGCGCGACGGTGCGCAGGTCTCGCTGGTCGCTGAAGTGGCCTCGCGCCACTTTGAGCTCGCCGCGCTGCGCGAAGTGCTGGCCAGCACCGAGAGCAATGCCGCCCTGCAGGCCGAATCGCTGCGCCTGATGCGCCGGCGCAATAGTGCGGGCCTCGTCTCGGCGGCCGAAGTGCGGCAGTCGGAGGCGCAGCTGGCGGCCACGCGCGCGCGCATTCCCGACATCAAGCGGCAGATCACCGCGACCGAGAACGCGCTGTCGCTGCTGCTTGCCCGGGTACCGGAGGCCATCGACACCAGCGCGGTCAAGCAATCGCTTCCGCCTTCGCTGCCTGCTGGATTGCCGTCGGAACTCATCGAGCGCCGCCCCGACCTGCGCGAGGCCGAGCAGCGGCTGGTGGCCGCCAACGCGCGGGTGGGGGAGGCCAAGGCGCAGCTGCTGCCCAGCCTGTCGGTCACCGGCGCTTTTGGCAGCTTGAGCACCGCGCTCGGCGATCTCTTCGGCAGCAAGGCGGCTGACGTCGCCTCGCTTGGCCCCAACCTCGAGCAGACGCTGTACGCGGGCGGGGCGCTGCGCGCCAACCAGGACGCGGCTGAAGCACGCCTGGAGCAGGCGCTGCTGGCCTATCGCAAGGCAGGACTCAATGCGCTGCGCGAGGTCTCCGATGCGCTGACCGCCTATGAGCGCAGCGGCGAGCAGCTCGATCGCGAGGCCGAGCGCGTGGTGGCGCAACGCGAGGCACTGCGGCTGGCGGACAAGCGATTTGCCGCCGGCGTGGTGAGCTTTTTCGAGGTGCTCGATGCGCAGCGACAGCTCCTCGCGGCCGACACGGACCTCGTCAACGCGCGGCTGCAGCGCCAGCTCGCCTACGTGCAGGTGTTTCGCGCGCTCGGTGGCGGCTGGAGCAAGCCTGCGCCAGTGGCGGCGGCGGGCTGAGTCAGCCTGCGTTCTTCCATAGCGGCAGAACGGTATACGCCGCCGGCCATCAGCTTGCGCACCGAGCTTGTCCGGGGCTTCCCGCTTCATCACGAGGCCGCTTACGCCTGCAGTCAGTGCACGCTCGGTGCACACCGTCTCCTCATGCATCGACAGCACCAGTAAGGGCGGCGCGTCGGTCAGTGCCTGCACGCGACGGATCGGGTCGCGCCCCGACAGTCTCGGCATCGAGATGTCGCTGATGACGAGATCAAAGTGCTGCTCGCGCAGCGGCCGCAGCGCGGTCTCCGCCTCGGCGGCCTCGGCCGCGGCCTGCGTGTGTGCGTCTCGCGGTTGTGCAACTGCGCGATGCCGTGCCGCTCGATCGGGTGATCGTCGACGATGCGCACCTGCGCGTCGCCGGAGGGCGCCTTGCGCGATCGCGCCTCGTCCGACCTCGCCTTGCCCACTTCCTTCACTTCACGGTCCCCGCTGTTGCCGATCGTGTTCGACCGTGCGTCATTGGTCGGCCCTTGGCTAAGTCGGCCGCAGGGACTCGACTGAACCGCGGATCGACAGCGCGGCGCGCGTGCTCCATGTCAATGAGCTTCATCGTCTCGAGGATCTGGCTGTTGGCTGGCGTCAAGTGCCCGGCATCTGCGGCCGAACATGCTCAGCCACGGCGGGCGGCTCTCTCCGCGGCGCATTGCAATGCACTGGACAGGTGCGCCAGGGCAGGCGCAGTGAGTCCGACCTGCGGCTCGCAGACCGTCAGGTGCTCGCAGTAGGGCTCGATCCACTCCTGCCGATCGTCCAGTGCATGCCAGGCGCGCAGTGGCGCGTTCTGACCCAGCCAGGCGATGCGTTCGGCCTGCCGCTGATTGGGATACAGCGGCCCGGCGGCGGCGCTGATCTCGCTGAACGACGACGTCACGCCGACGATGCGACTTGCAAGCGTGGCCGGCAGCCGCGCCTTCAACGTAGCCAGCGGCTCGACCCGCCGCCAGGTGGTCGACAGCACGATGTCAACCGCATGCGGCGCCAGCGCAGCCGCCAGGGCAGGCGCCTGCTCGAACAACCGCTCGGCCGGGCTTGGATCGGGGGTGCAGCACGCCGTCGAAGTCGAGAAACAGCACCACGGTCGAGCGCAGCGATCAGAGAAGAAGCGGAGCAACAAGGACAGTGGCGCGGCGGCGTGCAACGCGTAATTGGACGGCAAGGCAACAGCGCGGCGCCAGTCACTGCAAGCCGGCAATGCCACCATTCAACGAACCAGCGCCAAAGAGGGCTCTCCGTGTTCGCGCGGCGCCCGCTCTTGGCATTCATCCTCGTCCGGACAGCCGAATATGATGGGAAGAACAGGCGGACCGGCGCGGACGATTTCATCGCTTCCATGCGGGATGGGGTGACTAACCTCGTTTGTGGGAGTCACCTATGCACACCGCCATGAACCGAAACCGCACGCACCACCATCCCGCCGCCGATCCCAGCCAGCTCGATCAAAGCGAAATTGCGCAACGGCTGCGCCGCCTGATCGACGTCGAGAGGCTCGTGCAGGAGCAGAGAGAGGAGTTGGCCTGGACCAACGAGCGGCTGGTGACCGAGCTATATGACCGCAACGCGATGGAGGCCACGGCCACCCAGCAGGCCCGCCATGATCCGGTGACGGGCCTGGCCAACCGCCTGTCCCTGGAGGAGCGCATGGCCAACGCGCTCAATGCGCATCGCGCCTCCAGCGAGCCGGCTGCCGTCGTGTTCGTGGGCCTGGAGCGGCTGGCCGAGGTGCGCGACACGCTCGGCTACCAGGCCGGCGACTACGTGGCGCGCCAGATTGCCGAGCGGTTGCGCAATGCGGTGCGTGGCTCCGATCTCATCGCCCGCATTGGCGACGATGAATTCGCGGTGCTGCTGATGGCGCTGCGACGCGCCGAAGATGCCGCCATCGTCGCGCGCAAGTTGTATTCGGCGCTCGATGTGCCGCTCGTTGTGGGCGGCCACCAGATTCGACTCGAGCCCGCGGTGGGCGTGTCGGTGTACCCGCAGGATGGCGAGACCAGCGATCTGCTGCTGGCCCGCGCCGACGGTGCCATGCGCTTTGCGCGCGAACATCGCACCGGTCTCACCCAATTCTTCCGCCCCGAGATCGCGCAACGCAGCGCGCGCCGCCTGTCGATCGAGGCCGATCTGCGTGCCGCGCTGGAGCGTGGCCAGTTCAGCGTGCACTACCAGCCACGGTATGAAATGAAAAGCCGCAAGCTGATTGGCGCCGAGGCGCTGGTGCGCTGGCAGCACCCGGAGCGCGGACTGATCGCGCCGGGCGAGTTTCTCGACGTCGCCGAGGACACGGGGCTGATCGTGCCGATTGGCGAGGCCGTGCTCGCGCAGGCCTGCGCCGCGGCCGCGCAGTGGAGCACGGCCGGCAAGCCAATGTCAGTGGCCGTGAATCTGTCGCCGCGCGAGTTTCGCGGCAAGTCGATGCTCGATCAGGTGGAGCAGGCCTTGCACGCCAGTGGCCTGGCGCCACAGCGGCTGCAGATCGAACTCAACGAGACCGCGTTGGTGCGCCCGCTTGACGAAGTCGATGCCGCCGCGCTCCAGGGCCTGCACAAGCTCGGCGTGCGCGTGACGCTGGACTGTTTTGGTGCCGGTGCCGCCAGCCTGGCGCTGCTGCGCAAGCTGCCGGTGGATGCAGTCAAGATCGACGGCCAGTTCGTGCGCCATGCGCCCGAGGACGCGCGCGATGCCGCGATCGTCGAAGTCATTGCACTGCTGGCCCGCAAGCTGCGCCTGACGATGGTGGCCGGCGGCGTGGAGAGCGAAGCGCAGTGGGACCTCATGAAGAAGCTGGGCTGCGATGAGGTGCAGGGTTTCCTATTGGGCCGCCCGATGCCTGCGAATGAGTTCGAAGCGCTATGTTCGCGTGCTGGGGCAGGCACCACTGCACGCCGCTCACGAAAACGCGCGGTCGCCAAGCTGCCTACCTAGGGCCTGCTAACACTCGGCGCGCGCATGCGTTAACAGGCCCTAGCTTCCTGTCTGGGCTCACCTCGACCGCCGTCCTACCATCGGAAAACGAGTGGGACGCCACGGAAAAGCGGTGTCGAGGGGAGGGTGGATACGTTGGTCACCGACGCGCAGGCATGCGCGCGACCGCTAGCGTTCGACGCCGCGCTGGCGCAGCTATCGCCTGACCTCGTCTATGTGTATGACTTGCGGGCGCAACGCAATGTCTACGCCAATCTTCGCCTGTTCGGCATCCTTGGCCTGACACCGAGCGCGGTGCAGGCGCCTGGAGACCCGCGCTTTGCGCATCTGCTGCATCCCGATGATCACTCGGTGCGACAGGCCAGCGCCGAGCGCGTGCTGCAAAAGGCCGACCGTCAGTACAGCGCCGTGTGCCGGCGATTGCGCTGATCGGCTTTGGCTCGGAGGTCGATCAGCAGAAGACGCTGGCCGCGGGCTTTGCGCTGCGTCTGACCAAGCCGGTCGATCTCGACCGGCTGACAACGAGCATGAGGGCGTTGGTGGGGGCGTCGGAAGGGGCAGCGGACGGCACCGCGGAGAGCACCGCGGACAGTACGAGTACGACGGACAGCGCCGCGGAAGCATCAACGCAGGCGGCTTGAGGTAGGCATGCGCTTGCGCGGCAGCGCTGCCGCCCGATGGCGCGATGAAAGTGCGCGCAGTACGGCCGCACCGCGATTCGCTGCACCACCGCAGCGGCGCACCAACACTTCGCCGCGCCACCAGCTCCAGGAGCAATGCCGCTTTGCCGCACCACGACTGCGGCTGTTTCGCGGCGTTACGACGCTACTGCTCGCCGCTCCTGCTGCGTGCTGTCACACCGCTGCTGCTGCGCACCGGTTTCGCGGCGGCACTGCCCAGCTTCTGCTGCGCATAGGTGCGCGCCTCGGCCGGCAGCCTTGGCTGCTGCAGGGCGCGCACATACGCGGCCTGCGCTTCGGCAATCTGCCCCGCGCCCTCATGCGCCAGCGCCAGTCCGACCAGCCATAGCGGCTGCGCGTCGGCGCTGCTCACGGCGCGCTGATAGGCCTCCACGGCCTGCTGCGGCGCTTCCGCGGCCAGTGCGATGCCGCCATTGAGCGCATGGAACGGCCCATCACGGCGCTCGAGGGGCATGCGCTGCAATGTGGTCAGGGCGCCGCGTGCATCGCCCAGTTCGGTCTGCAACTGCGCGGCTGTTGCGGCAAAGCGCGCGGGGTCCACGCTCGCGCCATCGAGCAGCGTGACCAGTGCTTCGGTGCGCTCGCCACTTTCGGACTGCACGGCCGCCAGCGCCTTGCGGGCGGCGGCGTTACGCGGGTCGCGCGCGAGCAGATCAAGCAGGAGCGGCTTGGCCTCGCGCCCACGGCCGCGGCTGATGAGATCGCCGGCTCGAGCGAGATCTGCCTGCGGGTCGTTCAGGCTGGCCGATGAGCGCCGCACGACGGCGCTGTCGCCGCTCGTCGTGGAAGACGCAGGTGCAAGGCTGGCGAGCGTGGCCGTTCTTGCGGGGCCACGGTCGGCTGCCGCCGTGCCTGCTGCAATTGCCGCTGTCGCGGTGGCGGCGGCAGCCGCCGGTCGCGCTACGTCAGGAACTGAAGTCGCCTTCGCCACCGGCGCTGCCGCAGCCAGCTGCGCCCGCGCAGCGGTGGGGACGATCCGTGCGACGGGCGGTTGCGCCGGTGCCGGTTGCTCTGCGCTGCTGACCGTGCTGACAGTATTCGATGCGTTCACCATCGCGGGCGTGGCGGCAGTTGCGACGATCGAGTCGAGGTCGTGCAGGCCGAGCGGCCGCACCACGAAGGTCTGGCTCCGGGCGCGAACTTCGAGCCAAGCCAGTGCGGCGGTGGTGCAGGCGAGGATGGTCAGCGTCGCGAGCCACACGCCTTGCCGGCGCGTGGGCGCCAGGCGGCGCGGCCTGGCGGGCGCGATGGCAGCGGCCCATGGCAGGCGATCGGCCTCCAGGCTGCGCGGCGCTGCACCGCGCGCGGCGAGATCGTCCAGCACCTGCGCCAGCACGCTCATGGGACTACCCTCCGCGCTGCGCGCTCCGGGATAAGCGCTTGGGAGCGGCCCGGCGCGCACAGTGGACGGCCCTCCGCGCTGCGCGCTGCGGGGATGAGCGCTTGGGAGCGGCCCCGCGCGCTCATTGGACGACCCTCCGCGCTGCGCGCTGCGGGGATGAGCGCTTGGGAGCGGCCCGGCGCGCTCATTGGACGACCCTCCGCGCTGCGCGCTGCGGGGATGAGCGCTTGGGAGCGGCCCGGCGCGCTCATTGGACGACCCTCCGCGCTGCGCGCTGCGGGGATAAGCGCTTGGGAGCGGCCCGGCGCGCTCATGACGACACTCCAGGCCGCGGCTGCCCCAGGCCGGCCCACCACGCAACCAGACGCCGACCCGGAACACCGAGGGGATGGCGTGCGTGCGGCGTGTCCTTGGCCGCGGCACTGACGTGCCGCATGCTCACCCGCAGCGCGCCCTCGCCAAAGGCAAGCAGCAGCGCCTTGTGGGCAATCACATTGACCAGCCGCGGCACGCCCTGGGTGCGGCGTGCCAGCTGCTGCATGGCGCCGGTGTCAAACAACGGGCCGTGCGCGCCGCTGTAGCCGGCCACCTGCAACCGGTGCGTGACATAGCGCTCCAGCTCGGCGGTCTGCAAGCGGTCCATGCAGTAGTGAAAAGCAATGCGCTGCATTAGTTGGCGCAGGTCCTGGCGCGCCAGCTTGGCGTCCAGCTCCGGCTGGCCAAAGAGCACCACTTGCAGCAGCTTGTCGCGCTCCGTCTCGAGGTTGGAGAGCAGGCGCAGCGCCTCGAGCGTGGCCACCGGCATGGCCTGCGCCTCGTCCAGGCAGACGACGACGCGCTTGTCCTCCAGCGCGAACTTCAGCAGGCCATTGGTCAGCGCGGACAGCAGTTCGTGCTCGGGCGCGTCGGCGCGCACCGGAAGCTTGAGTTCGAGCGCGATCGACAGGAACAGCGTGCGCGGGCTCAGGCAGGGGTTGGGGACGTAGACCGTGGCGTAGCGGTCCTTCTCGGCCAGCAGCTTGAGCAGCTTGCGGCAAGCGAGCGTCTTGCCGGTGCCGACTTCGCCCGTGATCTTGATGAAGCCCTGCCCATCGTCCAGCGCCAGCAGCAGGGTCGCCAACGCCTCGCGGTGGGCTCGGGTGGCAAAGGCAAACGCCGTGTTGGGCGTGATGGTGAACGGCAGTTCACGCAGCTGAAAGTGTTCCAGGTACATGGCGTGGCTCCGCTGCCGTCCGCACTCAACGCGTTGCAGTCATGGCATCGAGCCGCTGCAGCAACTCGTCGCGCAGCCCGGCAAACTGGCCATCCGAGTGAATCACGGTGGGCTTGATGAGGATGATCAGCTCGCTTTTCTCGGTGGCGCGGCCGCTGCTGCGAAAGGCACTGCCGAGCAGCGGCACATTACCCAGTCCCGGCAGCTGCGTGGTGCGCTCTGCCTGCGCGGTCCGCATCAGGCCGCCAATGGCAACGATGTTGCCGTCGCGCACGCGCACGATGGTGTCAGTCTCGCTGATCTGGCTGGAGGCCAGCGGCAGCGTGAAGTTGCCGAGCGTGCCGAGATTCACGACCTTGGGTTTCTCGGTCACGTCGGTGACCGAGGGATGCACATGCAGGATGATGTTGCCGTCCTCGTCGATCTGCGGCGTCACATCGAGCGCCACGCCGCTGAAAAATGGCTGCACCGTGATGGTTGGCGTGCTGATCGGCTGGCCGCCAGCCGCACCCGTCTGGATATTGGTGCTCACATTGGTGACGAAGAAGTCATCAGTGCCGACCTTCAGCACCGCCTTCTGATTGTTGAGTGCGGCAATGCGCGGGCTCGACAGCACCTGCACCGAGCCCTGCGTCTCGAGAAACTGCAGCATCGCGGCGAAGTTGCTTGTCTGGAACGCCAGGCCGAACACGCCGGTCAGGGCGTTGGCATCGAGACTCAGGTTCAAGCCCGGCGTGCTGGTCAGATTGCCGCTGTTCAGTTCCGTGCCGGTCGCGCCCCGCGGGCGCAGTTTGGCGCCCGGTGACAGCAGGCCGGTGCTCAGCCCGCTGTTGTCGCCAGTACGAAAGGCCGCCCAGTTCACGCCCATCTGCGCGCCATCGGCCAGGCGCACGTCGAGGATCTTCGCTTCCAAAATGACCTGGCGCTCGACATTCAGGCGCGCGGCCGACAGGAACTGCTCCACGGCGCGCAGCTCGCGCGGCAGCGCTCGCACCACGATCACGCCCGATTGCGGCGAGACGATGAGCTGCCGCCCCTCGGCCTGCTTGTCGCCGCCACCCAGCAGCAGCTTGAGCGAGGCTTCCAGCTCAGCCCAGACATCATTGCGGATGGAGGTGGTCACCCGGCTCGACTCCAGCGTGGACGCAGAGCTGCCGCTTCCGCCGACATTGCCGGTGCTGCTGTTGACGTTTGATCCGATGTTGCTGCCGCCGGTGCTGCCTTGCGAGATCGAGCCCGAGGTCACGCGCACATCGCTGCGCCCCGCGCGATTCATGGTCAGGTAGTTCACCTGGAACACGCGGGTCTGCAAGGTGGCCGGCTGCACGAAGATGCGCGCACCCTGCACGCGGTACTCAAAGCCGTACATCTCGCGCAGCGTCTCCAGCGCCTCCAGCAGAGTGACGTCCTTCAAGTTCACCGTCACATTGCCCTTCAGTTCAGGATCCACCAGCATCGAGTAGCGCGTGTCCTTGGCCAGTGCGGCAAACACCTGCGCCACCGGCAGGTTGACCACGTTCAGGTCAAAGCGGGGTTCCGGCGGCCGGTTGGCCAGCGTGGGCATCGACAGGTCCGCCTTGGGCACCAGCGCCTCGGCCACCGACGGCGGCAACTGCGCCGGCCGCGGCGTGGCCATCTCGGAAAGGGCGGCGCGCACTTCGGGCAGCGGGCTGCGCTGCGGCGGCATGCCTGGCAGCTGGCCCGCGGGCGTGGCGCAGCCGGCCAGCAGGACGGCGAGCAGCAGCACGGGAATTAGCAAGACGGCGCCGGCGGACAGCACCAGGCCACGCGCAGCGAGCGCCGGCGGCGGCGTGTTGTTCACGAGAACACCGTACATGGGCGTCGGTTGGTCGTTATGCATGGCTTATTGCCTGCGGGTTGAAGAGGGTGCGGAGGGGAGGGAGTTCGCGGCGCTGGTCGAGCTAGTCGTACTACTGGTGCCGCTGGTGCCGGCCGCAACCGCGGGCGCGGTGGCGCTGGCTGTCGCGCTTGCGCTGGGCTCGCCGCGGGGCACAGTTGCATTGATCGCGCTGGCGCTGCCCGGCTTGCTGGTGATCGATGGCAGCAGCGCGAGCGTCTCGCGCGCGGTGCCGCGCGCCAGCACCACGCGGTCATCGAAGATCGCTGCCACGCGCGCCGGCCCGGCATCCGTGGTGATCGACTCACCCACGCTCACCATCTGCCCGCCGATCACTGCAATGCGACTGCCGTCCGCGCGGCGGATCACCGCCTGCAGTCGCTGCTCGCGTGCGGGCTCGGCAGTTGCGTTCAGCTTGGGCGCGAAGGCGGTCGGCGGCTGCGTGGGATCGACGCCCGCCTGTGCGTGTGCATCACCGCCGGGAGTCATTGCAAGTGCGATTGCGACTGCGGCCGCAAGCGAGACTGCGAGCGCGGGCAGCGGCAAGCGGCACGCGGCGCCGTGCTCGTGCTCAGCGCGGCGGACTTGCCCGCGCCCCGCAGGACGTGTCAGAGCCGCATCCACACGGCCTCCCGCGACAGGGTGAACAAGGCGATGCGCGTGACCGGCATGCCGTCGGCGTTGACCTGCATGTCGAGCTCGCGCCAGTAGATGCGATAGGGCGCCTTCTCGAGCGCGCGCAGCCACGCCAGCACATCGAGGTAGCGGCCTTCGACCGTCACTTCGACCCCGTGCTGGTACAGCCCGCTGGCCACGGCACGGGCTGGCGCGTCCTTGCCGGCCGCGGGCAGCGGGGCCGCCTGCACGGCTGCCTTCGTCTCGTTGCCCTTGGACTGGCCCTGACCCTGACCCTGACCCAGCGGCGTGGGGGCCTGCGTGGTCATTTCCAGCAGGCGCAGCTCGGGATGGCGCGCGAGCAGCGCCTGCAACTGACGGCCCATGTCCTGGGGCGCCATGAGATCGACCTGGGCATCGCGGATCACCTGCTCGGCGTGCGCGCGGCGCGTTGCAAGTGCCGCGCTGCGTTCGCGCGCGAGCTGGTCGTCCTGTGCCGTTTGCTCCTGCGCGCGTGCCTGCAGTTCGAGCATGGCCTTGTCTTGCTCGGCGATCTGGCGGCGCAGCGCGGTCTCCTTGGCGCGTTGGGGCGCCGCCACGTAGCTGTCGAACACAAGGCCCAACAGCACCAGCACCGCGACGGCGGCCAGCACCCGCTCGCGCAGGGCCCGTCGCGCCAGCCAGGCTGACATGCGTGCGCCGACGATGGTGCTGCTCATCGTGCTGCTCCAGCGGTCGCGGCACGGCTCACGGCCGCGTTGCCAGTGACATTGGCCGCGCTGGTCGCAGCGGCTGGCGGTGTTGCGCCTGCGGCCTGCGTTGTTGAATGAGCCTGCACAGCGACCAGCGCCTGCTCCGGCGTGCGCACGCGAAACTGCACCGGCTGCTGTCCCTTGCGTATGTCGGCGGATGCGCCGGCCGCGCCAGCAGCCGGTGCCTCCACGACCTTCAGTTCGAGCGCGGCGAAGTCCATACCCTCGAACAATCTCTCGCCGCGCAGCGCGACAAACAGTTGCGGCACGCGCGCGGCGTCGAGCGCGCGGCCTTCAAGAACCAGGCGGCGGCTGCCGTTGTCGATGCGAATGCCGGTCAGCCACACGCCCTCGGCGCCGGCGCGCGACAGCGCACTCAGATGTTCAGTGAAGCCGCTGGCGCGGCCCAGTGCGCCTGACGACAGGCGCGCCGCGATCCCCTCGAGTGCCGCGACCTCCAGCTCTTCCTTCTGCAGCCGGGCATCGGTGCGATCGCTCGCCGGCAGTTGGTTGACCTGTCGCTCCATGCGCTCGCGGTCGCTGCGCATGCGCGCCAGCTTGTCGTTCAGCGTGGCGTTGCGCTGCAGGTCGAGCCAGTGGAGGCTGGCGAGTGCCGCCACCAGCAGGGCGGCCACGGCCATCACACCGCGCGGCGTGACCGGTGAGCCAGTGGCGCGATGCGGCGCCTCGTACAGGTTGATGTTCTGTGCCATGGTCGTTGCCGGCTCAGGCTGACGCTGTTCCGGCCGTGGCCGGCGCCTTGCGCAGGCGGGCCAGCAGTTGTGACCACGCCGATGCCGTCTCGCTGGCGGGCGCGCTGGCTGCGCGCAGGCACGCGCCCAGTGCCAGCATGTGATCGTGGCTCAGCGCCTCGCGCAGGCTGGCGGCAGCGCGCGCGTCGTGCGCATGCGCGGCCAGCGCGGCAGGGTCGAACACCTGCACCGGCAAGGCGGTACGCTCGGCCAGCTCACGCGCGAAATGGGCGCCGTGCGGGTGCGGCGACACGGTCAGTGCGGCCACGGCGGGCTGGCCGAGCTGGCGTTCGACCAGGTCGAGCGAGCGCTGCACCTGGGTGCCGAGACGGTCGGCCAGATAAGCGCGTTGGTGCTCGCCGTCGATCGCCTGCGCCATGCCGCTGACGGGGATGCGGCGTGCAAACACGAGTGCGCCCTCGCTCTGGACGGTCAGCAGGCAGGCATTGGTCTCGAAGCCGAGCCAGGCGCTGCTGCTGGGCGTGTTCGTGTTGCCGGTCGTGTTCCCAAGCGAATGCAGCGGTAGCGCCTGCAGATTGCGCTGCGCAAACTCGGGCACGTCCACCGCTTCAATCTCGATGCTGTGTTCCACCAGGGGCGCGACGGCAAGCGCGACGGTGGACTTGGGCGCGACCACCACCAGCAAGGTGTGGCGCCGTGGCGCCTCGGCGGCCTGCGGCAAGCGCACGAAGTCCAGTGCCGCTTCCTCCGGCGAATACGGCAGGGTGCCGCGCAGCTGCCAGCGCAGCGCGTCGCGCACTTCCTCGTCCGGCACATTGGGTGCGGCCATCTGCAGCAGGTCGTACTCGCCGGCAGCCAGCACGACGACCGCGCGGCTGTCGCGCAAGTGCCCGGTGTCGCGCCAGCGCCGCACCACGTCGCCGCGGTGGCCCGCATCCGCGGCCACGCGCTGCAAGGCGAGCAGCCGCGGGGCGGCGTCGTCGTCACCCTTGGTGCGCGCCAGCGTTGCATGTTCCGGCGCGAACACCACGCCGACGCGACCATCCTGACTCGCGGCGCCGCGGGCCAGGCCGAGCGAGCGCAGGGTGGAGCGACCGAAGGATCCGAGATCAAGCATCAATGGTTCCGTGGGCAAGCAAGTCAGGTCAAGGTCGGCAAGTCAACGCACTGGATGGGCTGTGGGCCGAGAAGGACCACCATTGAGTTGATGGTAGGGGCGGGCGCAGTTGCCGATCGATCGAAAAGCCAACCGATTTCCGTCGTGTGGGCGCGTGCGGTACGTGGCGTCGAAAGTGCAACGGGTTGACTGCCGGCCTCGTGTGTTGGCGTGCTTGCCTGTGCTTGCCTGTGCTTGCCTTGGGGGGGCGGCACTGGCGCACCAGCGTTGAGGCGCTCAGTCGAACACTTCGCGTAGCTGCACCCAGTCGCCGCGGCTGCGGCCCCACTGGGCGCGGGCGGCGGGGTGGCTGCCGTCCGGCTGGGCGAGCCAGGGTGAGGCGAGCGTGCTGGTTGCCGCCACCGGGCTGCCGGCGTTGCAGACCTGGCCGCTCGCACTCGCAAGGGTGTTGGCAAGCACGGTCATCGATCCTTCGGCGATGCCGGCCGACAGTGGCGGCCGCGGCAAACGCAGAATCCAGCGGCCGCCGGCGGGGCTGACACTGGCCACGCGCGAGGCGCAGTTGAACAGGTTTGCGGTGGCCAGCGAGCCGCGCGCGTCGCGATAGGCAAAGTGGCTCGCATCGACGCCGATGCAGACCGCCGCGGCGGCGAGCGGCACCCAGCCGCTGCCGTTGAAGCTCTGCACGTCCAGCGGCAGGTAAAGGTCCTGGCGCGCATCGCCGTAGGCGGCGCGCAGGTTCAGGCGGCCGTAGTGCACCAGGTGGCCGGCGGCAAAGCCGAAGCTCGTGGTGCCTTCGCCGCTGATGGTAATGGCGCTGCCACCATTGGTCTCGCTAGTGTCGTTGACGCGCACGCGCAGCGAGAACGCCGGCGCGAAGGGTGCAACCGGCGTGCCCCCGCGCGCGAAGCTGAACTCACTGTTGGCGAGCGTTACCACCGGCGCAGTGCCCGTCGACACGTTGACGCTGCCCGCCGTGCCTTGCAGCGCCAGCGGGGCGCCGCTGGCGCTGACCTCGACGATCACCATTGAGGCATCGAATCGTGGGCGTGCGTTCAGGAGTGTTTGACCGGCAGCGTTGACCGGCACCACCGCGGTCGTCGGTGGCGTTGCAAAGGTGAACGGCTGCCCGACGAAGCTCAGGTTGCCGGGTCCACAGGCCGCGCCGAGTTGCGGCGTACTGGGAGCGACGACATAGCGATCGGGCACGAAGCGGCCCACCACGATCGGTGCCGCCATGCGGATCGCGCGCTCTTCCAGCGTGGAGCCATCCGTGGCGTCGACGTCGGCATAGGTGGTGTCTTCGAGCGCGAGCGACAGCACGCCCGCTTCGCTGTAGCTCAGGGTGCCGGCCACTATGCCGTTGATTGCAGTCAACTGCGCGGGAGACATCGTGCCGACGACGCAGCCGGCCGGCGCGGTGCAGCTGTACGAGATCGAAGTCGTGCCGTTGTAGCCGACCACCGCATTGCCGCCGAAGTCGACCGCGCTGCCCGTCAGTGCGAACGGCCGGCCGGCTCGATGCACCACACCGTCGTCGGTGTTGGCGTTGGCCAGGACGCGTGCGCTGCCCGTTGACGCGGCGTCGCCGTCCATGGCCTGCACGCCGGCAAACGCCAGCGGCCGGACCGCGAAGTTATCCGTGCTGCAACCGACGTGCGTCGCGGTGCCGCTGGCCGGGTAGCTGACTTTCACCCGCACGTTCCTGCGCGCCTCATTCAACTGGAACTGCAGCGCCTTGCGGCCGCCGTCGGTGCCAACCAGCGCGAACGACGAGGTGACATTGGCGATCGAGGTCCAACTCGCCTTGCAATTGGTGATCTCGTCAGTCGGCGCCGAGTCGTCGCTGGCGTCGACCAGCTCGACCTTGATCGGTGTCATCGGAAAGTCCGAGTAGCCCTGACCGCCGGCCTTGATCGCCGCGATGTCCAGCATGAACGGCTGGCCGGCCACCTTGGTCTTGATGATGCCGGTGATCGCATTGGCCGGGGTGCCCGGTTCGAACGCGTTGAACCGGCCCGTGGTGTTGTAGGTGCCGCCCACGCCGAAGCGGAAGTTGTCCACCAGCACTCCCGCGCTGCCCGCCGTGTTGCTGGTCAACGTCAATTCGACATCGGTCGTGCCGCTGCCGACCGTGAAGCTCAAGACCTGCGTGCGCCAGCGCGACTGGCCCGGCAGCGCGTTGGCGGGGTTCAAGGTCACGGGCAGCGACGCCAGCACGGTGGCGCCTTGACTGATGGTCGCCGTCAGCGTCTGCGGTCCGCTGCCGGCCGGGTTGGCGGCGGCGTCGAACAACATGTCGAAGCGCGCCGTGCCCGTGGTCTCGACCGTGAAGGTTTGCGTGATGCTGCCGGGCCCGGCCGGCCCGTTCAGATGCAGGCTGTAGTTGCCTTGCGACGGCGTGAACGACGCCGCGCCGACGAGTTGCAGCGAACCGGCGTTGGTGATCCACTTCTTCACCAGCGGATTGTCGACGCCCATGTTGGTGACGGCCGCCGCCGGAAAGCGAAACTCCTCGAAGCCGCCGTTGCGGAACGGACTGGCCGAGCTGACGCGCACGTTATCGATCAGCGGACCGGCCACGCCGGCCGTCTGACTGGCCAGCGTCAGCGTGGTCGAGTCACTCTCGACTTCAAAGTACAGATCCTGATCAGCCCAGTTGACCGCGCCGGCATGGGTGGTCGTGAAGGTCTGCGACTGGCCGTGTGCGGACACCTGCACGGACTGTGACGCAGGCCCGGCCGGGTTGGCGCTCATGGCAAAGCGCGCGCGGTACCAACGCGGAAAGCTCGTGCCCGTGTCGAACGCCTGCGTGAGCGAGCCTTGGCTCGCGCCGTTCAACGCAATGCCGCGCACGCCCTCGGCCACCCGGCTGCCGCCGCCGCCCAGATAGTTGATGCCGCCGCCGCCGACCGCCCAGCGGTCGATGTCGGTGTTGCCGCCCGCCAGCATGGTGCCCGCGCCCGGGTCGGTCTGCGCCGACTCGTAGCCGCCGTTGGCAAACGGCCGGTGCTTGCGCACCCGCACGTTGTCGATCGCCGGGCCGCATGCGCTGCCATCGGCTGAGGAGAACTGAAGGGTTACAAGATCCTGTTCGGGCGTGAACACGATGCGGCGCGTGTCGGTCCAGTAGATCGTCGGCTCGGCCGACCCGCCGATCAGCGCGGCGCCGCTGGCGCCGACCGTCATGCCGGGTCCATAGGTGACTTGCCCCTGAACATTGACGCGGGTCGGCCCGCACGCGGTCGAACCCGACACGTCGAAGAACACGATGTATTCCTCGCCCACATCGACATCGAATGACTGCGAGATCAAGCCGACCGGGTCGGCCGAGCCCAGGCCGATCGAACGACTGCCCTCGGAAGCGTTCCAGCGCGTGCCCACGTAGTTGATCGCGCCGCCGACGGTCCAGTAGGTGATGGCGGTGCTGCCGGCCGGCAGCGTCGTCGCGGCTCCGGGATCGATACTCGCTTGCTCGAAGCTGCCATTGCGAAATGGTGTGTACTCGCGCACGCCGACGTTGGCGCCGAACTCCGAGGTGTTGTTCGCCGTGTCGGTCGCGGTGCCGGTGACCTTGTCGCCAACGGCGATGCCGGCGGCGGCGATCTGGCCGGAGAACCTGCCGTTCGCATCGGCGGTGACGAAGCCGAGATAGGTGCGGCCCTCGCCATGGCCGCTCGCGTCCAGATCCGACTTGAAAATCTCGACCCGGCTGCCCGCGAAGAGCGTCTGCCCCGCTGCCGAGCCGACGTAGCCGCGCACGCGCAGCGTGGCGCCGTCGTACGACGCGTTGGTAACGACCGGGTAATCCATCAGCAGGTTTGGCTGCCCCGCCGTCTTGGCGCCATCGTTGACGCTGACACCGTCCTCGGCCAGATCAATGCCCAAACCGCCATTGCCGTGAATGGCATTGCCCAGAATGCTGTTGCCGATGTTGTTGAAGGCGACCCGCACACCAGCGCCGCCGTTCTTGGCGATCACGTTGCCTTCGCCGGCGTTGGTTCCGCCCACGGCGATATTGCTGGAGGTCAGTCTGATGCCGGACTGCTGATTGGGCAGCGCAGTGGTGCCGTCGGCGGCCACGCCGATGTAGTTGCCTCGAATTGTCGCGTCCGATCCGGCGGCGATGCCACTGACGGCGTTCCCGGAAATCAGATTGCGGTCAGCGACGTTGGCGCCGCCGATCACTGTGGGCGTGGTGCTTCCGGCGAATGAGATTCCGCTGTACCCATTGGCAACGGCTTGCGTGCCTGCGGCATTGGTGCCGATCTTGTTGCCGCGAATCACGGTGCCGCTGTTGACGGCAAGATTAATGCCGTCCATGCCGTTGCCGGAAATCAAGTTGCCTTCGCCGGCAGCGCTGCCACCGATGGTCGTGTTCGCCGCTGCGTTCTGGACTGAAACGCCGTGGGCGTTGCCCCCGAGTGCGGCGGTACCCGCGGCGTTCGTGCCGATGTAGTTCCCCTGCACCGTGTTGCCAACAGCGGTGTTGTTACTGATGTCGACCGCCGCACCCTGCGTGCAACACGGGTTGGCGGCGACCATGACGTTGCGCCGGCCGGGCGTCGAGCCCCCGATCAGGTTGTTGGCGCCTTGCACCCTGATACCTGCCACTGCAACGCTGGATGCCGCCGTGCCCGCCGCGTTCACGTTCAGGTAGTTGCCCTGGATCGTGTTGCCGTTGGCGCCCGTGCTGATGAGCATCGCGCGTGCGGACAGGCGGTTCAGGATCAGGCCGCGCACGGTGATCGAGGACGCGGACAGTGTCAGTCCTGTCTCCACGACCGAATTGCCGTTGACTTCGATGATTGGCACAAGCGTCCACCCCGGCTGGGTTTGCGCGTCCAGCACAAGCGCGCTGGTCAGGTCGGGAAGCGAAGAGGCCAGGCTGATCGTCGCCACCCCGCCCGAGAAGTAGTTCAGGCCGGCGCGCAGGCCTGGGCTGGCGGTGCCGTTGGCGAGCATGAAGATGGCATGCTCCATCCCGGCCGCGCGGCCGCTCACCGCAAGGCTCGCATCGCCGCCCAGGGCGTTGGCGTTGACGATGAACTGTCGCAACGACCCCTGGCCGCTGTCGTTGGTGTTGACCACGGTGGCGAAGTTGAAACCGAAGTCGACGTCCGTGAGGTTGGCGGTGGTGATGGTGACCGCGCTGATCGACTGTGCCGTGGTGCTGCCGGTGGTCAGCGCGGCCAGCGTGGTCGAACCGTTGCCGGCGTCGGCCAGGTTCGGCGTTTCGCCGCCGACGCGGTCATACACATCGGTCGCGGTTCCGGCGGCGGCACTGGTGCGATAGGTCTGCACCGCCAGATGCGTGCCGCCCACGTAGCCGCTGCGTGCCGACGAGACCGAGCTGTTGACCACGCGCACCGTGTAGTCGCCGGCGGCGAGTCCGGAAAAGGCGTAGCTGCCCGCGCTGTCGGTCGCGGTCGAGCGGACAAAGTTGCCCGACGCGTCGTACAGCTCGACCCGTGCTGCCGGGCGCCCCGAGCCGCCGCTGGTGACGGCCGTCGCCCGATTGCGGCCGATACCGCCGCCGTAGTTGACGTCTTCGAACACCGTGCCGCTGAGGCTCACGAGTGCCGCCACCGCAACCGTGAAGTTGGCACCGAACTCCGAGGTGTTGCGGTAGCCGGAGTTGCCCTCGCTGGCGGTGGCCACCAGCCGCGTGCCGCTGACGACGCCGCTGACGTTGGCGATCTGGCCGCTGAAGGTTCCGTTGGAGGCGGCCGTCAGGCTGCCGAGATAGGTCTGGCCCGCCGGGAAGTTGCCGGCGGTGGCATCGGCGATGAACACCTCGACGGTGCCGCCGCCGAAGGTCGACTGGCCGGCGGCGCTGCCGACGTAGCCGCTCACGGTCAGCGTGCTGCCGCTCAAGGTGGCCGACTCGATCACCGGCGTGTCCCACAACTCGTTGGGCTGGCCGCTGGTGCGCAGGCCGTCGTTGGCGGTCACGCCATTGCCGCCGAGGTCGATGCCGATGCCGCCGTTGCCATGGATCGCGTTTTGCGAAATGGTCACGTTGCGGCCGGCCGTCAGGCTGATGCCGACGCCGCTCGAGGCCGTGATGACGTTGTTGGCGACACTACCGTAGAGCGATAGGGCTATGCGGACGGCAGGCTGGGTCGCCAGGGTGCCGTTGCCGCTGAAGGTGTTGCCATTGACTACACTATAGGTTGGGGACGTGGTACCCGGGAAGCTCAGCGTCAGGCCGCCGCCACGGTTGCCGATGACGAGGTTGCTCCAAAGGTTGCAGGAGAGAGACGCCTTGTAGACTTCGGCTGTGTTGATAATGCCGGGCGACGCGGTGTTGACGAGGCCGTTGTCGCGGATCTCGTTGCTTTCCAAAGTCAACAAACGCGCGACGATGCTCCCCGTGCCGCTGGCATCGACACCGCTCTGGCCGTGGAAGCCGATCAGGGTCTCTTGGATGTACACGTCAAAGGTATCGAGGACGCGTATGCCGGCGCCGGTCGAGCGCAGGCCGGCGCCGGGGTCGGTGAACGCCAGCGCAGTCGCGCCCAGCACGTTGCGGTAGAGGAACGTGTTTTGCGCCAGGCCGCCGTTGCCGATGCGGATGGCGGCCGTCGTGAAGCGCGTGAGCGCAAAGCCGGACACCTGGGTGAGGTTCGCATCGATGTCCAGGCCCACGCCGATCGTACCGTTGCCGCGCAGCTCCACCTCGGGCCCGTCGAGCTGCGGCAGCGGTGTGGCCGGCGTGCCGACCATGCCGCCGCTGCCCAGCAGCGCGGCGTTGGTATT
>JADCGX010000222.1 GCA_020248785.1 Burkholderiales bacterium | reverse complement strand
CTTCCACAACCTCGTCTTCGACAGCCTGGAGGCGCTGGAGAACCAACTCGAATGCGGGCTTCGCGACCTCGAAAGCGATCTTCCTCGGGTGCGTTCCATCGTTTCTTGGCCGTGGCTAAATATTAGCCTTTTGAATTAGACATGGAACAAGCCACTCCACACGAGCTGGTCGAAGTCGCGCTGGCCAACGCGGTTGACCGTCGGCTCGGGACCCACCCACAGAGCGAGCCTGCCGCACGCAGGCTGTCCGCGACCGGCATCGTCGCTGCTCCGGCTGAAGACAGTCACTCAACGCATTCCGGAGCGCTGTTGTCGCAAGGCATGCGCGTCGGCATCGCCATCACGCGGCGACAACCAGCGCTGCACCGTTCGCCACTCCCTTGCCCGCGTCGCTGGCATGCCAAGCCTGGATCTTTTCGAAGGCGGCCAACGCCTGCGCCAACACCTGGTCCATGTTGTAGTAGCGATAGGTGGCCAGGCGGCCGACAAAGGTCACGTGTTCGAGCGCGTCGGCCTCGGCCAGGTACTTCTTGTACAGGGCCTGGTTCTTAGCCCGCGGCACGGGGTAACGCGGATCCCCCGCGTCGGTTGGGTACGCATACACCAGCCAGGTCTGCGAGTGCGGCTGGCCCGTGAGGTGCTTGAACTCGGTAATGCGCGTGTAGGCATCGTCGTTCGGGTAGTTGACGGCGCCCACTGCCTGAAACGACGCCTGCGGCAATGTCACGTGCTCGAACCGCAGGCTGCGATAGGGCAACTTGCCGTAGCGGTAGTCGCAGAACGCGTCGATCGGACCCGAGGGGACGAGGTGACCCCAGGGCACGGGGTTCGCCACCTCTCGATAGTCGGTGTTGAGCATCAGCTTGATGTAGGGGTGCGACGGCATCTGCTCGAACATGCGCGTGTAGCCGCAGAAGGGCATCGCCTGGTAGCGATTGGTGAAGTAGCGGTCATCACGATTGGTACGGGTGGGCACGCGCGCAGTAAAGCTCGAATCGAGCTCCGATGGATCGAGGCCCCACTGCTTGCGCGCGTAGCCACGGAAGAGCTTGTTGTAAAGGTCGCGCCCGACCTTTGAGACCACCACATCCTCTGAAGTCAGTACCGCATCCTTGCTCTCGGCGACGGACGCGAAGAACGCTTCGAGTTGGAAGGCAGTGAGACTCATCCCACACAGGCGGTTCACGGTGTCCAGGTTGATCGGGATTGGAACAAGCTGGCCGTCCACGTTCGCCAGCACGCGATGCTGGTACGGTCGCCAGCGCGTGAACTGCGACAGGTAGCTGTAGACCTCTGAGAAGTTGGTTTGAAAGATGTTGGGGGCCATAGGGATGGATCAGAACACCGGCGTCGTCGTATCGATCACAGGCATTGCCCCCGATGTGACGGCGCCTTTCGACCACGAGCACGCGCTGGTCGAGCTGACTGGCCAGGCGTTCCGCGAGGACGCTCCCCGCTAAACCAGCGCCAGCGATCAACGTGTCAAAGCCGCAGTGAGGTGAGTTGCGCCGCTTCAGCGGGGAACGCGTAAGGCCGCCGCCGGGCACGGCATTGCTGGAGCGCGACCCGTCATCCATGAATGCGCTCCGCCCAAGGGGGCGCGCCAGACCGTAGAAGGGCGATCTTCATGGTGATATCTCCCGACTTCGGGCGCAGTAGCAAACGCTACCCATGCGCAGCGCGGCATCCGTTGCCGCTCGCGGCAAACGCCGAGTACGGTGCCCGCCTGTAACTGCTCGCAACAAGCGTCGGTGCGGGAGCTTCAGGCGCCTGCGGTGAAGAACTCGAACAGGCGACCGGCGATGAAATGCGGACCGTGGCGCACCGAGGCTCCAGCGAAGCCGATGTGCCCGCCGTGCTCGGGCTGCTCAAGCTGCACGTACGCGGAGACGTCGCGCGCGGACGGCAGGCTCGCTGCCGGGACGAACGGATCGTTGCGCGCATTGAGCACCAGATGCGGCAGCTTCACCGCGCGCAGCCAGGGCCTGCCGGAGGCACGCGTCCAATAATCATCCGTGTCGCGGAAGCCATGTACCGGCGCGGTGTAGGCGTTGTCGTACTCGTACAGGTCGCGCGCCTGCTGCACGCGCTCGATCTGCGCCACGTGAGGAAAGCGCGCGATCTTGGCGAGCGTCTTGGCGCGCAGCGTCGCCAGGAACATGCGCGTGTAGATCATGTTGAAACCGCGCGACAGGGCCGCGCCCCCCGCAGCAAGATCGAGCGGTGAGCCGATCGACGCCGCGGCAGTGACAAACGACGCGTCCTGCTCGCGCTCGCCCAGCCACTTGGCGAGCATGTTGCCGCCGAGCGAAACCCCGGCCGCGTGCAGACGGGCGCCCGACCAGCGCGCATGCATGCGCCGCAGCACCCAGTCGCCTTCGTCAGAGTCGCCCGAGTGATAGGCGCGCGGCAGCAGATTAGGCTCGCCCGAGCAGCCGCGAAAGTGCACCACCAGCGCACGCCAGCCGCGATCGGCAAACAGCCGCATCGTCGCCAGTGCATAGCGCGAGTGCGAACTGCCCTCGAGCCCGTGAAACAGGACCAGGATCGGCGCCGCCTCGTCCGCCGGCTCCGGCAGGGCGAAGTCCACGTCGATGAAGTCGTCATCCGGTGTGGCCCAGCGCTCGCGTCGATAGTCCACCGCCGGTGCGGGCAACAACGTGGCCGGCACGATCGTCTGCGCATGGCCACCGATGAGCCAGGGCGGCGAGCGGTAGGCGGATTGGATCAGTGGCATGGAATTGTGATCGGTGATCGGTGATCGGTGATCGGTGATCGGTGAAGAGGCCGACGCAATCCGCAATCCGATCGTTCGCGGCCCAGCGACACTTGGAATCAGCCCGCTGTGCCGTACGGGCCCGAAGCGCGCCGCGATGCGGCGCGCAAGTTCAATGAATGGACAGGCGCCCGGCCGCTCCGAAGCCTGTCCATCTGATTCAACCCGTTTCGCGTGCACGTGCCATTGCGGAGCAATCGCGTACACGCGAAGCGATCAATGCAAGGGCCCCGACGGCGCGTGCACATCCTCCGCCCTGCCCTCGGGTGCGGCCGCAGCGTGATGCAGCACCATTTTCCAGCCGGCGGGCGTCTTCACGTAGGCGTTGGTCGCGATCACATGGACGATCTGCTGGCGGCGACCCTGCGTCATGACGATCTGCTCTACGACGTTGTGCACGGCCACGGTCGGCGTCTCCACCGCCTTGCGGGCGGTGGCGCGGATGTTGATCGCGCCGTTGGCGAGGATCGCCGCCCAGGACGCCCGCACCGCGTTCACGCCGACCAGCCGCGGGCCATTGGGATGGATGCAGCACACGTCCTCGTCGTCGAGCCAGAGGTCGTTGATCGCGTCGACGTCCGCCGCCTCGAGCGCGTCATAGAACGCCTGCTCGCACTCGGCCGGCGAGGCAAACAGCAGCGGCTTGCTCAGGCGGGACATCGTGCGCTGCGCTTGCGTGGCCTTTCAGTGCCCGCCCTTGAGCTTCTCGCCGGCCTTCAGGCGATAGCGCGTCCCGCAATACGGGCACATCGCCTCGCCCTTGGGCCCGAGGTCGAGGAACACGCGCGGATGGTGGTTCCACACCGGCATGGCCGGGTTGGGACAGAACGCGGGCAGGTCCTTGGCCGTCACCTCGACGACCGGCAGTTCAGCGGTGGCCATATGTTCAGACGGTCGTGAGCCAGTGCTTGTACTTGGCGTTGTTGCCATTGACGACCTCGAAGAACAGCTTCTGGATCTTCTCGGTGATCGGCCCTCGCTTACCGGCGCCGATCACGCGGCCATCGAGTTCGCGGATCGGCGTGACCTCGGCCGCTGTACCGGTGAAGAAGGCCTCATCGGCCAGATAGACGTCATCGCGCGTCATGGGCATCTGCTTGATCTCGTAGCCCAGGTCGCGCGCCAGTTCGATCACGGTGCGGCGGGTGATGCCGATCAGGCCCGAGACCATCTGCGGCTCGAAGATCTGGCCGTCGCGGATGATGAAGAGGTTCTCGCCTGCGCCCTCGGCCACGAAGCCATTGGTGTCGAGCAGCAGCGCCTCGTCGTAGCCGTGGTTGGTTGCCTCCAGATTGGCCAGGATCGAGTTGACGTAGTGGCCGGCGGTCTTCGAGCGCACCATCGAGACGTTGATGTGATGGCGCTGGTAGGACGAGGTCTTGACCCGGATGCCGCGCTCCAGGCCTTCTTCGCCCAGGTACGCACCCCAGGGCCAGGCGGCGATCGACACGTGCACCTTGGCACCCTTGGGGCTGACACCCATTTTCTCGGAACCGTAGAAGGCAAGCGGGCGCAGGTAGCACGACTCGAGCTTGTTGGCGCGCACGACCTCGCGCTGCGCCTCGCTGATCTGCTCGGGCGTGTACGGCATCTCCATCATGAAGATCTTGGCCGAGTTGAACAGCCGCTCGGTGTGCTCGTGCAGGCGAAAAATGGCCGGGCCGGCCGGGGTTTTATACGCGCGCACGCCCTCGAAGATCGCCAGGCCATAGTGCAGCGAGTGCGTCAGCACGTGGGTGGTCGCATCTCGCCACGGCACCAGTTTGCCGTCGTACCAGATCCAACCGTCGCGGTCCGCCATTGACATCGCAGTTCTCCCGAAAAACGGCGCTCATTCTAGACGCGGGAGGCCGTGGTCCACGGGCAGCGCAGGCAGAGCACGGCGGGCAAGAAGCAAAAGCGCAGCGGCGAAGTCCTGCCGGACGCCAGCGCGCGCAGCCAGCTTGCCCTTGCCCCCGCCCTCGCCCTCCTGCGTGGGTCTGCGTTGAAGCCGGGCGTGTCTCGGTGTCTCGGTGTCTCTGTGCCCGCCGCGCTCAGCGTGTGATCCACCATCCTTGGCCGACTACAATGGGCTGCCCTCCGCTGCACCGTCACCTTGAATCCCTCCGCCCTCGCGCGGCGCCAGATCGTCTTGCTGACGGTCGGCCAGGCGCTGCTTTACGTCAACAACGTCACGCTGATTGCGGTCAACGGGCTCGCAGGGCTGGCGCTCGCGCCCTCGCCCATCTGGGCCACGCTGCCGGTCACGACGCACATCATCGGCTCGGCCCTGACCACGGTGCCCGCGTCGCTGCTGATGGGCCGCTTCGGCCGTCGCGCCGGCTTCATGTTCGGCTCGTTGATGGCGGTCGTGGGCACCGTGCTCGCCACGGTCGGCGTGCTGGCAGGCAGCTTCTTGCTCCTGTGCGTGTCCACGCTGTTCACCGGGATGTTCAACGCCTTCTGGCAGTACCTGCGCTTTGCCGCGGCCGACGTGGCCGACGCGTATGCGCCGACGCTCAAGGAGAAGGCCATCTCCTGGGTTCTGGCCGGCGGCATTGCCGGCGGCATCGTGGGCCCGGAACTGTCCAAGCTCACGCGCGATGCGCTGCCGGTCACCTTTGCCGGCACCTACGCCACGCTGACGCTCGCCGCACTGCTCGGGCTCGTTCTATGCAGCCGCTTGCAGATTCCCAACCTGAAGGGCGCGGCCGCCGGGGTGGCGCGGCCACTGGGCACCGTGCTGGCGCAGCCCGCGCTGATCGTCGCCGTGCTGGTGGGCGCAATCAGCTACGGCGCGATGAACCTCTTGATGACGGCTACACCATTGGCGATGAAGGTGTGCGGCTTTGGCTATCCGGACGCGGCCGACGTCATCAAGTGGCACGTCATCGCCATGTTCGCGCCGGGGTTCTTCACCGGTGCGCTGGTCAAGCGCTTCGGCGCGCCGCAGCTGATGCTGGCCGGCTGCGTGCTGATGTTCGCCGCCATCGGCGTCGCGCACGGCGGCCTGTCCTACTGGCACTTCTGGACCTCGCTGGTGCTGCTCGGTCTTGGATGGAACTTCATGTTCGTGGGCGCCACCACCTTGCTCACCACCACCTATGGCCCGGCAGAGAAGGCGAAGGTCCAGGGCATCAACGACCTCGTGATCTTTCTCGTAATGATGACCTCATCAGCCGCCTCGGGCGCGCTGGTGTCGACCACCGGCTGGCTGGATCTGAATCTCTTTGCCGCGCCCGCCGTCGGCCTGGCCACCGTGGCGCTGCTGTGGCTCATGGTGCAGCAGCGTCGTCCGACCTTGGCCACATGATCCGGGCCGCATGATCCAGAAGATCGTCTTCGGCGAGCGGCCCGAGCTGGCCGCCAACCGGCGCGAGGCGTTCGTGCGCGGCATGCGCATGATCGCGCCGGGCACCGTGGCCACGGCCGTCTGGGGGCTGGTCACCGGCGTGGCGATGGTCAAGACGGGCCTGTCGCCGTGGGAGGCGCTCGGCATGTCGCTGCTGGTGTATGCGGGCAGCGCGCAACTGGCGGCACTGCCGCTGATCGCCGCCGGGGCGCCGGTGTGGGTGGTGATCGTGACGGCGCTGGTGGTCAACCTGCGCTTCGTGATCTTCTCGGCCTCGCTGCAGCCGTACTTCCAGCGCTTTTCGCTGTCGCGGCGCGTGCTGCTGGGCTACGTCACGACCGACCTCGGGGTGGCGGTGTTCATCTCGCGCTACGGCAGCTGCAAGCCCGAGGAGCGCGGGTCGACCGAGCAGGTCTGGATCTTCCTCGGCATGGCGTTCGCGAACTGGCTCGCGTGGCAACCCATGTCGATCCTCGGCATCTTCCTGGCCGGCAGCGTGCCGGGTCACTGGGGCCTGGAGTTCACGGCCGTGCTGGCGCTCATGGCGATCATGCTGCCGATGCTGAACAACAAGCCGGCGGCAGCCGGGGCCGCGACAGCGGCGGCGGTCGCGGTGCTGGCGGCCAACTTTCCGCTCAAGCTCGGCCTGCTGGTCGCCGTGATCGCCGGCATGGTGGTCGCGATGGCCTTCGACGTGATTCTGGGGCGCGAGGACCAGGGCAGGCACACATGACCGGCATGAGCGCACTTGAAATCTGGCTCACCATCGTCGGTCTGACGCTGGCGACGATCGCCACGCGCGGCGCCTTCCTGCTGGTCGGGGATCGCATCAGCCTGCCCGAGCGCGTTCAACACGCCCTTCGTTATGCCCCGGCCTGTGCCCTTGCGGCACTGGTGGCGCCCGAACTCCTGGTGCAGCAGGGCCAGGTCTTTCTGAGCGTGGAGAACTTCAAACTGGTGGGAGCGATGGTCGCCGGTGTGGTCATGCTCACCACTCGCAACGTGCTGCTCACCATGGGTGTGGGGATGCTTCTTTTCACGGTGCTGCGGCTGGCCTGACGGCACCCGTGAATGACACCGGTCCCGCCCGCACGGCCTCCGGCGAATCTCAGGCGACGGTGGCCACCGCAGCACGGACAGCGGTATCCGGCGATGCCGGCACGCGACACAGGTCGAGCAGGCCTGCGGCATCCAGAATCTGAACCAGGGTGCCGGTCTTGCTGCCAGGCAGATCGACCAGTCCCATCACGAACCGACCCGCTGTGCAGGCCGCAAGAGGCGGCGGCTGCACGGCGTTGCGGTCGACTTCGACCACGCTCACGACATCGTCGACCCAGAGCGATAACGCCTGCTGCCCGCCATGCGTCTGAACGACGATCGCAACGCCGTCGCCCGCGCGCTCGGCCGTCTTCACGCCCAGCAACCGGCGCGCCGACAGCAATTGCAAGATGCGCGGTCGTCCTTGACTACGCGCCTCGATGAGCCCAAGCACCGCCGGTGCCGCGTTGGGTGCACGCAAAATGGCGGCCGGCGCCACGGCCTCGATCACCTGGTCGGCCGGCAGGGCGTAGATGCCCGCGCCAACGCGTACCACTGCGAGCTCGATCGATCGCGTGCGATCAACCTGCCGCACAGCGGACGCGGTCTCCTCGACGGTGTGGGTATCGCGGCGGCGCTCTAGCCGGCCCAGTTGCATGGCGACCACCGCCCGGACCTCGTTGCGATAGCCATCGCTGGCCCTGAATTCACGGTAGCCGCTGGCTGCCGCGCCCACGACCGCATAGTGCATGCCGTCATGGGCCACGACACCGTCGCTGTCGGCAAACGGCAGCGACATTCCCGCGACGAGCGAAGCGTCACTGCTGGCGATCACGCGGCCGTCACCGTCGACGAACGCGGCAATGCCCTTGCGGTTGCCCATGACCTCGCGCAGCATCGCCGTCAGTTCGGGCACCGTGTTGAACACGATGGCGATACCGCCGGAAATCCGCTGCGTGACGGGTGCCCGTACAGCGGCCAGGAACACATAGGCCGGCTCACCGAACGACAGGCCGCTGCACGCGAATGGCGTGACCGCATAGCGCTGGGTGTCGGCGAGCGCCTGCACGGCGCTCAGCAGGCTGACCTCGACCCGGCTGCCGACCAAGGGCCGTGCCGGATCTTCGCCCGAGGCGGCGCGCACGATGCCCTGGGCATCGAAGGCGACCAGACGTGCATACACGGTGTACAGGCTGTTGATGTGCTCGAGCACCGCGGTCAGTCGCGCGGCGCCGCCCGCTTCACTCTCGGCCGACAAGACGGCCTGCAGCGTGGGCGCCAGCGCCCACCAGCGGCAATCGTTGGCGCGCTCGTACAAATTGCGGTCCATCACATCGACGGCGAGGCGCGCCAGTTCCGAGGCCTGGTGCATCGTGCGCGCCAACGAGGTGCGGTGCAGGTCGCCGACGGCCTGCTCCACCCGGGCGCGGGTGCGGGTACCCGCCCGGTTGACCTGCGACAGGACCGCCTTGAGCCGCGCCTGGTCGTTGCCCTCCGCGCGCGCCATCAGGCGCCCGTTCCAGACCACGCGCCGCAGATTGCGATTGATGGCGCTCGCCTCGCTCTGCACCGCCACCAGTTCCTCGTTGTCGATCGAAACCGCATGGTCGACGTCGCCAGTGCGCCGGGCGCGAAACGCCGTGAGCAGCGACACCATCGCATAGCCGCGCCAGCCCGGCCCCATGTAGCCGTGGTAGCCGTGTGTCGCGCAGGCCACCGCCAGATATTCGCGGCCGGCAAAGCTCACGATACTTGCGGACCCGTCATCGACCGAAGGCAGGCGAACGCCCAGCGGCACATGGCCCTCGTCATTGCTGGCCACCACGCGGTGGTCCGCATCAAGCAGCACGATGGCGAGCTGGTTGCGTGCATCGGCCACGCTGGCAAAGATGCGCCCCATCTCGTCGACAAAACGAAAGCGCAGCACCAGCACCCCGAGAGGACACCCCTGCGCGTCCTCGATGCGATGCGCATACAGCAACGCAGCGTCGCCGGCGGCAAGGTCGGTCTTGCCGTACTGCTCGACGTAGCCACGCGCCCGCAGCGCGGCGCGCACGCTGGGGTCCTCGCTGCGTGACTGCGTTGTGCCCTCGTCCAGGCGCACGAGCAGGTCGCCGCCGACGCCGAGCACGATCACATCGTCGTAGACGCTGTACTTGGCGCGGTACTCGCCCAGCCGACGCCGCACCGCCTCCCGCTGTGCTGCCTGCTGATCCGGGCTGGCCTGGCAGAACTCGCGCAGCACGTCATCGGTGGCGAGGAAGCCGACATCGGCGGTGCGTTCGTACAGATTGCGCACCAGGATGTCGATGGCGCATTGGGCCTTGGCGATCAGTTCGTCCTGCAACTCCGCCAGCGTATCGGCCGCCAGTTGCGTCACCAAGCGTCGCTGCAGGTCATCGAAGCGCTGGCGCGTCTGGGTCAGCGTGGGCAGGATCGACTGCACATCCTCGGGACAGCTGATCGCCGCGCTCGCTTCGATCATCTGCCAGGTCAGGGACAGGTCGCGCATGTCGCGCTCCGCGCCCTGCACACGGCGCATATGCGGAATCAGGTCGTCGATCTCGATCATTGGCCAGGGGATGGGGGTCCATGAAGCGGATCAGGCTAAGCGCCAAGAGCACTCCGGAATCACGCCAATTCAAGGGCCGCAGCCAGGCAATTCCGCAGGAGCACCGCGCTGGTGCGTGCCGGCCTCAGGGCGTGCTACCGAACACCGTGGCCCAGAGGGTTTTCACCGACCGCGCATCGTCTTCGACCTCGGCCGGCTTCACCCGCGCATAAGCCGCGCCATTGAGACGCAGCCGGTGCTGCACGGCGCGCATGTGGCGGTAGGCATCGGCCACGCGGGCGGCCAGTGCCACGGGCACCAGGCCCAGCTCGCCCGCGATATTCAGCAGCGCGATGTTGCCCAGGTTGCCGAGCAGCCGGGAGTGCACATGGGCGTGCCCGAGCACGAGCGTCTGCACGATGAACTCCACGTCCACCATGCCGCCGCTGTCGTGCTTCAGATCGAACAGCGCGCTGCGATTCGGATGACCATCGTGCATCTTTTGCCGCATGGCGAGCACGTCGGCGCGCAGCTTGGCTAGATCGCGCGGGCGCGCGAGGATCTCGCTGCGCAACTGCTCGAAGCGCGCGCCCAGTGCCGCGTCGCCGGCACAGGAGCGCGCGCGCGTGAGTGCCTGGTGCTCCCAGGTCCACGCGCCCAACCCGTCGTCGTTGCGCTGGTAGCGCTCGAAGGCGCCGAACGACGAGACCATGAGACCGGCGTTGCCATTGGGCCGCAGGCGCAGGTCGATGTCGAACAACACGCCACTGGGCGTCTGCGCGGTGAGCCAGTTGACTAGGCGCCGCACCAGAAGCGAGTACACCTCGGCCGCGTCCGGATGGTCATCTTCGTACAGGAAAATGAGGTCGAGGTCGGAGGCATAGCCCAGCTCCTTACCGCCGAGCTTGCCGTAGGCGATCACCGTGAGCGTCGGGTACGCACGGTGCCGGCGCGCCATGCTGGCCCAGGCACAGCTGAGCGTCAGGGCGAGCACACCATCGGCCAGCGCGGAGAGGTGGTCAGCCAGCCGCTCCACGGTCAGGCGCCCCTCCAGGTCCGCCAGCAGCAGGCGGAACACCTGGGCGTGGTGGGCGTCGCGCAGCAGGTTCATGCGCCGCTCCACAGTGTCGTCGCCGGCACCGTCGAGCGCCAGCAACTGCGCTTCGATATCGCACTGCCAGGCAATCCAGTCGGGCTCGCGATCCAGCAGCCGCGCGTCGAGCAGCTCATCGAGCAGGATCGGATGGCGCTGCAGGTAGTCCGCCGCCCAGCGACTGGCCGCCAGCAGGCGCAGCACCCGCTCGAAGGCATGCGGATAGCGATCCAGCAGCGCCACGTAGGTGCTGCGGCCGGCGATGACCTCAAGCAGGCCAATGAAGCGGCCGAGCACCTCGTCCGGTCCCACATCGTGCGAGGCGCCCGTCTTGTGAGCGGCCCGGCCGACGGCATCGACCATCTGCAGCAGTAGACGCTCGATGCCAGCGCGGGCCGACTCGCTGGCACCCTGCACGCGGCGTGAGCCGAGCAACCCGTTGACCCGCGCCGCGCTGGCCTCGACGTCCCGGAATCCGCCCGCGACAAGGCGCTCGTGCACGCGCACGGGCGTCAACGGCTCGGCGAGCGGCTCGCCGGACGCCGGACCCGGCAGCCGTTCGGCGAAGATCGCGTCGAAATTCGCCGCCACGAACTCGCGCTCGGACTCGAAGCGCGCCAGCATCGTCTCGACGCTGCAACCGAGCAGCTCTGCCACGCGCGCGCGTTCGTCGGCCACCTGCGGCAGCACGTGCGTCTGCGCATCATCCACGTACTGCAGCGCATGCTCGAGCCGACGCAGGAACACGTAGGCGTCGGTCAGGCACTGCGCCACCTCAGGGGTGAGGACATGCAGCTCGGCCAGCTGCTGCAACGTGGCCAAGGTGCTGCGCGACCGCAAGCGCGGCTCGCGCCCGCCCCGGATCACCTGGAAGGTCTGCGCGGTGAACTCGATCTCGCGAATGCCGCCACGGCCGAGTTTCACGTTGTCCTCGTGCGACTCATGTCCGCCGGCACGGCGCGCGCTCTTGCGGCCGGTCTCCGCGCGGATCAGCGCGTGCAACTGGCGCAGCGCGGCGATCGCGTTGAAATCGAGGTACTTGCGGTAGACGAAGGGGCGCACCACGTCGTCCAAGGACCGGCACTGCGCCTGGAACTGCGTCGCGCTGGCCCAGCACTGCGCCGAGATCACGCGCCCCTTGAGCCAGGCGAAGCGCTCCCACTCGCGGCCCTGCTTGAGCAGGTACTCCTCGAGCATGGCGGTGGACACCACCAGCGGTCCCGAATCGCCATTCGGCCGCAAGCGCATGTCGACCCGGAACACGAATCCATCGGCCGTGACCTCGGACAGCGCCGCGATCAGGCGCCTGCCGAGCCGCTCGAAGAACTCCTGGTGCGACAGCGTGGATCGTTCGGGCGTGATGTCGCCAAAGGCGCCGGTCTGGCCGTCTTCGTCGTAGGCGAAGACGAGATCGAGGTCCGACGACACGTTGAGCTCGACACCGCCGCCCTTGCCCATCGCCACCACCAAGAGATCCTGCGGCACGCCCTGGTACGACAACGGCACGCCGTGGCGCTCGGCCAGGTCGGCGGCGATCGCGGCAGTCAGCCGCTGCACGGCCAGTTCGGCGAATGCCGTCATGGCTCCGACGACTTCCGCCAGCGGGGCCAGCTGCGCGGCGTCGCGCACAACCAGTCCGGGCACCAGGCGCTGACGAACGCGCCGCAAGGCGCGTGCGACATCGGCCTCCGCGGCAGCGCTGCCAAGCTCGGCCTGCAGCATCGCCGGCAGGCGCGCCGGAGTCCAGGCATCGGCACCAAGCGCAGCCAGCCAGCCGACCGGATCGTCCACGCCGGCCGACTGCGCGACACGCGCGACGTAGCGGCTCGCGGCGAGCACGCGGGTGGCCGCAGCGGAAAGCTCGGTGCAAGTGGAGGACGACGTCATGTCAGCCGGGAGCGCGCAGCGGCGTTGTTCAGAGGAGCACGAGCCCGGATGTTTCATCAGGGACGAGGGAGTTGCGCGGATGCGTGCGCGAGCCAGGTTGAGCGAGAGGGGCGCAGCCGATGCCCGCAGGCATCGGCAAGCACTTGAGCGCAAGCTGGCCGCGCCGGCGCCGCGCAAGCCCGCGTAGCCCCGACGGACCAAAGTGGTTCTGTCCAAACATCACTTCGCCATGCGGATCACAGATTGAAAACTACCGCTTGCGGGGGCGACCTGGTGAAACATCCGGGCTAGTGCACAGGCAGACCTCGTTGGCGGCACGCGGCCGTCCTGCTCCCCCTATGTTAGGCTGGCCTCAACCTGAGACGCGCTCGTGGCGAGGGCTGGGTCGCCCTCCGATGCGGCCCTGCGGCCTCCTGCGCCAGGCCAAGTCCGCCGGCCGGCGTGAGCTCCGACCACGACTGCCTCGCACCCGCCTGAACTCAACTTGAACGATCTCCAGCCTCCGCCCAAGCTTCCGCACGGCCCGGGCGGGGCCTTGGCGCGGGTTGAAGACGCGGTCGACCGCGTCGAGCAAGCGCTCGAAGACACGGTCCATGCGGCCGAGCGCAGTCTGGCGCGGCGCTTCGGCAGCGGCTGCGTACGGGCGCTGCGGCTCATCGTCCGCATCGTCTTCATCGCGCTGGTGCTGGCCTATTTCATCTTCGGCGCCGTGTTCCTCGCGACGCGCTACCTCTTGACCCCACGCCTGTACGAGGTGCGACCCTGGCTGGAGCGTCAGGCCAGCCTGCGGTTACGAACCGAGGTCACCATCGACACCATGGACGCCGAGTGGCGCGGCGTGCATCCAGTGCTGCGGCTGACCAATGTGCAGATCCGCGACCGCGCGGGGCAGGTGCAACTGACCTTGCCAAAGGTCGAGGCGGTCCCCGGCTGGAGCAGCCTGCCACGCCTGTCGCTGCGTTTTGCCTCGCTGTCGGTGCTGGCGCCGGAGCTCGAGGTCGAGCGGCTGGCCGCCCAACGATTCCGCATTGCCGGGTTCGTGGTCGAGCCAACCGCCGGGGCGAGCACCGACAGCGCCGCGCTCGACTGGGTGCTGAGCCAGGAATCGATCGTCGTGCGCGACGCACGGGTCACCTATGTCGACCGCACCCATGCGCAGGCCGGTAAACCACCGACGACGCAGGCCTTCACTGACCTGCAGTTCGCGTATCGCAACCGCCTCGCGCGGCACCAGTTTGCGCTTAGCGCCCGCGCGCCGGCGGCGCTGGCGGGGCAGGTCGATGTGCGCGGCGACTTCCAGCAGGGCCTGTTCGAGCGCGCATCCAACTTCGCCGAGTGGTCCGGGCAACTGTATGCGAGCGTGGACTACGCCGATGTGGCGGCCCTCGATGCCCTGACGCGCCTGCTGCCGCCCAGCGTCCGCGTGGACGCGGCGCAGGGCGCGGTACGGCTGTGGGCCACCATCGAGCGCCGGCGGCTGGAGCGACTGACCGCCGACGTCGCCCTGACCAACGTCAACGCGCAGTTAGGCGAGGGCCTGGAGCCCCTGCGTCTGTCCAGCGTGCAGGGTCGAATCACGCAACGCGAGTGGGGGACCCTCAGGCGCGGCGGCCAGGAACTGGAACTCGTCGGCCTCGCGTTGCAGGGTGTGGGCAAGGAAGCCAAGGTGCTGGCGGTGCCGCGTACCGATGTGAAGCTGCGCTGGACGCGGCCCCAGGAGGCCGGTGCCGGTGACGAGCGCACCGAGATCGAAGCCAGTGAGTTCACGCTCGAGTCGCTGTCGACGCTGGCCCAGCATCTGCCCCTGCCGGCCAATGTGCACGAACTCGTTGGCCGTCACGCGGCGCGCGGCACGCTCAGCCAACTGAAGGCAGCAGTCGACGGTCCGCTCGCAAAGCCCCAGCGGTATCGGGCACGCACGCGCTTTGACGGCTTGGCCGCGCAGGGGCAAGAGGCGCAGCGACTGCCAGACGGCCGGCCGCGCCCACGGTTGCAGGGCTTCGAGAACTTGAGCGGCACACTGGAGATCAACGAGTCCGGAGGCAGCGTCGCGCTTGCCAGCCGCGATGTGAGCATCGATGCGCCGGGGCTGCTCGATGAGCCGCGCGTGACCCTGGCCAAGCTGACGGGCCAGGTGCGCTGGACGCTGCGGCCGCAGCTGCAGGTGCAGTTCGACAACCTCATCGTCGCCAACGGCGATCTCGAACTCAACGGGGCAGGCAGCTGGCGCACCGGCGGCAAGGGCGCTGGACTCATCGATGTCAACCTGCGGGTGCCGCGCGTGCAACTGGCCGCAGTGCCGCGCTACGTGCCACTTACCGCCAGCAGCGCAGCGCGCAGCTGGCTCGAGCATGCGCTCGTGGGCGGCCAGGGCAGAGACGGCGCACTGCGCCTGCGTGGCGACCTGAAGGACTTCCCGTTCACCGATGCGGCCGGTGGCGAGTTCCGCGTCGCCTTCAAGGTGAGAGACGCGGTGCTCGACTACCAGAGCGCCGCCATGCCGACCGCCGACGGCTCAGTGCGCGCCGCCTGGCCGCGCGTCGAGGACATCGACGCCGACCTCGTGATCGATCGCCGCAGGCTCGCCGTCACCGGCAGCGGCCGCATCTTCGGCACGCGCCTGACACGCGCCAACGCGCGTATCCCCGACCTGTTCAGCAAGGACATGCACCTGCTGATCGAGGGCGTCACCAACGGCCCGCTGGCGGACATCCCGCGCTACATGGCGGCCACGCCGCTGAACGCGCGCCTCGGCAACCTGTTCTCGACCACGACGGCCAGCGGCAACGCGCGGCTGGACCTGAAGCTCGACTCGCCGTTAACGCATGCTAGCGACACGCTTGTGGCCGGCAGCGTGGTGCTGTCGAACAACGATCTGGCGCTCCGTGCGGACATCCCCGCGCTGACGCGCGCCAGCGGGCGGGTCGAATTCACCGAGCGAACGCTGCGCATCGTCAACGTCTCGGCCAACGCGCTCGGCGGCATGGCCCGCATCGACGGCAGCACGCTGCCGGACGGGGCGATCGTCATCAACGCCAGCGGCACCGCCACACCGGCCGGCGTACGCCGCGCGGTCGACATCGGGCTCGTGCAGCAACTGCTCGATCGTGCGCAGGGCAGCACGCGCTACGGCACCGTGGTCACGCTGCGCGGCAAGCGGGTGGATCTGCGCATCGACTCCGACCTCGCGGGCTGGCAGATCGATATGCCCGCGCCGCTCGCCAAGACCGGTGGCGAGCCGCTGCCGCTGCGGGTCGAACTCGTGCCGGGCGACTCGAGCCCCGAGCGCGACAGCCTGCGCGTGACCGTCGGCAGCCTGCTTGCCGTGCAGCTGGAACGGATGCGAAGCGGCACAACCATGCGCGTCGAGCGCGGCGTCATCGGCTTGGGTGAGCGCGCGCCCCTGCCGGCGAGCGGCGTGCTGGCGCACATTGCCGTGCCACGGCTGGATGCCGACCGCTGGCTGGCACTGCTCGACGCCGGGGGTGTGACCGGCAGCGGGGGCGAAGTGAGCGGCGGCAACACCGGCGCGCAGCCCGACTTTCTCAACGCGCGGGTGCAGCAGCTCACCATTGCCGGCAAGGCGATCGCCAACGTCGTTCTGGGCGCCACACGCGCAGCCGATGGCAGCTGGATCATGAACGTTGAGTCCGACCATGTGAGCGGCGCGCTCAACATCCGCACGCACCAGGCGAGCGCCATTGGCGGGCCGCGCATCACCGCGCGCCTGGCGCGACTGGCCATCCCGGACACGCAGCGCGAGAACGTCACGGCCGTGCTCGATGCACCGGTGACCGAGGTGCCCGGGCTGGACGTGATCGCCGAGCGTTTCGAACTGGGCGGAAAGGTGCTGGGGCGGCTGGAGTTGCAGGCCGCCAACGTGGGCCGAGGCCAAAGTGCCGCCTGGCAATTGCAGAAGCTCGAAATAAGCAATGCCGATGCGCGCATGAGTGCAAGCGGCCAGTGGGCACGCGAGCCGGGCGGCAGCGCGTACAGCGTCGCGCGGCGCATGAACCTGGCGCTCGCGATCGACTTCAGCAACGCCGGCGCCTTGCTTACCCGGCTGGGCATCCCCGAGGCGGTGCGCGCCGGCGCGGGCAAACTCGAGGGCGAGGTCGACTGGCGCGGCTCCCCCTTCGCGCTCGACTTCAACTCGCTCAACGGCCAACTGCGCTTGAGCGCGGCCAAGGGCCAGTTCCTCAAGGCCAGCACCGGCGCCGGCAGGCTGCTCGGCGTCATGTCGCTGCAGTCGCTGCCACGCCGCATCACGCTCGACTTCCGCGATGTATTCTCCGAGGGCTTTGCGTTCGACAACATCAGTGCCAATGCAACGCTGGAGGACGGCGTGCTCGACACGCGGGACTTCAAGATGCGCGGAGTGTCGGCCACCGTGCTGCTCGAAGGCACCGCGGACCTGCGCAACGAGACCCAGGCGCTGCACGTGCTGGTGCTCCCGGAGATCAACGCCGGCTCGGCCTCGCTCGCGTATGCTTTGCTGGCCAACCCCGCCATTGGCATAGGCACCTTCGTCGCACAGCTCCTGCTGCGTGATCCGCTGTCCAAGGCCTTCTCGTTCGAGTACGACGTGACAGGAACCTGGAGCGATCCGCAGGTGCGTCGGCGCGAACAGCCTGCGCCCGCCACCAGCGTGCAAACGCCCTGACCGCCGCCGCCCGCATGTGCACTGTCCGCGTTGCCGCCGTCCAGATGGTGTCCAAGCCGAGCGTCGAGGCCAACCTGCGCGACGCCGAGGTGCTGATCGCGCAGGCGGCTGGCGGCGGCGCCGAACTCGTGGGCCTGCCCGAGTACTTCTGTCTGATGGGCTTGCGCGAGACCGACAAGATCGATGCGCGCGAACCCGACGGCAACGGGCCGGTGCAGCGCTTTCTGGCCGAGCAGGCGCGCCGCCACGGCATTTGGCTGGTGGGCGGCACCACACCCATCGCGGCCGACGCCGCGGGCGGGCCTGCGCGCGTGAAGAACAGCGTGCTCGTGTACGGCCCGCAGGGCCAGCGCGTGGCGCGCTACGACAAGATCCACCTCTTTGCCTTCACCAGGGGCGAGGAGTCGTACGACGAGGCCAAGACCATTGCACCGGGCGACTCGGTGGCGACATTTTCGTTCACGTCGAAGACGGGCGTGCCGATCAAGGCGGGCCTGTCGGTCTGCTACGACCTGCGCTTTCCGGAGTTGTATCGCGCCATGCAGCGACCCGATCTCATCCTGGTGCCCGCTGCCTTCACCGCGACCACTGGCAAGGCGCACTGGCTCACGCTGCTCAAGGCGCGCGCCATCGAGAACCTGTGCTACGTACTGGCGCCCGCGCAAGGCGGCACGCATGAGAACGGTCGCACGACCTTCGGGCACACGGTGCTGATCAACCCCTGGGGCGGCGTGGTCTCGCAACACGACAGCGGCCCGGGCGTTGTGATCGGCGATCTTGACCCCAAAGTGATCCGCGACCTGCGCCAGAGCCTGCCGGCACTTGACCACCGCGTGCTTGGCTAGCATGTGACCTGCTGGCGCCCGCCGCGCCGTTGCCTGCGACCTGATTGGATGCGATGAACCTCACCGACCCTGCTCTCGACCGCCTGGCCACCGCACGCTCGCTGCTGCTGGAGCCCTATGGCCTCGACGAAGCCAAGCTGCAGCGTGCCCTGGCCACCATTTTCGAGCACAAAGCCGACTACGCGGACCTGTACTTCCAGTACACGCGCAGCGAGTCGTTCGCGCTCGAAGAGGGCATCGTCAAGAGCGGCAGCTTCGACATCGAGCAGGGCGTCGGCGTGCGCGCGGTCGCGGGCGAGCGCACCGCGTTCTCATACTCCGACGACATCTCGGAAGCCGCACTGCTCGAAGCCGCGCGCTCGGTGCGCTCGATCGCGGCCGCAGGTGGCGGCACTGCGCGAATCGACAGCAAGCTGCGCACCAGGCCCGCCAAGGCGCTGTATCCGGCGGTCGACCCGGTCACCACGCTGGAGGCGGCCGGGAAGATCAAGTTGCTCGAGCGCATCGAGCGAATGGCCCGTGCGTGTGATGCGCGCGTCAAGCAGGTGATGGCCAACATCGGTGCCGAGTACGACGTCATGCTGGTGGCGCGCAGCGACCGCCGCAGCCGCGGCGGCTTCGACGAGCAGATTGCCGCCGACGTGCGGCCGCTCGTGCGTCTGTCGCTCACCGTGATCGTCGAGCAGGACGGCCGGCGCGAGCAGGGGTTTTCGGGCGGCGGCGGTCGACTGCCGCTGTCGTACTACACCGACGAGGTCCTGCAGCAGTACGCCAAGGACGCCGTTGACATGGCCGTGGCCAATCTAGTCGCGCGTCCGGCACCGGCCGGCGTGATGACCGTCGTGCTTGGGCCCGGCTGGCCGGGCATCCTGCTGCACGAGGCGGTCGGCCACGGCCTGGAGGGCGACTTCAATCGCAAGGGCTCGAGCGCGTTTTCCGGACGCATCGGCCAGCGCGTTGCGTCCAAGGGCGTCACCGTGGTGGACGACGGCACGTTGCCCGACCGGCGCGGCTCGCTGAACGTGGATGACGAGGGCAATCCGACCTCGCGCACGGTGCTGATCGAAGATGGCGTGCTGCGCGGTTACATCCAGGACTCGCTGAACGCACGCCTGATGAAGGTGCCGGTCACCGGCAACGGCCGCCGCGAGTCGTTTGCAGCGCTACCGATGCCGCGCATGACCAACACCTGCATGCTGGGCGGCGCGCACGAGCACGAGGAAATCATCCGCTCCGTGAAGAACGGCATCTACGCCAATGCCTTTGCCGGCGGCCAGGTGGACATCACCAACGGCAAGTTCGTGTTCAGCATGGCGGAGGCCTATCTCATCGAGGACGGCAAGATCGGCGCCCCGGTCAAGGGCGCAACGCTGATCGGCAATGGCCCGGACGCGCTCACGCGCGTGACCATGATCGGCAACAACATGCAGTTGGACTCCGGCATCGGCACCTGCGGCAAGGACGGGCAGAGCGTGCCGGTGGGGGTGGGCCAGCCCACGCTGCGTATCGAGGGCCTGACCGTGGGCGGCACCGGGGGCTGATGGACGCGGCACCATGGACGCTGCGGGCGGTCACGGCCGCGGATGCGCCGGCGATTGCCACGACCCGCTACCTCGACCACCCCGAGGCGCATGAGGCCATCGCTCACTACGCGCGCTGGCTGGCACCCAAGATCGAGCGCGACGAGTACTTCGGCCAACTCGCCGTAGTCGACGGCGCGCTGGTCGCAGGCGCGGGTTGCGTCCTGCTCGACTGGGGCCCGCGCCTGGATTTCGGCCCCGTGCATACGCTGGTCCGCATCAACAACGTGTTCACCGTGGAGGCCTGGCGCCGCAAGGGCCTGGCACGACTGCTCACCCAACGCGTGCTCAATGAATGTCGCGCACGCGGGCTGGTGGACGTCACCCTGGCTGGCACGGACCTGGGCCAGCCGCCGTACCGCTGCCTCGGCTTCGACTTCAAGCGCAACGAAATGGCGCTGCGCCTGAGCGACGCCTATGCGCCCGCGGCCCCGCGCACGAATTCCGGCTCTTCGTAGAGCGAGCGGTACAGCACGCGCTTGACCTCGGGCTGATCGGGCACGACGTACAGCGCCGGGGCGATCATCTCCTCGAACAGACCGCGCAGGCTGCGCGCGCCGGTCTTGTACTCGATGGCCAGGTCGGCAATCTCGTCGAACACTCGTTTTTCAACCACGAGATCAACACCGTCAACGGCGAAGATCTCGCGGAACTGCTTGTAGATGCACTGGCGCGGCTCGGTCATGATGCGCACGAGCATGTCGCGCGTGAGATCGCCAAAGCGCGCCACCACGGTCAGGCGGCCGACGAACTCCGGAATGAGGCCGAAGCTGATGAGGTCAGTCGGCTTCACGTGCGAGTTCAGTCGCTCGATGATCTTGCGGCTGTCGGTCCCCGAGGTCGAGACCACGCCAAAGCTGTGCTGGGTCTTGATGATCTCTTCCAAGCCGACGAAGGTGCCGCCGCACACGAACAGGATGCGCGTGGTGTCGATCTGCTGGTCGCGCCGCAGCTTGACCAGCGAGCCTTCCATGATCTTGAGCAGGGCGTGCTGCACGCTCTCGGCTGACGAGCCGCGTTCGGCGCTGACACCCGCCGAGCGCAACTTGTCGACCTCGTCGATGAACACGATGCCGTGCTGGGCACGGTTGACGTCACCGCCGGCCTTGTCGAGCAGGCGCTCGAGGATGGCTTCGATCTCGTCTGCGACATAGCGCGTCTGGGCCAGGGTGGTCGCGTCGGCGGTCACGAAGGGCACGCCGAGCACGCGCGCCAGCGTGGAGCACATGAGCGTCTTGCCGGTGCCCGTGGGCCCGACCAGCAGCACGTTGCTCTTGATGATCTCGCCCTCGCGCAGCGCGAGCTTGCGGTAGTGCGCATACACCGCCACCGACAGCGCCCGCTTGGCCTCCTCCTGGCCGATCACATACTCTTCGAGCATCTTCGTGATGACGCTGGGCTTGAAGCGGTGATCGAAGGCGGCGGTCATGGCGGTGCCAGTCAGGCGGCGGGAACATGAGCCAGTGTAGCCATGACAAGGCGGGCAAACCCCTACGACAGTGCCGGAACCTGCGCAGGCTCCACGCCTCTCAGACTGGTCAATTTTGCCGCCAGACCAACCGCCACCATGAAAGCTTCGCTGCGCCCCCTGCTCGCCCTGCTACCCGTCGGTCTGCTGGCCGCGCCCGCGGCGGCGGCCACGCTCGACTTCGATCTCTTGTCAGTCTGGCAGCAGCGCAACACCGTGCAGGCGCCCAATGACGCCGCAAACTCGCGCTTCTCGCTGGTCGACGTCCTGGGCAAGGGCGCATGGGCAGGCGCGCGCGCCACGCTCGTGTTCGATGGCTTCCGCCCCGGCCACCAATGGCGTCTGCTGGCCGCCCCCTTTTCGATCGACGACAGCGGGACGCTCACCGCGCCGGTGCGTTTCCAGAACATCACGTTCGCGCCCGGGCCGGTTCAGGCGACCTATCGCTTCGACTCGTACCGCGCCACGTATCGGCTGCCGCTGACATCGTCGGCCAACTGGGAGTGGTACTGGGGCGTCACGGCCAAGATCCGGTCGGCAAAGATCGAACTGGCCCAAGGGCCGGTGTCCGCCAGCAAGACCAACACGGGCTTCGTGCCCCTGCTGCACTTTGCCGGCGAGGCGCGCTACGGTGTCCACTGGCGTGTTTCGCTGGATTTCGATGGCCTTGCAAGCCCGCAGGGTCGCGCCATCGATCTGGGCGCCCGCATCGGCTATGCGCTGACGCCGAGCATGGAGGTCTTTGCAGGCGCCCGCGTGGTCGAGGGTGGCGCGGACAACGATGACGTCTACAACTTTGCGCAGCTGAATCAGCTCTCGCTCGGGCTACGGGCTCGCTTCTAGCCCGGATATTTCGCGAGTATGAGGTCGGCGGCCTCGTGATTTCGCGCGTTGTCAGAGGTGTTCGAAGCCTGAAGACCACCGGGAACCGCCGATGCCAAAGTGTACGCAAGACAAGGTTGACTTCGCCCGCTTGGGTCGTCACCGCATCGAGGCGGACTTCAGCGGCGCAGACTTGAGCAGCGACGGCGGTCGGCTGCTGTTGCGCCAGGTCGATGAGCCTCGGGGTTTGAGCCGCGCGGCTGCTGCCGCGATTCCCGATCCGCGCGACCCCGAGCGCATCCGCCATGGCCTGCGCCAGATGCTCGCGCAGCGCCTGAACGGGCTGTGCTGGGGCTACGAGGACCTGAACGACCACAAGACGCTGCGCGGTGATCTGCTGATGCAGACGGCCTCTCTTGAATTTTGAGTGGGTATTCTGCGGTGCTGAGCGGGTCAAGGGCGGGCCGCGGGGTATGCGGCCCGGCGCAGCGCACCCTTGACGCGGCACGCAGGAGAACACGCTGGCCCATGGCCGAGTCTGGCGGGTTAT
>JADCGX010000221.1 GCA_020248785.1 Burkholderiales bacterium | reverse complement strand
GTATTCGCCGAGTCTCGGCGTCAAGGGTTCGCTTCGCCGCGCATTCGCGCGCCCTTGACCCCGCGCACCGGCAAGGGCGCCCCGCAGCCCCAGTCTGCGCAGCCTTGTAGCCCGTCTACCCACTCGAAATTCAACAGAGGCAGGGAATTGCAATGCACATTGTTCGGCTCCTTCTCCTCACATTGACTTTCGGCGCGCTATCCATAGCGACTGCCCATCAACCGCCCGTCACGGTGGACCGACTCGTCTCCATTGAACGTCAGAAGGCCCTTGGTCTGGACCAGCTCACGCCGGAACAGCGTGCAGGCATCGTTCGGCTGCTCCAGGAGACCTACCAATCGGATGTACTTAAGGGCCAAGAGGATCGCTCGGGCAATCGCAGTCAAACTCCTGGTCGCGGTCGCGCCGCTCCGACGGCCTCAGTCATTGAAACTCAGGTTGACGGTGAGTTCAATTCAATGGATGGGAAGGCGAAACCATCGTCAAACCCATGAATGGGCAGATCTGGCAACAGATCGAGTACCACTATCACTACCACTACGCCTACATGCCGAAGGTGCTCGTCTACAGCAGCGGTGGCGTGTTCAAAATGAAGGTCGATGGCGTGGACAAAGCTGTTGGTGTACAGCGGCTCAAGTGACGCCCAACCCTTCGTTGCGCCCGCCGCGCTACAGCGGGCTTCGCCCGCCTCCGCGCGGCGGTTACCTCTACGTTCGGCCGCAGCTCACCTTGACGCTTGGCCCTCGCCCGACCCGGCGTCGCATCAAGACGAGCGCAGACGCATGGCGGTCCAACAGCCGGCGACCACCTTCAGTCGTGATTGCCACCGATCACGCCGTCGATGCGCTCCAGCGTGCCGGCATCGAGCCGGGCGGCGATCTCGAGCGCTTTCATGTTCTCGGCCACTTGCGCCGGACGCGAGGCGCCGGTGATCACGGTGCTGACGTTCGGACTTTTCAGGCACCAGGCGAGCGCCAGTTGCGCCAGCGTGCAGCCGAGATCCTTGGCCACCCCTTCCAGCTGGCCCACCACGATGTTCTTGCCGGGGTCGGTGAGCAGCTCGCGCAGGAATGCGTAGCTCTCGACCGCGCCGCGCGAGTCGGCCGGAATGCCGTTGCGGTACTTGCCCGTCAGCAGGCCCGAGGCCAGCGGACTCCAGGTGGTGAGCCCCAGCCCGATGTCCTCGTAGAGCCGTGCGTACTCCTGCTCCACGCGCTTGCGATGCAGCAGGTTGTACTGCGGCTGCTCCATCACCGGCTTGTGCAGGTTGCGCTTGTCGGCGATCAGCCAGGCGGCGCGGATCTCCTCGGCGCTCCACTCGCTGGTGCCCCAGTAGAGCGCCTTGCCGCGGCTGATGATGTCGCTCATCGCCCACACCGTCTCCTCGATCGGGGTGGTCGGGTCGGGCCGGTGGCAGAACACGAGATCGACGTAGTCCAGCTGCAGCCGCTTGAGCGACCCGTCGATCGCATCGAGCAGGTACTTGCGGTTGAGCGTGTTGTTGTTGTTCACGCTGGTGCGCATGCCCCAGTAGAACTTGGTCGACACCACGTAGTTGATGCGCGGCCACGCGAGCTCCTTGAGCACCGCGCCCATGATGGTCTCGCTGTCGCCCTTGGCGTAGATCTCCGCGTTGTCGAAGAAGTTGACGCCGGCATCAAAGGCCGCAGCCATCAGCTCGCGTGCAGCGCGCGTGTCAACCTGGTTGCCATAGGTGACCCAGGAGCCAAGGGACAGTTCCGAGACTTTGAGGCCGGAGCGGCCGAGGCGGCGATAGTTCATGCGTGACCCTCGCGTGGGAATGGCGTTCGACAGGCGCGGTCGATTCTAGGCACGCCGGACGCGCGCCAGACGCACGGCAGCCGGCAAGGCTGCGCGCTCAGTGCTGCGTGCGCTGTGCAGCAAGGTCGGGCTGCTGGCGCGCGGCACCCGGCGCGGCGTCCACTGCCGCGTGCTCCAGGCCGTAACCGGCCGCCTTCCAGGCGTCGATGCCGCCATGCAGGGCGCGCACCCGCGTGTAGCCATGCCGCAGCAGACGCTTGGCCACCAGCACCGCACTGGCCTCATTGGGGCACGCGCAGTACACGATCACCTCGTCGGCAGCGGGCAGGTGCGCGGCGCCACGCTCCACGGCGCGGCTGTCGATCCACAGCGCGCCGGGGATGCGTGACTCGTCGTGACTGCTTTGCAGGCGCACGTCGAGCACCAGCGGCCGCTGGCCGGCATCGAGCATCGCCCGCAGCTCGTCCACGCTCACCCGCGGCAGCAGCAGTTGCCGGTGGAACTGGATCCGCTGCCACGCCTTGAAGGCGATGAACGCGGCCAGCGCGGCGAGCAACAGCGCCAGGCCCCAGCGACCGGCCTGCGCACGCACCGCCAGCACGTCCGCGACAGCGTCCCGGAAGAGCCAGCCCAGCGCCACACCGACGCCCGCCCACAGCGCGGCACCGATCGCGTCGAAGAGTACGAGCGCACCGGTGCGCGTGCGCACGATGCCGGCCATCGAGGTCGCAATCGCGGCAAAGCCCCGGATGAACTTGGCCACCATCAGCGATGGCGGGCCGAAGCGCGTGTAGATCGCCTCGCTCTGGCGCACGCAACTGTCAGGCGACAGGGACAGCCGGCACATGAGGCTCAGGACGCGCCGCCCCGCGCGCGCACCGGCCGTGTACCAGACGAGGTCGGCCACGACGCTTGCCAACACGGCCAGTGCGACCACCAGCGCGGGCGGATACAGGCCTGCCGCAGCCAGCGCGCCGACGACGATCAGCGTGGGGAAGGCGGGCAGCGGCAGGCCCAGCTGCACCAGAAGCACATTGGCAAACACCAGGGCCAGGCCGTATTGCTCGATCAGTGCGAGGAGGGCGTGCATGGCGGACGCGCGGCGCCGCTAGTATCGGCGCATCTGCGACCGACATCACCCTAAATCAAGCATGCCCAAGGCGACGCTGCATCCCGCGGACCTGGCGGCGCAACCGCTCGATCTGGCGCGCGCCCTGCCCGCGGCCCGCTATGTCGATCCGGAAGTCGCGGCGCTGGAACGCACCCAGATCTTCGGCAAGAGCTGGCAGCTGGCCGGGCATGCCGCGCTGGTCGAGAACAGCGGCGATCACCTGGTGTGCGAGGTGGCTGGCGTGCCGCTCGTGGTGGTGCGCGGGGATGACGGCGCGCTGCGCGCCCTGCACAACGTCTGCCGCCACCGTGCTGGCCCGCTGGCAACCTGCAATGGCCGGGGCGCGCGCGAGCTCGTGTGCCAGTACCACGGCTGGCGCTATGCCATGGATGGTCGGCTGCGCGGTGCGCCCGAGATGGGCCGCGTGCAGGACTTTCGGGTCGACGCGGTGTGCCTGCCGCAGGCGCGGGTGGCCGAATGGCAGGGCCTGGTCTTCGTTGCGCTGACCGACGACCTGCCGCCGTTGGACAGCGTGGTCGATGGCATCGAGGCGCGGCTGGGCGTCGCGCATCGGCTCACCCAGGTCCGCCACCACGCGCATGTGGCCTATGAGATCGGATGCGACTGGAAGGTCTACGTCGACAACTACCTCGAGGGCTACCACGTCCCGCGCGTGCATCCGGCGCTGAACGCCGCGCTCGACTACCAGAGCTACACCACGGAGCTCGCCACCTGGCACGTGCTGCAGGCGAGCCCGCTGGACACGGGCGAGGCGCTGTATGGGCAGGGCGAGGCGCTGTACTACTGGCTCTGGCCCAACACGATGCTCAACTGCCTGCCGGGCCGGCTGCAGACCAACCGCGTCGTGCCACTGGGCACGGGCCGCTGCCGCGTGGAGTTCGACTTCTTCTACGCGCCCGGCCAGGAGCACCGCGCCGCCGCGGACGCCAAGTTCAGCGACGAGGTGCAGCAGGAAGACATCCGCATCTGCGAGGCCGTGCAGCGCGGGCTGGCGAGTGGCTCCTATGCGCCGGGGCGGCTCAATCCGCTGCGGGAGTCGGGGGTGTGGATGTTTCAGGAGTTGGTGCGGGAGGCGTATCGAAGTTAGCCACGCGGAGTCCGGTGTAGAAGGGACGAATCAGTCGCCGTTGACCCGCCGCAATTGAGCCACCGCCGCCATAGCGGGCGGCGACAACATCAATGCAGCGAGCGCCAGTTCGAAGTGCTGCCGGGCCGATTGTCGATCGCAGCGGGCTACCAGAGCGACGCATGATCTGGCTAATCGGCGGCGATGTCTGTCAGCGGCTTCCTGCGTTCGTCTGCCTCAATTCACGGCCTCTGGCATGCCGTCGTCGCGCATCGCTTGTGCCAGCCGGGCAAGACGCGGGCTCGCCGGATGCTGCGAGGCCAGGTCGTCCCGCGCCTGAAGCAGCAGTGCCCGCGCTGCTTGCAAAGCCCCGGCACGTCGCTGCACCCCGGCCGCACGCAAGGCCCGTTCCGCCCGTTGGACCACCGACGGGGTCCCGAGTCCTGCGGTGTGACGTGCCGCCTCGTCCGCCGCGAGCAGCTCGACGGCCTCGGACGCCGCGCCACCAGCGGCCAGCAGTTCGGCGCGTAGGGCTACAGCATCGGCGTGGGTCGCGGTGTGGATTGCGCCGTCGGCCTGCAGCCGGGCCAGCAACTCACCGACCGATTGCATCGCGTTGGTGCGACGATCTTCCAGGACGTCGATTTCCGCGATCAGCAGCCGCACGCGGACGGTTTCAGGCATCCAGTCCGGCAGGCGCTGCAGTTCGTCAAGCCGCGACTGCAGCAGCACGCGCGCTTGGTCGGCGTGGCCGGCCAACAGCAACCACCGGGCCCGTGCCGGATGCACGAGATCGACGTTCCTCAGGCCCGCCGCACGCAGATCGAAGGCGTCGATCAGCTCGCTGGCACGCGATGCCGCGTCGAGGTCGCCATGCTCGACCTCGAGGTCGATCTGTCTGGCCGCCAGGGACGCCAGCGCCACGTCGCGATCGGGGCCATGGCCCGCCTGCACGACTGCACGCCGCTCCTCGAGCAACGCGCGCGCTTCGAAGAATCGGCCCTGCGCCGCCACGGCCGCCGCCAGCCAGGTCATCGCCAGCACGCTGTCCCGGTCGGCCATGCCGTAGATGCCGTCCAGGGCCGCCACCGCGTCTCGCAGATCGCGCTCCGCGGCGGCCCACTGCCCGACGGCCAGCCGACTCTGTCCGAGACGCAGGAGGCCGACGCCCGTCTCCGCCTGCTGCGGCGCCATTGCACTCTGGTAAGCCGCGTAGGCCTCCTCGAGGAAGCGCAGCGCCTGCAGATCATCGACACCTTGCAGGAGCTGTCCCTGACTCTGCAGCACCTCATGGCGGCGATCGTAGAGTGCGGGATTTCGGCGAACCTGCTCGAGTGCTGGAGCGAGGGCCTCCAGCGCCTCCTGCCGGCGCCCCATGCCTAGGAACCCCCGGCTCAGTTGGGTGCGCAGGCGCGCCAGGTTGCGCAGCGCATCGTCGCTGTCGGGCTCGATGCGAAGCGCTTCACGCAGGTGCTCGATGCTGTCCTCCAGGCGCCCCAGCGACATCATCGCGCGAGCATTGCCCAGATAGGCGATCTGCTGCTTCGCGCGCGGGGCGCCGCCGGCACGCAGGCCGGCCAAGTACCGCTGGCCGACCGCGAGGGCGCCCTCAAAGTCGCCCATGAAGGGCAGTTGCACCATCACCGCTTCCTGGGCGGCGAAGACGTTCTCCTTCGGTGTACTGGGGTGCTCCTCCACTTCTCGCAGCTTCTGCTGCACCAGCCGCGCCACGGCCAGCGGCGCGTTGAACTGCTCGGCATTCCACGTGGCCAGCGTGGCGAGCACCTCGACGTAGAGGATCTTGACCTGGTCTTCGCGGCGGGCAGCGCGCTCGGCCGCGCGCGTCTGCTCGCGCGCTTCTGCGGCCTGCTCCTCGGCGCGCCGGGCGCTTCGCAGGGCCTGATTGCGCTGCCACAGGGCGACGGCCATTCCCACGCCCAGGGCCAGCGCCACGGCCACCTGCGCATATGCGCCCGCGAGCAGCGCCAATGCCACGGCGACGGCGATGGCGGTTTCCAGGCGATGGCGATCGACCCAGCTGCGCACGCGGTAGGCAGTGCTGTCCGGACGCGCGCTCACTGCATCGCCGGCAAGGTAACCGCGCAGGTCTGCCGCGAGCCCATCGACAGTGCCATAGCGCTCGGCCGGCAGCTTCTTCAACGCCTTGTTCAGGACCGCGTCGAGATCTCCGCGCAGCTGTGCGCTGGTGGCAGCATCGCTGCTGTTGGTGCTGGCAGCCGGCGCGTCGATCGAGGCAATGGCATCTTCCATCTCGCCCGCGCTGCCCCGTTTGAGCTTGTACGGCTTGGCCCCCGTCAGCAGCTCATAGGCCACCACGCCCAGGCTGTAGACATCGCTTGCCGTCCCGATCGGCTCGCCCTTGATCTGCTCCGGGCTGGCGTAATCGAGCGTCAGGGCTCGTCCTGCAAGCTGCGTGAGCTGCGTCTCCTTCGCACTGTCGCCCTCCATCAGCTTGGCAATGCCGAAGTCGAGCAATCTGACTTGCCCGTCCGACGTGACCAGGATGTTGCTGGGCTTCAGATCCCGGTGCACCACCAGCCGGCTGTGCGCAAAGGCCACCGCGCTGCAGACCTGCAGCAGCAGATCGAGCTTCTGCCGCACCGACAGCCCGCGCTCCTTGGCGTAGACATCGATCGGCTGGCCCTCGACGTACTCCAGCGCCAGATACGGCCGGCCGTGCTGGTCCACCCCGGCGTCGTACAGCCGGGCGATGTTGGGGTGCTCCAGTGTGGCCAGGATGTCGCGCTCGCGGGCCATGCGCTCGGCCAGTCCCTTGGCCCAGACCAGGCGCGGCAGCTTCAGCGCGACCTTGCGCTTGAGCTGGCCATCGCTGCGCTCGGCCAACCAGACTGCACCCATGCCGCCGGCGCCCAGTTCGGAGAGCAGCCGATACGGGCCGATGGACTCGCCAGCGGCCAGCTCGGTGAGCGGGCCGCGGTCGCTGCCGGGGCTCAGCCGCGTCAAGCGCGGCAGGGTGGCCAGGAAGTCCTCGGTCTCCACGCCGGCGGCGCGCGACAGCAGGTCGCGCAGGGTGTCGCGATGGGCTGCCCGCTCGCCCTGCAGCGACTGCAGCCAGGTCTCGCGCGCCTCAACGGGCAGCGCCAGCGCTTCGTCGAGCAGCGCGCTGACGGCGGGCCAGGTCTCGGGCGTGATGGCGTGGGTCCTGGCGAGGTGGGCTGGGCGTGCGCGGCGGCACCATAAGGCGGGTCAAGCGTGGCGTCCGGGCCCCGGCACCTTCAATACGGATTCTCGCGGGCAAAGCGGACATCGGTGCTCGGCCTGCTGGGCGCGCGCCAGTCGCGCAGCCCCGTCGGGCCCATCCATGCCATCAGTCACTGGTACTGGGGCGACGCGGCGGCCGACTGCGTCTGCGTAGCAGGTGACGAGCTAACTCCTACACTGTCGGTCCGTGCAGCAAGGCTGCTTGAGCCGACATGACGCTTCCCATCTGCTTCGACGACATCGTTGACGCCAGCGCCCGCCTGCGCGGCGTGGCCCATCGCACGCCGGTGCTCACCTCGCGCACTGCCAACGGACGCACCTCCGCGCAGCTCTTCTTCAAATGCGAGAACTTGCAGCGCATGGGGGCGTTCAAGTTCCGCGGGGCGTACAACGCGCTGGCGAAGTTCACGCCGGAGCAGTGCACGCGCGGGGTGATCGCGTTCTCCAGCGGCAATCACGCGCAAGCGGTCGCGCTGTCGGCGCGGCTGCTCGGCATGCCGGCGGTGATCGTGATGCCGCAGGACGCGCCGCCGGCAAAGATCGCCGCGACGCGCGAGTACGGCGCTGAAGTCGTCCTGTACGACCGCTACAAGGAAGACCGCGAGGCGATCGGCCAGCGGCTGGCCGCCGAGCGCGGCGGCACGCTGATCCCGCCGTTTGATCACGCCGACGTGATGAGCGGGCAGGGCACGGCGGCGCTCGAACTCATCGAGCAGGTGCGCGAACTCGATGGCGGCGGGCTGGATCTGCTGCTGGTTTGTGTTGGCGGCGGCGGGCTGATCTCCGGTTGCGCCACGGCGGCCAAGGCGCTGCTGCCGCAGTGTCGTGTTGTCGGCGTCGAGCCGGAGGCCGGCAATGATGTGCAGCAAAGCCTGGCCAAGGGCGAGATCGTGCACATCGAGGTGCCCAGGACGATCGCCGATGGTGCGCAGACGCAGCACGCGGGGCAGCTGACGTTTGCCGTGATGCGCGCGCTGGTCGATCAGGTGGTCACGGTCAGCGATGCGCAGCTCGTCAGCGCGATGCGCTTCTTCGCCGAGCGCATGAAACTCGTGGTAGAGCCCACCGGCGCGCTCGGCGCTGCGGCGGCCTTCGAAGGCAGGGTCGACGTGAAGGGCCAACGCGTCGGCGTGATCATCAGCGGCGGCAACGTCGCCCTGGAGCGCTACGCGCAGCTGCTCGCCGGCTAGGCGCGCATCGCCTGAAGGATGTCCTGCGAGCCGGCTGCGAGCAGCCGCGCGTCGGAACCCACGGTGACGAAGCGAAAGCCCTTGGCGATGCGGGCGCGCGCGGCGGCCGGGCCGCCGTTGTGCATGCCGGCCACCACGCCGTGGTGCTTGGCACGCGCGACGATGTGCTCCATCGCCTGCGCCGCCGTGGGCTCGAGTTCGTCGAACGACGGCTTGCAGCCGAGCGAGATCGACAGGTCCGACGGACCGATGTAGAACGCGTCGAGTCCCTCGACCGACAGGATGGCATCCAGGTTGTCGAGCGCCTGCGCGGTCTCGATCATGGCAAAGCGCACGATGGTCGCGTTGGCGTGCTCGAAGTAGTTGGCGCCGCCATAAAGTGTGGCGCGCACCGGGCCGTAGCTGCGTGTTCCCCGCGGTGCGTAGTTGGTCCAGGCAACGAGCTTGTGCGCGTCCTCGCGCGTGTTCACCATCGGGCAGATGACGGCATAGGCGCCGGCATCGAGCACCTTCATGAGGATGCCGGGCTCCAGCCACGGCACCCGCACCACGGGCACCGTGGCCGTGGTGCTGATGGCCTACAGCATCGGCACCATGGCCGCGTAGTCGATCACGCCGCGCTGCAGGCCGATGGTCAGCGCGTCCCAGCCCTGCTGCGCCATGGTCTCGGCGGCAAAGCTGTCGCCGATGGTGAGCCAGCCAATGACCACGGCCTTGTCCTGGCTCCAGAGCGTTCGCAACGGGTTAGCGCGCATGCTGTTCTCCTTGTTGCAGCCGTGATCTTCGCACTACGCTGCAATGTCGCCCGCGCCTGCCGAAGGACAATCCCTTGTCGACACTTGGCTCCCGCCACGCCGCAGTCCGCGCCTGCCTGCATGGCCTGAAGCTCTCCGCGCTGCTCGCCTCCGCGACCCTGCTGGCCGCCTGCGAAACTCCGCCGGCCATTGCGCCCCTGATCAAGGACGACTCGCCCGAGCGCCCGACCGCCGTGCAGGAGTCGGTGGTCAGCAGTGGCGACGTCAATGGACTGGTGCCCTTCGAGGGCTTCATCACCGTCCTCACGCGCCCCGACATGCGGCGTGAGTAGAGCACGCTCAAGGGCACCGGCACGATGAGCCGCCTGCTGGTTGGCAACGAGAACCGCGCACTGGTGACGCGGCTGGACCAGGGTCGGCTCTGGGAGATCGACATCGGCCGCGGCGAATATCGCGACTGCCCGCTGAACGGCTGCCCGACGCCGCGCCCGCGCGATGCCTCGCCGGGGCAGGCGGGCGCGGCGCCCGCCAGCTGCCCGCTGCGCGTGGTGGGCCGCACGTGGCAGACATAAAGCAGCGGCGCGCGCCAAGACATCAACGGCTGGCCAACCGTGCAAAGCCAGGGGGTGCTGACGCTGGTGCTGGAGGACAGTGCGCGGCGCCGCTCCACCAGCACGCTCACCGCAGAGCTGTGGACCACGCCGGTCACACCGGCGATGCAGGCGGGGCGCGAGATCGAACAGCGCTTCGAGCAGGAGGCGGCGCGCGCCATGCGCGCCGAGTTCGCGCGGCGCGTGCCGGTCGAATTGCGCGAGCTCGCCGACAGCCTGTTCGCCCAGGCGCTGAGCGCGGCAGATCGCGCCGCGCTGTTCGACGTCGAGCGTGACCTGGCCAATATCACTGGACAGCCCGTGCGCACGACCCTGCGCTGGGACGTGCGTGGCCAGGCCTGCGGCGGCAGCGGCTTCGGCCTGGGGCCGCTGACCGCCGGTGCGTCTGCGCCGCTGTTTGCCATCACGCACGAGCTGCGCAGGTACGAGGTGGCCCCGGTGCGCGACTCATCGTTCTACCTGCCGACGCACTACCGGCAGCGGCGGAAGTAGCCAGCGGCCGCGCCCGCGGCGCACGGCGCCGGCGGCAGCGTAACGCCGCTCCTGATGGCTACCACGGGGCGCGCGGCGCGGCGCGTTGTCCGCGTTGCTGCTCCTCATGGTGCTGCCCCTCGTCGTGTCCTTGCCCCTGCTCGCCAACGTCCCCTCCCAGCGATGTTCGTCGCATCGCAACTCATGCGCGGATCGGATGCACAAGACGAATGCCCCGCACCTTCGCCACGTGGGGCAGGGTCATGGCGGGGCGCGGAGATGAACGCGGGACTAACTGCCGAGGAAGACGTCGTAGGCCGGCACGCCGACCTCGTAGGGGTCGGGCAGCAGGAACAGGCCCTCGAAATAGTGATGCGCGTCGTGCGCAAGGTCGCGCTGGGCCGCGCGATGCAGCTCGAACAGGATTTCAACGTGGGTGAGCGGCCGGCCCTCGGCCGCCACGCGCACCACCTGGTGCTTGCGGCGAATCTGACCGTCGGCCAGCGGGGTGGCGACTTCGTAGCGCAGGTCCACGTGCTCGCCCGGGAACACCTTGAGCAGCTCGCGCGGCGAGATCGGCGCGCCGATGCGCTCGGCATACCGCGTCAGCGCATCGAGCAGTTCGATGGCCGAGGCGGGCAGCGGCTCCGCGAAGGACCACGGCAGCTCGGCGAGCATGCTCTCGGGGTAGCGGGGACTCATGCCAGTGCGATACGACGATGGAGCGCTGCGGCGTGCGCGGGGATGGGCGTGCGCGGGGATGGGCGTGCGCGGGGATCGGCGTGCGTGGGGATCGGCTTGACGCGGCCGGCTCAGATCGCCTTGCCTGCGGGCGCGCGGTGGATCGGGTCGACCCAGGCGACGTCCTCCGGCCGCTCGGCGGGCTCGATATCGAGATTGACCACCACGGCCTCGTTGTCGGAGCGCACCAGCACGCACTCCAGCGGCTCGGAGGTGCTCGCATTGATCTCCTGGTGCGGCACATAGGGCGGCACGTAGATGAAGTCGCCGGCGTTGGCTTCGGCCGTGAACTCCAGCCGCTCGCCCCAGCGCATGCGTGCCTTGCCGCGCACCACGTAGATCACGCTTTCGAGCGCGCCATGGTGATGCGCGCCGGTCTTGGCGTTGGGATGGATCGTCACGGTGCCGGCCCAGATCTTCTGCGCGCCCACGCGGGCGGCATTGATGGCGGCCGCGCGGTTCATGCCCGGCGTCTGTGCCGTGTTGGGATCGAGCTGGTCGCCGCGGATCACGCGCACGCCGTCGTGCTTCCAGTCGGTGAGATGTGTCTGGCCGTGCATGATCCGTGCTCCAGGCGGTGCCACCATTGTGCCTGCCAATGCCCGCATCGGCCCTGCGGGCATATCCTCATCACCAGATCACGCGCACGGACCCCGGCGTTTGCCGCAGCATCGCGGTCCCTGCACCACTCAAGAGACCGCCATGCCCGTCATGACCGCCGTTCCAGCCGTGCGCGAGCCGGCGCGCTTGCTCTACCCGCTCTTCGCTGCGCTCGCCATGCTCGTGCTGGCGGCCAGCGCGCAGGCGAGCCCCCTGGCCACGCCCGCCGAGCTGTCGGTGCGCCTGAGCGACCCGGCGTTACGCGTCATCGACATCCGCGACGGCAAGGACGACACCGGCAAGACGCCGTTCGAGCGCGGCCACATTGCGGGCAGCCTGCCGGCGCCCTATTCCAAGTGGCGCGGGCCGAAGGACAACCCGGGCGCGCTGCCGAGCAAGGACGCCCTGACGGCACTGGTGCAGTCGCTCGGCATCACGGCCACGACGCCGGTGGCGATCGTCTATGCCGGCGCCAACTCCACCGACTTCGGCGCGGCCGCGCGCGCGTACTGGACGCTGAAGGCGGCCGGCGTCAAGGAACTCACCATCCTCAACGGCGGGATCAAGGCATGGACCGCGGCGGGCCTACCGCTTTCCGCAGATGCACCGCGCGCGGTGGCCAGGTCGGACTTCACCGTAACGCTCGATCCGGCGCTGGTCGCAACCCGCGCCGACGTCGAACGGGCCCTCGGCGGCATAACGCTGCTGCTCGATGCGCGCCCGCCAGCCTTCTTCAACGGCGAAACGCGCCACGCGGCCGCCAAGCAGCCGGGCACCATCGCCGGGGCAAAGAATGTCGACAACGCCGTTTGGTTTGCGCCCAACGGCACGTTGCTGCCCAAGCCGCAGGTGCGGCAGGTCGCGCAGGCGCACGCGCTCGACCTGTCGCAGCCGACGGTCTCGTTCTGCAACACGGGCCACTGGGCCGCGACCAACTGGTTCGTGCTGAGCGAGGTGCTGGGCCAGAAGGACGTGAAGCTCTATCCAGAGTCGATCGTCGATTGGAGCAAGAGCGGCGGCGCGATGGACAACGTGCCCTCGCGCCTGCAGCAATTCTGGATGCAGATCCGCGACGCGCTGGCGGGCTAGTGTCCCAACCCATAGGTTTCGAAACAACAATGGCAAGAATCGTGGCCAACCTCTGTCGCCGTGCTCGCCGGGTTCCCGACCCGGCTGCGCGCGGCTTCGCGTCTGGTGGCCATTTCGCCATCGTTGTGGGCCACCGTTCGGCACGCCCGAGGCAATGCTTCAAGACTTGTGGGTCGGGACACTAACCGCCGTCGAGCACCAAGCGTCGAGCGTCAGGCCAGTACACGAAGATGGCAACCATCACAGGATCGTCGGAAACGCGCCACGCCCCCCAGGCACCGGCCCGCGCGCGGCTGGCGCCGTGGATCGCGCTCGGCGTGGCGCTGTGGCTCGCGGTGACCTGGATCGTCGGCCTGCGGCAGGGCCTGCTCTTCGTCGTCGGCATCGGCTTCGGCGCGGTGCTCGCGGGCGTGGCCTTTGGCTTCACCACGGGCTGGCGCGCGTGGATCCGCGACCGCGATCCAACCGGCTTTCTCGCGCAGCTGCTCGCCATCGCGCTGGCGATGGTGGTGAGCATCCCCCTCATCGCCAGTGACGAGGCGCTGACCGGCGCTTATGGCCCGCTGTCGGTCAGCCTGGTGCTCGGCGCCTTTGTCTTCGGCGCAGCGATGCAGGTGGCCGATGGCTGCGGCTCGGGCACGCTGTACAAGGCCGGGCTCGGCAACATCTTCAGCCTCGCCGTGCTGCCGGGCTTCATCGCGGGCAGCTTTTTTGGCGCGGCCCACCTGGACCGCTGGCTGGCGCTCGGCGCGCTGCCGCCGGTGGCGCTGCCCAGTGCGATAGGCGTGGTGCCCACGCTCGTGCTGCAACTGGCCGCGCTCGGCGGGCTAGCCGCGCTGCTGTGGCGCTTTCGCCGCGCGACCACCACGCGCTGGCAGCCGCGCGCCATCTACATCGGCGCGGTGCTGCTGGCGCTCTTTGGCGTGCTCAACCTCATGATCGCGGGGCAGCCTTGGGGCATCGTCTACGGGCTGGGGCTGGCCGGTGCGAAGGTCGCCAACACGCTCGGCTACGACCTCGCGGCCAATGCGTTCTGGGGGCGGCCGGCGCAGCTGGAGCACGTGCAGCAAACGATCCTCGCCGACGTCACCACGATCACCAACCTGGGCCTGCTCTTCGGCGCCTTTGTCGCGGCGCGCCGGCGCGGCACCGACTGCCCCAAGACCACCGCCACGCGCACGCAGTGGCTCGCGGCCGTGCTCGCCGGCCTGGTGCTGGGCTACAGCGCGCGACTGGCCTTCGGCTGCAACATCGGCGCGTTCTTCTCGGGCATCTCCACCGGCAGCCTGCACGGCTGGGTGTGGTTCGCGGCGGCCTTTGCGGGCTCGCTGGCCGGCGTGAAGCTGCGGGCGGCACTGGGGCTGAAGGCATGAAGCGCAGCACGGTCTTCGCCGTGGCGTTCTGGCTCAGCCTGTTTGCGCTGCTCGCGCTCGACTGGGCCGGCGCGCGCCCGTACAACCGCTTCGCCGAGCCGCCGCCGTGGGCGCTGGGCCAGCCGGCCGTCGAAGGCGCGGGTCACTGCGCTGCGCCGCTGAAGTAGCGGCAAGGCCGGCGCGGGCGACGCGCCGGCGCCCCGCCCGTGCCTCGGCCCAAGAACCCCGTCACACGAAAACAAGCGCTGCATGCTGACGCTCGGCGCGGGGGGATCCGCGGCCCTTCCGGCGCCTGTACCCGTGAACATGACGTTCGACGCGATGTGCAAGAAGGTCGAGGCAAGAGATCTAGTGTAGTGTTCTTTTCTTGGAGAAACTTAAGTGAGTGAGCCACCCCCAATGCTCTACTTCGGTTTGCATTGGAGTGAGCGATTGCGAGTTGCCCCAGGGATCGAGTTGACGGATGAGCAGGCAAGCCGCTGCCGTTCAAGTCCTTCGCGCGCCACGAGCTGCCGCCGCGCATCGCCGACGACAAGACGGTCGACGCGATGGTCGAGCAGGCGCGCGCCCGGCAGCGCATCGAGCCGCTTTCACCCCCACCGCCACCGTGGGATGTCCTGCGCCCGCCAAAGACCACCAACCGCGCCGCGCGCGTTCGCGCCGCCCGACCGGGCGGCGCGAACGCAAATCCCTGAACCTGCCCTCCACCCGCTTCAAAGGGGACATCTCTATCTTGCTTCGTAGGGGACATTTCTACTTTGGGTTGACATCCCGATGAGTCGATTCGTTCAAGCCGATCGCCACACTGCCTATCTGTTACCGCCGTCGATCGATGAGTGGCTGCCCGAGACATATTTGGCGCGGTTCGTGGTTGAGGTGATCGAGCGGTTGGACTTGAGCGAACTGATCGGCCGATACGCGGGGCGCGGCTCGGCGGCGCACCATCCGGCGGTGCTGCTGGGGTTGCTGATTTACGGCTACGCCAGCGGCGTGCATTCCAGCCGCAAGATCGAGCGGGCCACCTACGACTCGGTAGCGTTTCGGTACGTCGCGGCCAACACGCATCCGGATCACGACACGCTGGCGACGTTTCGGCGGCGGTTTCTGCCCCAGGTCGAAGCGCTGTTCGTGCAAGTGTTGCTGCTGGCGCGCGAGATGAAGTTGCTCAAGCTGGGGCAGGTGGCGCTGGACGGCACCAAGATCGGGGCCAACGCGAGCAAGCACAAGGCGCTGTCGTGGGCGCATGCCGAG